>JBBRDB010000018.1:0-25537 GCA_038204345.1 Thermoleophilia bacterium | reverse complement strand
ATATTCTGTACGGGAGCCGCGCCCACCGAACCAGGGATGCCGGAGAGGCACTCGAGACCGGCCAGCCCTTCGGCCACGGTGCGGTCCACGAGCTCGTCCCACGACTCGCCGGCTGCGGCCCGCACCACCACGGAATCTCCTACCGGCTCTATCGTGACCCCGCGCGTCGCCATCTTCACCACAAGCCCGTCGAGGCCGTCGTCGGCTACCAGTACGTTCGAGCCGCCGCCCAGCAAAAACACCTGCAGGCCCCGCTCGTGCGCCCAGGCCAGACCTTCCACGACGGTCGTCTCGTCTCGGGCTTCCAGGAAGAAGCGGGCCGGTCCTCCGGTCTCGAGGGTGGTGAGGGGCGCAAGCGGGACGTCACACCCGATGTCGAGCCGCATGCGTCGGCTCCTCACTGCGCCCGAGGCCCGCTGGCGGCCGAGGGCTCGATAGAGCCCGCGTCCGTGACGGCCTTGGCCCGCAAGAGGGCGGCGGTCGTAGCAGCCTGACCAAGGCACAGGCCGCCATCGTTGGTGGGCACCGCGCGGTGCACCAAGACTCTGAGGCCCAAGTGGCGCAGGCGCGACGTCAGCAGCTCCAGGAACAGAGTGTTCTGAAAGACGCCGCCTCCGAGGGCAACGGTGTCGAGGGAGTGGCGATCGGCCTGAAACGCCGCCTCCCGAGCCGTGATCCAGGCAAGTGCGTGGTGGAATCGAGCGGCGATGCATCCGGGGTCTGGGCAATGAGAGAGGTCGTAGACAAGAGCCCGGGCGAACGGCTCCAGGGCGACCACGCGCGGCAGCCCCCGCGGCTTCATCACCGTCCACTCCCCGCGGTTCAGCCAGTCCGGGGTGGTCGCGGCGTCGGGCAGGCCCACGGCCGCGAAGTGGCGACGGGCGGCGGTCTCCAACAAGATCGCAGCCTGACCTTCGTATGACACCTCCATCCGCACCGAAAGGAGCGCGGCCACGGCGTCGAAGAGGCGTCCCGCCGACGATGTCAAGGGAGAGTTGACGCCCGAATCGATGAGGCGACGCATGAACTCCCACGGCCGAGAGAGCAGGGTCTCAGCGCCGGTGAACGCCGCGCCCGGGGCCAACGCCGTTTCGGGATCGAGTCCGCATGCCTCGAGCAGAGCGAGACCCATGCGCCAGGGCTCGCGGACGGCGGCCTCACCGCCGGGAAGCGGGAGGTGTCCGAGCCGGGCCACCCGCGTCAGCGCGCCGGGCGACCCCACGAAGAACTCTCCTCCCCAGATGGTACCGTCGGGGCCGTAGCCGCTCCCGTCGAAGGCAACCCCCACCACCGGCCCGGTGTGTCCAGAGTCGGCCAACACCGAAGCGACGTGGGCTTCATGGTGCTGCACTGCTATGAGTGGAATCGACCGTTCCGCAGCCACGCGTTGGGCGAAGCGGGTGGAGAGGTAGTCGGGGTGCAGGTCGTGCGTCACTACCTCCGCCCGCAGATCGAAGAGGCGCTCGTAGTGAGCGACGCCTTCCTCCAGCGAGCGCAGGGTCTCGAGGTTCTCCAGGTCGCCGATGTGCTGGCTCAGGAAGGCATGGCGCCCGCGTGTTAGCGCGAACGTGTTCTTCTTATGGCCGCCGACGGCGAGGATGCAGGAGTCGGACCCGGAGAACGTCACTGGGAGAGGGGCCCAGCCTCTTGATCTGCGCAGGAGGTACGTGCGTCCCTCGTGGATGCGCGCGACCGAGTCGTCCACTCGGGCATGGATGGGGCGATCGTGCGTCAGGAAGCCGTCGGCGAGGCTGCCGAGCCGCGAGATCGCATCTTGGTCTTCGAAGGCGATAGGCTCGTCGGTCACGTTGCCCGAGGTCATGATCAGGGGACGGCCGACGGCACGCGAGAGGAGGTGGTGCAGCGGCGTGTAGGGTAGGAAGAACCCACAGGTGTCGACTCCGGGGGCGACCGAGGGGGCGAGGGAGGAGGAGACTTCCAGCGTGGAAGGTGCTGCGAGAGCGGGAGGTGCCGAAGGAGGGGAGGCAGCCGCGGCAGAGTGCTCCGTGGCGGCGTCCGGCGCGCGTTCCTGCGTCTCACCTTGCCCGGCGGCGCCGGGTGTCCGGTCGCGCAGACGCTCTACGAGCACGATGGGGCGACGCGGCGAGGAGAGGAGTTCGGCTTCGGCCTGGGAGACATGGCAGTAGGCCCGCATCTCCTCGAGCGACCCGGCCATGACCGCGAAGGGGCGCTCGTCCCGGTGCTTCCTTCGACGGAGGGTCGCCACGCTCGCCTCCCGAGTGGCGTCGCAGGCGAGGTGGTAGCCGCCCAACCCTTTCACCGCGACGATCCCGCCTGCGAGCAGCACCTCTACTGCTTTGGGGAGAGCGTCGTCGCCGTGGACAGCTGCTCCGCTCGACCCGATCAGATACGTCAGCCGCGGACCGCAGGCTGAGCAGGCGTTCGGCTGTGCGTGGAAGCGGCGGTCGGATGGATCGTCATACTCCGACCGGCATTCCGGACACATGTCGAAGTGGGCCATCGTGGTCGACGATCGGTCGTAGGGTACGGCTCGAGTGATGGTGTAGCGCGGACCGCACGCCGTGCAGTTGATGAAGGGGTAACGGTAGCGGCGGTCGGAGGAGTCGAAGAGTTCGCGCAGGCACTCGGGGCAGGTCGCCGCGTCCGCCGTCACGTAGGTCTCCGAGCGCGCGCCCACAGCACTCTCGACGATGGCAAAACCGGTGGCGCCGGTCGGCTCGATCGTGGTGGAGGTCACGTCCTCGACGAGCGAGAGGGGAGGAGCGTCGTCGACCAGCCGGTCGAGGAACTCCTCAAGGTCCCGTGTGGACCCTTCCACGACGATCTCCACGCCGAGGGGGTCGTTGCGCACCTGTCCCCTTAAGCGTAGGCCGGTCGCGAGTCCGTGGACGAAGGGCCGAAATCCGACTCCCTGCACCGCACCGGTGACCCGGACCTTGAGGGCGGAATCCTGTGTCGTATCCCGATTGCTGCTCATCAGCCGCACTCTACCACGGAGCCCCGAGCCCGCATCGCGGAGGCGGCGTCTGGTAGAATCCGCCACCATGGAAGAGCGGGAGCCCATGTCCTCGTCCGGAGACCCTGGCGGAAGCGGAAGGCGCGCTCCGGTGGATACACGTCCCGTCGGCTTGTTCGACTCGGGGGTGGGCGGTCTGACGGTGCTCCACGAGTGCCTAGTGAGCCTCCCCGCCGAGGACTACCTGTATCTGGGCGACACGGGCTCGTTCCCCTACGGCCCCAGGACCCTGGAGGAGGTGCGGGCGCTGGCCTTCCGCAATACCGCCTTTCTGGTCGAGCACGACGTGAAACTCATCATAGTCGCCTGCAACTCCGCGGCCGCCGCCGCACTCCCGCAACTCCAGGAGGCTTTCGATACTCCCATCGTCGGCGTTGTCATGCCGGGTGCCCGAGCGGCGGTGCAGGAGACCCGCAACCGCAGGATCGGCGTCATGGCCACCGAAGCCACGGTGCGTTCGGCCGGCTACCAGCAGGCTCTGCATGCTCTGGATGCGGGACTCGACGTCTTCGCGGTAGCCTGTCATCGTTTGGCGCCCATGATCCAGGAAGGCGACGTCTTCTCGGAGGAGGTGGAGCAGGCTGTCCGTGACTGCGTCCGCCCGATCAAAGAAGCGGGGGCCGACACCGTGATCCTGGGGTGCACGCACTACCCGTTGCTCTCGCCCATGTTGCGCCGGCTTCTCGGGCCGAACGTCTCGCTCATCAATTCCGCGGAGGAGATCGCGCGCGAAGTAGGCGAGATCCTGGATCGCAAGGGCATCGGGAATCTACCCGGCCGCGAGGGTGACTATCGCTTCTACGCGACAGGAGACCCGGAGGCCTTCAGACGCGTGGGTGCACGCTTCCTTCAACTCCCGATCCGTGAGGTCGTCCACTGGGAGGCGGGAGTCGTGGCGATCGACCGCACCGGGTGAACCCGTCCATCGCGCCGCCCCTCGGGACGGCTATTCTCACTCCGGTTTCCTGCCGGCGAAAGGAACGAGCGCATGTGCGCAGAGCAGAGTCAGACTGGTCGGTCGCCCGGCGAGCTGAGGACGTTGAAAGTCACTCCTGATTTCGTACGATCTGCCGACGGTTCCGTGCTCTTCGAGTTGGGGGGCACCCGTGTCCTTTGTGCCGCCAGCATCGTGAACGGTGTGCCGCGTCGGCTGCGAGGAACAGGCGAGGGATGGCTGACGGCCGAGTATTCCCTGCTTCCGGCTTCGACCGGCCAGCGGTCCTCGCGCGAGGCAGTATCGGGACGTCAGGGGGGGCGCACGGTCGAGATCCAGCGTCTCATCGGACGGAGCCTTCGCGCTATCACCCAGCTGTCCGGCCTCGGGGAGCGGACTGTCTACGTGGACTGCGACGTGATCGAGGCCGATGGAGGCACGCGCTGCGCCGCCATCTCGGGTGGCTATCTGGCCCTGCATCTGGCTCTCAAGCGGGCGGTGGACGCCAAGGTCATCAAGAACTACCCGCTGCACGACTCGGTGGCCGCGGTAAGCGTGGGGATCGTGGGCGGTATGCCGGTCCTCGACCTCGACTATGCCCAGGATTCCACCGCCGACGTGGACATGAACGTCGTGATGACCGGTTCCGGCCGATTGATCGAGGTGCAGGCGACCGCCGAGAAGATAGCTTTCGATCGGACCGGTCTCGACCAACTTCTCGACCTGGCCGCCGCAGGCATTAGGGAGATCGGCATGGTTCAGGCGGAGATAGTAGCCCGTAGCTATACGCAGGGATGATCGAGCCCCCCTTCGCCCCTCCGACTCCGCCTTTGTTGCTGCCGTTCTTGGGCGGTGATCGGCGCTTGGTGGTCGCTACGAGAAACCGGGGAAAAGCCAAGGAGTTCGGGCGCCTGTTGGGCGAGGGAATCAGCGTCGCGCCCCTTCCGAACACGGTCCACCTGCCCGAGGAGACGGGCGAGACGTTCGCCGAGAACGCGCTGCTCAAAGCCCTCGGCGCCTTCGCCGCCCTCGGGGGCACGGTGACCGTCCTGGCGGACGACTCAGGCTTGGAGGTGGACGCTCTGGGGGGTGATCCCGGGGTCAGGTCGTCGCGGTACGCGGGTGACGGGGCTACCGACGAAGAGAACGTCTCCCTCTTGCTGAGCCGCCTGGGTGGGCGGGGAGGCAGGACCGCCCGATTCGTGTGCGCACTTGTTCTGGTGGTGCCGACGACTGAGCCGGGTGATCCGTGCATATACCAGGCCGCCGGCTCGGTTGAAGGCTGCGTCGCGAGGTCGGCGACCGGCGTAGGCGGTTTTGGCTACGACCCGGTGTTCGTGCCGGAAGGCTGGGACATGACGCTGGCGGAGTCCGCCCCCGGTGAGAAAGACCGCGTTTCCCACCGCGCTCGGGCGGTGGCAAGCTTGCTCAGCGCGGTCGCGAGTGCGAAGGCGGCCGTAAGTGGATGAGGCGCGGTTCGAACAGTTGGTGGCGGAGGCTCTGGACTCGCTGCCGGAAGAGTTCCTCGCCCGTCTCGACAACGTCGAGGTGGTGATCGACGAGTCGCCATCGGCGGAGGACATGGCCGAGGCGGATATGGAGGGCGAGGACCCGGACTCTCTGCTGGGTCTGTACATCGGGGTCCCGCTGACGGAGCGCGGCGGTTTCTACGCCGGCGTCCTGCCCGATCGCATCTCGCTGTTCCGTAGGTCGATCGTGGCGTCAGCCGGCGGGGATCCGGAGACTATCAAGGAAGAGGTACGCCACACGGTAGTTCACGAAATCGGCCACTTCTACGGTCTCTCAGAAGAGCGCATCGACGAGCTGGGTTGGGGTTGAGGCACGGGATCGTCGGGCGCGAGGGCGGGCGGTCGGCACCGGGCGGTTCGAGGACGGGTCAGGTGGAGAGGAGGAGCACGGTCAGTGCGAACGCATTGTTGACCCCGTGGGCCACCATCGGCACCCATAATGTTCCGGTCCGCCTGTAGGCGATGGCCAGGACGGCCGCTCCAGCGGCCAAGGGCAAGAATGCTGCGAGGTTCGCGTGCACCAGAGCGAACAGCCCCGAGCTGTAGACCAGGCCGCGGACGGACCCCTTTCGTTCCGTCATCGCCTGGAAGATGAAACCGCGGAAGAAGATCTCCTCGGCGAAGGGAGCGAACACGACCCCAGCCATCAGGATGCCCGCGGCCCCCAGTGGGCCGGCTCCCTGGATGGGGAAGCGGCCGGCCTGATCCTGTTGGACACCGAACCGTGCCAGCAGCGTGGCGACCACGCCGGAAATGACCAGGAAGAATAATCCATAGGCGAGGCCCCGGAGGACGGGGTACGTGACCTTGCTCGGGCCGAGTCCCAATTCACGCCAACCCACCACTCCTCGGCGCACAAGGAGAAGGTAGACCGTGAGAAGAAGTACGGCGTCGCTCACCAGTATGGCGACGAAGAGGGCCCAGGGACGGTTGAGGAGATCGCTCGTCTGGAACCCCTCCACCAGACCGGCTCCCTGGATCAGCGCGACCATAACGACAGTCGCGATCGAGCCGATAACGGCGGAGCCCAACAGGGCGGCGATGACTACCGGCCAGGAGCCGTAGCGCTTCATTCAGCGCGCCAGGCGACGGGCGAGTTCAAGGAGCAGCCTCCTGTCGAGTGGTCGCAGGCGGTGGGCCAGATGAGTGAGTTCGCGCACCTCGATCTGTTCTTCGGTGTCCGCCTCGAGCACGAGCTGCTCCGAGTCCAGGAAGGGGTCCTCTTCGTCGAGCGCGGCGTGGTAGAGCAGCCGCCGTGCGGGGACGCCCAGCGCAGATGCGATAGCCTCGACCACGTCGGTCGTCGGGTTCTTGCGACCCTTCTCGATGTCGCCCAGGTAGCTTTTTGAGATCCCGGATTCGTCCGACAGGGCCTGGAGCGTGTACTCGCGGTCCATCCGTAGGCGGCGGATGGACATACCTATGTAGTCGGCGAGTCGCTTCGGCTTCACGTGCTTCCCCGCTGCCGCAGGTGCGGCTCAGGCGCGATCACTGGGCTGCAGTCTATGAGGAAGAACACCAGAATGCAACGGGGCGTGGCGACCCCGCCGACGCTGAGACCAAGCTTGCAGGCTTGTGGCACGCAATCAGTGCCTCTATGATGACGGCGGCTGCTGGATGGTACGGTCGGGAGACCGTGTGGGCGATTCTCACAGGAGGCAGAACGTGCACCGGATCCTCTTCCTCGACCCGTGGTCCGGCGTATCCGGGGACATGCTTCTGGGTGCCTTGCTCGACCTCGACAGCGAAGGGACACTCGAGATCGCCCTGCGTGAAGCGGTAGACGCGCTCGGACTACCAGAAGCCCGGATAGAGGTGCGTAAGGGGACGTCGGCCGGACTGGCCTGCACGCGCGTAGAGGTCGTGGTCTCGGGGTCCCCGCCGCTGCGCACGCTCTCCGATATCGAGCGACTCTTGGGGGACTCCGCCCTGCCGCCGTCCGTCGCGACACGCGCCACTGCCGCACTTCGGCGCTTGGCCGAGGTGGAAGCCGGACTCCACGGCGTGACTCCCGAGGAGGTACATTTCCACGAGCTTGGCGCCGTGGACACGGTGATCGATGTCGTGGGCTGCATCAGTCTGGTCGAGGCGCTGGAGCTGGACGAAGTCGTGCATGGGGCCGTTCCCGTGGGGAGTGGCAGCGTGGTCACAGCCCACGGCCGCCTGGGGGTGCCCGCCCCGGCTACATTGGAGCTACTCCGGGGCGTGCCGGTGGTATCGGGAGGGGAGGAGTTCGAGGTGACCACGCCCACGGGGGCCCTGCTCCTGCGTGAGTTGGCCGGGCGCTTCGGCACACTCCCCGATATGGTGGTGGATGCGGCTGGGTATGGGGCAGGGACCCGGGCGTCGGAGCACGGCCCCAACGTCTTGAGGGCGGTCCTCGGGCACAGGGAGGCCCCAGGCGCGACCGAACCGAGCGCGACGCCCGCCGCGGGTGGGGAAGGGTCTCCGCCGACCCCCGGTGCGCTTTCGGCAGTGGTGGAACTGGAGACGGTCATCGACGACACCTCGCCGGAGGTCCTCGCGTACCTTCACCAGAGACTCATGTCCGCAGGCGCGCTTGATGCCTGGTGGACGCCGGCGTTCATGAAGAAGGGCCGTCCCGGTTTTGAACTGACAGTGCTGTGCGCGCCGGCGGACGAAGGGTCCCTGGTCGAGCTGATCTTTAGCGAGTCCACGACCTTCGGCGTGAGGCGGGCGGTCCTGCAACGACACGTACTCGACCGCACCTGGCTCCAGGTGGACGTAGGCGGTGAGAGCGTCAGGGTGAAGGTGGGACGCCTCGGGGACCGCACGGTCGCGGTGGCGCCAGAGTTCGAGGACGCCGCGCGGGCGGCAGAACGGATCGGCCTGCCGCTCCAGCAGGTCATGGCCGCCGCTGTGGCGGCGGCCCGCGAGGCCCTGCGGGCCGGCTGAAGGGTTCGGGGCGTCAGCCGGGCTGCGGACCGGCCGCGATCGTCACCCCAAGCGCGCGCCGACCCCGATCGAACTCGCGGCACTCATTGGGCCCCTAGCGAGAGAGCACCGCGACCCCGCGCTCTCTGCGTTGTCTGGAGCTGATTCCTCCGGTGAACGGTACAAACCTGGCGATGACCGGCAAGGTTAGTGGGCTGCACGGGATAGTTCCTATTGAATTAGAGCCGGTCGTTACTATAATAGTCCTTCGGACGGTTGACTCCCCCACCCATAGGAGGATAGGGACGCGTGAAAAGCGACATCCAGATCGCACAGGAAGCTACCCTCAAGCCCATCATCGAGGTGGCGAAGGATCTCGGCCTCAGCGAGGACGACATCGATCTCTACGGTAAGTACAAGGCCAAGATCCATCTGGATGTCTTGGACCGTTTGGCCGACAAGCCCGACGGCAAGCTGATACTCTGCACCGCCATCACTCCCACCCCGGCCGGAGAGGGCAAGACCACCACCAACGTGGGTCTGTCCATGGGTCTCGCCAAGATCGGCAAGAGCGTGGTGACCACCCTGCGTGAACCCTCTCTCGGTCCCTCTTTCGGGATCAAGGGCGGTGCGGCCGGCGGCGGCTATGCGCAGGTGGTCCCGATGGAGGACATCAACCTGCACTTCACCGGCGACCTTCACGCCATCACCACGGCCCACAACCTCTGCGCCGCCGTGCTGGATAACCACCTGTTCCAGGGCAACGACCTCGATATCGACATCGAGAACATCACCTGGCCGCGCGTGGTGGACCTGAACGATCGCGCCCTGCGCAGCGTCACCGTTGGCCAGGAGGGCGAGGGCGTCGAGCGCAAGTCGCGCTTCGACATCACTGTCGCCTCCGAGGTCATGGCCATCCTCTGTCTTGCCACCGACCTCGAAGATCTGAAGGCCCGCCTCGACCGGGTCATCGTCGCTTACACGAAGTCGGGAGACCCCGTCACCGCCAAAGACATCAAGGTCTCCGGCTCCATGGCCGTCCTCTTGAAGGACGCCCTCATGCCCAACCTCGTACAGACTCTCGAGAACACTCCCGCTATCATCCATGGTGGGCCCTTCGCCAATATCGCCCACGGCTGCAACTCGGTGCAGGCCACGAAGCTCGGTCTGAAACTGGCCGACTACTGCGTGACCGAAGCCGGCTTCGCCGCCGACCTGGGCGCCGAGAAGTTCTTCGACATCAAGTGTCGTTACGCTCACCTGACTCCCGACGCTGTGGTGCTGGTGGCCACCATCCGCGCGCTCAAGATGCACGGCGGCGTGGCCTTCGCGGACCTCAAGGAGGAGAACCTCGCGGCTCTTGAGAAGGGCCTCGAGAACCTGGCTAAGCACGTGGAGAACATGCACCTGTACGGCGTGCCTGTGGTCGTGGCCATCAACCGCTTCCCGGATGACACCGACGGTGAGCTCAAGCTCCTGGAGGAGAAGGTCAGGGCCATGGGCTCGAAAGTCGTGCTCTCCGAGGTCTGGGCCAAGGGCGGCGAAGGCGGCGTCGAGTTGGCCAAGGAGATCGTGCGCATCTGTGAAGAGGAGAAGCCCGACTTCAAGTTCCTCTACGGGTTGGATCTCAGCATCAAGGAGAAGATCGAGGCCATCTCCACCAAGATCTACGGAGCGGACGGCGTGGACTATACCCCCGAAGCCGAAGAGGCTATCGAACTGATAGCCAAGAACGGCTACTCGGGCCTGCCCATCTGCATGGCGAAGACCCAAGCTTCCCTGTCGGACGACAAGACCGTAGTGGGTCGTCCCACGGGCTGGAGACTCACGGTGCGCGAGGCGCGTCTGTCCGCCGGAGCGGGGTTCATAGTGCCGGTGTGTGGTAAAATGATGACCATGCCCGGCCTGCCCAAGAGGCCCGCGGCGGAGGACATCGACCTCGTCGACGGCAAGATCGTCGGTCTCTTCTAGGAGTCGCCCCATTCCTTGCCAGAGTTTCATGGATGACGTATGACCGAACGCTTTACCCTCACCTTTCAACCAGGTGATGTCCTGGTCGCCGATGTGCCGCGCGGAGAATCTGTTCTCCGCGCGGCCATGCAGGCAGACCTCCACATAAACGCCTCGTGTGGAGGGTCGGGTGCGTGCGGTAAGTGCCGCATCAAGGTCGTCTCGGGCGAAGTAGAGAGCGAGCGCTCCTCGAAAGTGAGCGACGACGAGTGGGCCGACGGCATCCGGCTCGCCTGCCGCACCCACGTACTTTCGGATATCGAGGTCTTCATCCCGGAGACGTCCAGGATGGGCGACGCCTCCGTCCTGGAACGCGAACTCCGCGGCGAACGTAAAGGACGGCTCCTCACTGCCGCCGAGCTCGAATCGCTCGTCACTGGTTGGACTCTCGACCCGGTGGTCAAGAAGCTCTGTATGCAGATGACTCCACCTTCGGAGGGCGATAATCTCAACGATCTAGCCCGATTCAAGAAGGCGCTCAAAGACAACTTCGGCCTGGCGAACACGTCGGTCGATTCGATCTGGATCCGCAACATGCCCCATGTCCTTCGTGACCAGGATTGGCTGGTCACGGCAACGGTGGTGGACACGTCGTACGGCTACAAGGTCATCGAACTCGAGTCGGGGTCGCACTGTAACCGCGACTACTCTGTGGTCTTGGACATCGGCACGACCACGGTGTGGGGGCAACTCCTCGATCTGAACGAGGGGACGACGGTGGCTCAGGCGTCGCGGTACAACAAGCAGATCAGCTACGGTGACGACGTCATCACGCGCATTGTCTTCTCTCAGAAGAAGGATGGCCGGGAGACTCTGCAGCAAGCCGTCGTGGACACGATAAACGAGATCGTCGATGAGCTTGTGGAGAAGGGCGGGATCCAGCGCGAGGAGATCACGCACATGGTCGCCGCCGGCAATACCACCATGACTTGCATGCTCGTGGGCATCGATCCAAAATACCTGCGCATGGCGCCATACGTCCCGCCGGCCGATTTCATCCCGCCGGTGCGCGCCGTCAACCTGGGCAGCGGCATCAAGGTGGGGCGGCACGTGCACGTGCACACCTTCCCCAGCGTGGCCAGCTACGTGGGCGGCGACATCGTCTCCGGCATCCTGGGGTCGGGCATCTTCGACACCGAACAGATCACGCTTTACATCGACATCGGCACCAACGGTGAGGTCGTCATCGGGAACCGGGAGTGGTTGATCGCCACGTCCTGCTCGGCTGGACCCGCGTTCGAGGGCGGCGGCGTCAAGCATGGCATGCGGGCCACCGAAGCCGCTATCGAGACGGTGCGCATCGATCCCATCAGCTACGACCCGACTCTTCTCACCATCGGAGACGTGAAGCCCATCGGCATCTGTGGGTCGGGCATCATCGACGCAGTAGCAGAACTCTTGAAAGCCGGCGTGCTGTCTCAGAACGGCAAGTTCGACATGTCGTTGCCCACGGAGAGATTGCGCGAGACCGAGGGTGCCAACGAGTACGTCATCGTCGAAGCCGAATTCTCCGGCACCGGCGAGGACATCGTCATCAACGAGGCCGACATCGACAACCTCGTGCGCGCGAAGGCCGCGATCTTCGCCGGCATCATGACTTTGCTCGAGAGCGTGGCACTCGATTGGGCCGACCTGGAGCAGATCTACGTGGCCGGCGGCTTCGGTAAGCACCTGCGCATCGAACAGGCCCAGGCCATAGGACTCTTCCCAGAAGTGAACATGGACACGTTCACCTTCGTGGGCAACGGTTCGTTGCTGGGGGCCCGGTTGGTGTCTTTCTCGAAGGACATGCTCAAGGCGGCGGAGCAGGTGGCCCTCATGATGACCAACGTCGACATGTCCGACAACCAAGTCTTCATGGACCGTTACGTGGCT
Source organism: Thermoleophilia bacterium (assembly GCA_038204345.1). Classification (GTDB taxonomy): domain Bacteria; phylum Actinomycetota; class Thermoleophilia; order RBG-16-64-13; family RBG-16-64-13; genus JAHJSA01. The sequence continues at coordinate 13,296 of JBBRDB010000018.1, read as the reverse complement.
GCTATGTTCCTTCCCCACACCGACATGACGTACTTCCCCACTATGGACGCGATCCTCAACGAACGCGCCCGGAGAGTGCGTTAGCATGGCTGCCACCAAGACAGTGGCAGTGGCGGGCAAGGGAGGCACCGGGAAGACCACGCTCGCGGGGCTGTTGATCCGGGAGATGGTGGCCCGTGGTATCTCGCCGATCCTGGCCGTCGACGCCGACCCCAACGCCAACTTGGGCGAGATCCTGGGCACGCAGGCCTCGATGACGGTGGGCGGGCTGCGCGAACAGACCTTCGTGGGGGCCCGCGAGATCCCTGCGGGCTGGGATAAGCAGACGTGGATCGAGTACAAGATGCACGAGGCCCTGGAAGAATCGCACGGCTACGACCTGCTGGTCATGGGCCGTCCGGAAGGGCCGGGCTGCTACTGCTACGCTAACAACCTGTTGCGTGAGTACATCAAGACGCTTGCCAAAGAGTACGCGTGGGTGGTCATGGACAACGAGGGCGGGTTGGAGCACCTCAGTCGCCACACCACCAGGGACGTGGACGTCATGTTCATAGTCACCGATGCCTCGGTCCGTGGGGCGCGCACGGTGGAGAGGATCTCGGAGTTGGCGGACGAGATGGGTTTGGTCGTGGCAGACCGGTACGTGGTGATCAGCCGAGCGCCTGAGGGCCTACCCGTAGAGCGGCTGATGGAGCACACGACGGTGCCCCTCGGCGGAGTGATCCCCGAAGACCGGGCTCTGTTCGAGAACGATCTGGCAGGCGGGAGCGTGTTCGACCTGCCCGATGATGCAGCGAGTTTGGTCGCGGTGCGAGAGCTCATGGACAAGTATCTTGGGATCTGAAGTGCGCTGCAGTGAGGCGACAACGGCCGTTGATGCTGGTACGGAAGAGATGAGATGAAGGGAGGCGGGCTGGTGGCAGACGGATACATCGACGGGAGCATCCGCGCGTTCCTGGACAAGTTGGCCACGTCGAGCCCGGAGCCCGGCGGCGGCAGCGTAGCGGCGCTCGTGGCGGCGTTGGGGGCGGGTCTCGTGAGCATGGTGGCCGGCCTCACCGTCGGCAAGGAGAAGTACGCGGAGGTCCAGGACGATGTGAAGGTGCTGCTGGATCGGTCGGAGACCGTCCGAGCGGCGCTTCAGGAACTGGTGCAGAAAGACACCGAGGTCTACGGTGCCGTCTCCGAGGCTATGAAGCTTCCGCGTGACACGGACGAGCAGAAGGTAGCCCGCGACCGGCTTATGCAGGCCGCGCTCGTCGAGGCGGCGAAAGTGCCCCTAGCCATCGCCGAGCAGGCGTTGGCCATGGCGGAGTTGAGCCTCACCGCCGGCGAGATCGGCAACGTCAACGCAGTGAGCGACGCGGGCGTCGCGGTGCTCCTGGCAGACGCAGCCGCGCAGAGCGCGGCGCTGAACGTGAAGATAAACGTAGGCTGGATCCAGGACGAGGCCTTCAACGACGCAAGTTGGTCCCGGGTGCAGGAAATCCTGGGAAAGACGGCGGCGTTGCGGGTGTCCGTCATGGCACTGACGTACGAGAAACTGGGTTGAGATCTGCGGGGCGCGCGTGCGGCCCGCGGCTGGAAAAAAGCGAACCGGAGGATAGCGGATGGGAGCCAAGATCATCGACGGTAAGGCTATCGCGGCTGAGATCCGTGAGGAGTTGGCGCGTGAACTCGAGGAGTTGAAGTCGCAGGGTATCGAACCCGGCATCGCCACCCTCTTGGTCGGAGACAACTTCGGGGCCAAGATGTATCGCGGCGCCGTTGAGAAGTTCTGCGGCGAGATGGGCTTCAACTATCGCGAGGAGACCCACGCGGCCGACATCAGCGAAGAAGACGTGATCCGCATCGTCGAATCGCTGAACGACGACCCCTCTGTATCGGGGATCCTGCCGCTGCGTCCATTCCCGGAGCACATCTCCGACTCGGCCGTGATCAACTCTATCAGCGTGAACAAGGACATCGACTGCTTCCACCCCTTCAACATGGGCAAGCTGGCCTTGGGTGAGCCCACGTTCCCGCCCGCCACTCCCTCGGCGTGCATCGAGCTGATGGAGCGCTACATGAAGAGCGAGGGGATCGACCCGAAAGAAGGTTTCGAAGGGGCCGAGATCTGCGTGGTCGGCCACTCCAACATAGTCGGCAAGCCTGTGGGATTCCTCGCGCTCAACCGGAACGCCTCCACCACGGTCGTGCACGTGTTCACCTCTATGAAGGGTAACCTGGAGAAGCACACCACGGCGGCCGACTACGTCATCGTGGCCGCTGGATTCCCCAACCTTGTCGGTGCCGCTCAGATCAAAGAGGGCGCGGTGGTCATCGACGTGGGCATCAACCGCGTCATCGTGTGCCCGGAGTGCGGCACCTACAACCGGTCCAAGAAGGACCCCTGCAAGAAGTGTGCGTCTGACCTGACCGACGCTGAGACGAAGACTGTCGGTGACGTGAACTTCGACGAAGTGGTTGAGAAGGCAAAGGCCGTGACTCCCGTCCCAGGTGGCGTGGGTTCGGTCACCAACATGATGCTGGCAAAAAACACCCTGCGCGCCGCACGGCTCACCGCAGGCGTCTGATCTTCCGCAGAATGAGCTGCGGGATCGTCCGAGGAAAGGAGTGATGGACTTGGCTTTTCAAGCTCCTACTGAGTCGTACAAAGGAGCCATCCGCCAGGCTGACATCGCGGGAGTGACCGTCGGCGGAGAGACGGCCTTCCCGTTCCATACGTTCGAGGGAGAGATGCCCAACGACCCCAAGCTTGCCTTTGAGGTCTGGGATCTGGCTCCCGACGACTGGTCGTCCACGCTGAACGGCATCTACAGCGACGTGTTCGCCGACCCCGTGGCATGGGCCAAGAAGGCCGTCGACGAGTTCGGCGCCGACATGATCTACCTGCGTCTGCGCAGCACCGACCCCAACGGCGCGGATCGTGGCGCGACGGAGGCCGCGGCTTCGGCTAAGGCCGTTGTCGAGGCTGTGAACGTGCCGGTGATCGTGGTGGGTTCGGGCGACGCTGAAGGCGATCCCGAAGTGTTGAAAGCTGTCGCGGAAGCGCTGTCCGGCCACAAGGTCGTCATAGGCAACGCTGAAGAAGACAACTACCGTTCCGTCGGCGCCGCCGCCATGGGTTACCAACATGCGGTCGTGGCCTTCAGTCCGATGGACGTGAACCTGGCTAAGCAGTTGAACGTGCTGTTGTCTCAACTGGGCGTCGACGATGGCGCGATCCTCATGGATCCCACCACCGGCGCGCTCGGCTACGGCCTCGAGTATGCGTATACGGTCTTTGAGCGTGACCGCCTCGCGGCGCTGTCACAGAACGATCCCAAAATGCAGATGCCGATCGTGGCGACTGTTGGGCAAGAGGCCTGGAAGGCCAAAGAAACCAAAGTGGGCGAGGACGAACTGCCCGGCACAGGGGACATGGTGACACGGGGACTCATGTGGGAGTCTCTTACCAGTGTCGCACTCCTGCTCGCCGGAGCGAACATCGTGGTTCTTCGCCACCCAGAATCCGCCGCCCTTATCCGCAAGACTGTTGCCAGTCTCAAGGGCGAGTAGAGAGGAGCTATTGACGAACATGGCTGACGAGAAGAAGAAAAAAGGCGGTGGCTACGCCAAGTCTATCGACCCCGCGGCTCTGGAGATGCTCCAAATAGCCGAGGAGAGAGGCATCTCTACGATGTTCTCTCGGGTCGACGAGGTCTCGGCCTGTCCCATCGGAGCCGAAGGCGCGTGCTGCAAGGTCTGTTTCATGGGACCTTGCCGCTTCGTCGGTAAAGAGAAGGAAGACAAACAAGGGGTGTGCGGGGCGAGCCTCGCCACTGTCGCGGCGCGTAACTTCATCCGCTCCTGTGCCGGCGGCGCAGCCGCTCACGCCGACCACGGCCGCACCATCGCAGAGACCCTGTTGATGGTGGGCAAGGGGGAGGCAGCCGACTACCGTGTCAAAGACCCCGTCAAGCTACGCACAGTCGCCGGGTACTTCGACATCGACATCGAGGGCAAAGACGATAACCAGCTGGCCGTAGAGGTCGCCACCGCCGCCCTGAATGATTGGGGCAAACAGAGTGGGCACCAGACCTATGTGAAGCGCGCCCCCAAGAAGCGTCAGGAGTTGTGGGCCAAGCTGGGGGTCACGCCGCGTGGGTTCGACCGCGAGGTCGTCGATTCCATGCACCGGACCCATGCCGGAGGCGACCAGGACGCGCAGCACATCATGGACCAGGCTATTCGTATGTGCCTGGCCGACGGGTGGGGCGGCTCCATGCTTGCTACCGATCTCTCAGACATCCTCTGGGGCACGCCGAAACCGGTAGCCAGCCAGGCGAACCTCGGCGTCCTGAATGAGGAAGACGTCAACATCATCATCCACGGCCACGAGCCGATCCTGTCGGAGATGATCGTGGATGCCTCCCAAGACCCGGAGATCATCGAGTACGCCAAGAGCAAGGGTGCGGCCGGCATCACGTTGGCGGGCATTTGCTGCACGGCGAACGAGGTATGGATGCGCCGTGGCGTCCCTCCGGCAGGCAACTCCCTGCATCAGGAACTCGCCCTCCTCACGGGAGCGGTGGAGCTGATGGTCACCGATATCCAGTGCGTGTTCCAAGGTCTGGTGGGCGTGGCCAAGAACTTCCACACCCACGTGGTCACCACCTCGCAAAAGGCACACATCGAGGGGGCCATGCGCGTGGAGTTCCACGAGGACCGCGCACTCGAGATCGCCAAGGAGATCGTCAAGATGGCGATCGATAACTACCCGAACCGCGACGCGGCCAAGGTCCACATCCCGGACATCAAGAGCCCAGTAGTAGCCGGCTTCTCCCACGAGTACATCCGCTACATGCTGGGCGGCAGGTTCCGTGGCAGCTTCCAGCCGCTGAACGACAACATCATCAACGGCAAGATCCAGGGTGCTGTGGCGATCGTGGGCTGCAACAACCCCCGAACGACCCAGGACGAGGGCATCGTCAGCCTGGTCAAGAAGTTCATCGAGAACGACGTCCTCGTGCTGGTCACCGGGTGCGCGTCCCACGCTGCGGGCAAGGCCGGCTTCCTTACGCCTGAGATGTTCGCGAACGCGGGACCCGGGCTCTCCGAAGTCTGCGAGACCACCGGCATGCCGCCTGTGCTTCACGTCGGAAGTTGCGTGGACAACAGCCGCGTACTCACCATTCTGGCGGAGATCGTCGAGACCGGCGGTCTGGGAGACGACATCGACCAGATCCCGGCGGTGGGCATCTCTCCCGAGTACTACTGCGAGAAGGCCATTGAGATCGCTACGTATTGCGTGGGTAGCGGCGCATATGTGATCTTCGGCGGCGTTGAATCGCCGGTGCGCGCCTCGGGCGTCGTAACCGAGATCCACACCTCCGGCTGGGAGGAACAGTACGGAGGCAAGCTCGAGTTCATCTCCGACTGGGAGGGGATCTTCGAGGCCTCAATGGCCCACATCCGTAAGAAACGCGAAGCCCTCGGGATTCAAGAGGTGCAGGAGCGCGTTCTGTTCGACATGGCCGATCGGCGGGGGTAGCACTACATGACTACGATGACACAGAAAAGAAAACCAGAAGGCATCCGCGAGATCATCGCGGGAGGTGTCGCCCGCGGGTCGCGGGCCTATTTCGATCTGGCCAAGAGCCGTTTCGAAGAGGCAGCGGCGAACATGGATGCGGGCCAGAAGCGGGACTTCTTCCCGAACACCGGCTACTTCCTCCCGGTGATCTACGCGATCACCGGCCACAAGGTCGAGTCCCTTGACGACATGCGCTGGGTGCTCGACGAAGCGGAGCGCCTGTTACCGCCGGTGCCCACCGCCAACACCTGGTTGCCCTACCTCGGTGAGACTCTCGACGGCGGAATGGCGTCGCTGTGGCTGGCCGAGATAATCGAAGCGCTGAAGTACGTGGGTGCCGGCCCGGCCCCCGTGGACGGCATCTGGCTCGGCTGTGCCGACGACGTGATCATGCGCGCCCGCGGCGTCGAGTTCGTCGACGGTTCGGCCCCCGGCTTCGCCGCAGTGACGGGTGCAGCCGTCGATGTCGAGACAGCCGTGGCCCTCGCCCGCGAGATGCAGCAGAAGTCGCTCTACGTGTTCATCGCGGGCGGCTCCCGCGGCACCACCTTCGCCGACCAGCTGGCGGAGGGCGGTGTGGACATGGGCTGGGAGACACGCCTCGTGCCCTTCGGGCCCGAGATCTTCGGCCACATCTACTCGGTCGGTTTCGCCACTCGCGCCGCCATGGCTTTTGGCGGCGTCAAGCCGGGCGACTTCAAGAACATCCTCAAGTACAACAAGGACCGCGTCTTCGCCTTCGTCATGGCTCTCGGCGAAGTCGACGATCTTAAGTACGCGGCGGCTGCGGGAGCCATCAACTACGGGTTCCCCACCATCGCCGAAACCGATATCCCCGAGATCCTGCCCACCGGTATCACCACGTACGAGCATGTGGTCTCGAACATCCCCACCAGTGAGATCGTCGCCAGGGCGATCGAGGTGCGCGGACTCAAGATCGTCATCACCGAGGTGCCGGTACCGGTAGCCTACGGTCCCGCCTTCGAGGGCGAGCGCATCCGCAAGGAAGACCTGTACGTGGAGCTCGCCGGGCCGAAGGCTCCGGGTGCCGAACTCACCGTGATCGCCGAGAACGTGGAAGACGGCAGGGTGACCCTTGTCGGTCCCGATGTCGACGAGATCGAAGTGGGCACGACCATCCCCTACGCGGTCTTGATCGAAGTCTCGGGACGTAAGATGCAGAAGGACTTCGAGCCGATTCTCGAGCGGCAACTGCATCACTTCCTGAACGAGGCTGAAGGCTTCCTGCACGTGGGCCAGCGGGACATCATCTGGGAGCGTATCAGCAAGAAGGCGGTAGCGGCCGGCTTTACGTTCGAGCACGTGGGCAAGATCATCCACGCCCGCTACCACTCCGATTTCGGCGGCATCATGGACAAGGTGCAGGTGACCATATACACGAAGGAACCAGAAGTGTCGGAACTGGTCGACCGCGCTCAGGCCATGTACACCGAGCGCGATGAGCGCATCGGCTCACTCGTCGACGAGTCGGTGGACATCTTCTACAGCTGCTCCCTGTGCCAGAGCTTCGCTCCCGACCACATCTGTGTGATCACCCCGGAGCGACCTGGCTTGTGCGGCGCCTACAACTGGCTCGACGGCAAGGCGGCTTTCGAGATCAACCCCACCGGCCCGAACCAGCCCATCGCCAAGGGCGCGCCCATCAACGACAAGATGGGTCAATGGGTCGGGGTCAACGAGTTCGTCTACCAGGCCTCTCACAACGCGGTGGAGCGCTTCAACGCCTACTCCATGATGGAAGACCCGATGACCTCGTGTGGTTGTTTCGAGGCCATCAGCGTGCTCCTGCCCATGTGTAACGGTGTGATGACGGTCGATCGTGACCACACGGGGATGACGCCGTGTGGGATGAAGTTCTCCACCCTCGCCGGTTCGGTGGGCGGCGGAGCGCAGACCCCAGGCTTCGTGGGTCATTCCAAGTTCTACATGGGTTCGTCCAAGTACATCAGCGGCGACGGCGGCATCGCCCGGGTCGTGTGGATGCCCAAGAAGCTCAAAGAGGAACTGAAGGACGCCATCACGGCCAGCGCCGATAAGGCGGGCTATGCCGGTCTGTACGAGAAGATCGCGACGGAGGAGAACGGCACCGAAGAGGAAGAGGTCTTGGCCTACCTCACCGAGGTCGGACACCCGGCGCTCGAAATGGACTCGATGTTCTAGGATCCGATGCGGACTGGGCGCCGAGAGGCGCCCAGTCTATGACCTCATATCTGAGGTCGCACCTGGCGACTAGATAAAGCGAAAGGAGCAACACGTTGGCTCTGAGCGGGCTTCAGATATTTAAGCTCCTCCCGAAGACCAACTGCAAGGACTGCGGATTTCCCACATGCATGGCGTTCGCCATGCAACTCGCTTCCGGGAAAGCCGAGCTCTCGCAGTGTCCTCACGTCTCCGCGGAGGCGGCGGCCGAACTGGGAGAAGCGGCCGCACCCCCGGTACGTAAAGTCACCATCGGGACCGGAGACTTCGCGGTGGTCCTGGGCGAAGAGACGGTCATGTACCGTCACGAGAAGCGTTTTGAGCACCCGCCGGGAATCGCCGTCCTGGTCGATGATTCAGTGGACGACGCTGAGTTCCAGAGCCGCTTGGACACTTTCAAGGGCCAGGTCTTCGAGCGCGTGGGCCAGATGCTGCGCGCCAAGCTGTTCGCCATCGAGTCCGCCGACGCCGGCAAGCTCGCGGCGCGGGTGAAGAAGGCCGCCGACGAGACCGGCGCGGGAATAGTCATCATGAGTGACGATCCAGCGGCTCTCAAAACAGCGGCCGAACCCATCAAGGATCAGAAACCGCTCCTGTATGCGGCCACGGCCGCAACGTTCGACGCGGTTTCCGCAGCGGCGAAAGAGCTGGGTGTGCCCTTCGCAATCAAGGCGGCGACGCTGGACGAACTCTCCGAACTCGGCGAGAAGTGCGTGGCCGGCGACTTCAAGGAAGTCATCCTCGACCCGATGTCGGCGAACCTGCAGGACGCCCTGAGAGATCAGACCTACATCAGGCGCGCAGCCATCAAGAAGAAGTTCCGCGCGCTCGGTTTCCCCACTATCGCTTTCCCCTGCCGCATGACTACGGATCCGTTGTTGAAGTCGGTGTTCGCGGGGGTCTTCGTGGCTAAGTACGCGGGCATTATCGTGATTGACACCATCGATCCGGCACAGATCATGCCGCTTTTGATCCTCGCCCAGAACATCTACACCGACCCGCAGCGGCCGATGCAGATGGATCAGGGCATCTACCCGATCAACGACCCGACACCGGACAGCCCGCTCCTGATCACCACCAACTTCTCACTCACCTACTTCACCCTTGCGGGCGAAGTGGAAGCGAGCAAGGTGCCCACGTGGCTCTTGGTGATGGATACCGAAGGCCAGTCGGTGCTCACGTCGTGGGCCGCCGGTAAGTTCGTGGCGGATGCGATCGCGGTGTTCGTGAAGAAGAGCGGCATCGATGAGAAGGTCAATCATCGCAAGATCGTAATCCCGGGCTACGTAGCGCAGATCAGTGGTGAACTCGAGGAAGAACTGGGCGACTGGGAAGTGATCGTGGGTGTCCGCGAAGCGGCGGATGTCCCGCGGTATCTCCGGGGACTCTAGTCCACGATGAAAGAGGGCTCGGCCGGCCCTGGAGGGTCGGCCGGGACGTATGAGGCCGGCGCCGCCGCGTGGTGGCGCCGGCCCAAGAACGGAGGTCGAGCAGTTGATCATCAGTACTCAGAAGCCCTTCGAGGAGATCCTCGAGAGTCTGAAGGGTGAGGATACCGTCTACATCGTCGGTTGCGGAGAATGCGCCACGATGACCCAGAGCGGGGGCGAGCCCGAAGTCGCCGAAATGAAGGCTCGGTTGGAAGAGGCAGGCAAGAAGGTCGTTGCCACCGACGTGGCGCACGCCACGTGTCACGAACTCGACATCAAGAGGATCTTCCGCCAGAACAAGGAAGCAGCGCTGGCAGCCGACGCCTTCCTGGTCCTGTCGTGCGGCGCGGGAGTCCAGTCGGTTCGGGAAGGCACCTCGAAGCACGTGACTCCCGGCGCGAACTCGCTGTTCGTGGGCAACGTGAAGCGTCAGATGTCGTTCGAAGAGAAATGCTCCTTGTGCGGTGAGTGCATACTCGACGAATACGGCGCCATCTGCCCGGTGACGCGCTGCGCAAAGGGCATACTGAACGGCCCCTGCGGTGGCACCAACAACGGCAAGTGTGAAGTGGATTCCGACAAAGACTGCGCCTGGGTGCTCATATACAACCAGCTGAAGAGTGAGGACAAGCTGGATTCCTTCATGACGATTCACGGGCCGAAGCGCTGGAACGCCGTTGAGCGTCCAGGTCGCCTCGATGGCAAGGCGGCCGGCCAAGAGAAAGGGGCTGCGTGAGCATGGGCAAGTACCGCGAGGCTTGTGAGAGCGGCAGGTTCGTCGTCTCGGGAGAGATCGGCCCGCCCAAGGGCACCGACGTGGACACCATGCTTCACCACATCGATCTACTGAAAGACATGGTCGACGGCCTGAACGTGACCGACAACCAGAGTGCGGTCATGCGCCTGGGCTCCATGGCCGTGTCGCACGAGATAGTCAGCCGAGGCGGCGACGCCATCTATCAGATGACGTGTCGTGACCGTAACCGTCTGGCCCTGCAGAACGATCTGCTCTCCGCCCACTTCTTGGGCCTGCGCAACGTCCTGGCTCTCACCGGCGACCACGTGAGCGTGGGCGACCACAAAGACGCCAAGGAAGTCTACGACTTCGAGTCGGTGCAGCTCATTCAATGCATCAAGCGTATGAACGAAGGTTTTGACTGGGCGGGCAACGAGCTGGGGGGCGGCACAGACTTCTACATCGGCGCCGTCGTGACCCCAGAGTCCGACCCCATCGAGCCCCAGAAGCTCAAGTTCGAAAAGAAGATCGATGCGGGCGCCCAGTTCTTCCAGACGCAGGCAGTGTACGACATGGACAACTTCCAGCGGTTCATGGAGTACGCGCGGGGCGTGACCGAAGGCAAGGACGTCAAGATGATGGCCGGCTTGGTGGTCCTTACGAGCGTGGGCATGGCCAAGTATATGAACAAGTTCGTACCCGGCGTGTTTGTTCCCGACGATCTCCTTGAAGAGATGGCGTCGGTGCCGAAAGAAGAGGCAGTGAAGAAGGGCATGGAGATCTGCGCCCGGCACATCCGCTTTCTGATCGACAACGACATCTGCGACGGCGTACACGTGATGGCCATCGGCAAAGAGGAGATCGTCCCCGAGATCCTTGAGTTGGCGGGCCTTCGGAACTAGTTGGTGCCGGATGGGGGCGAGGCGCGTGCCGAGCCCCCGGTTGATCGAGGCGGAGGGAGAACGACAGTGGCGGAAGCGACGAGGATCGTGATCATCGGAGGCGGCCCAGGAGGGTACGTGGCTGCCATCCGCGCAGCCCAGCGCGGCGCCGATGTGACCGTGATCGAGAAAGACCTGATCGGTGGCACCTGTTTGAACCGGGGCTGCATCCCCACCAAGGCCCTGCTGGGTTCTGTCGAAGCCCTTCACAAGGCCCGGTCCGGCGGCGAGTTCGGGTTCGCTGTTTCGGGTGAGATCGTGCCGGATTTCACGCGCATGATGGAGCGCAAGAACGAGATATCCAAGACTCTTCGCGACGGCATCCACACCCTTTTCAAGAAGGGTAAGGTCAAGCTTGTCCAAGGAGAGGGGCGCATCACGGGGCCGGGCAAAGTCGAAGCAGTGACGGCCGACGGCACTGTCTCGCTCGAGGCCGACAAGATCATTATCGCTACGGGTTCCGAGCCTGCGCGACTCCCGTTCTTCGACTTCGATCAGCCCACAGTGCTCACGTCCACGAGCGCCCTTGAGTTGACCAAGATACCCGAGACCCTGCTGATCATCGGGGCCGGAGTGATCGGGTGCGAGTTCGCCTCAGTCTTCTCAGAACTCGGCACCAAGATAACCATCGTCGAGATGATGCCGCAGATGCTGCCCCTCGAAGACAAGCGCCTGGCCAAGCAATTCCAGGGCATCTTCAAGAAGAAGGGCATAGACGTACGCCTGAAGACGAAGGTCGAAGGCATCGCCGAATACGGCGAAGACCACATCACCGCGAACATCGAGGGCGGCGAGCAGATCACGGCTGAGAAGATGCTGGTGTCCATCGGACGGCAGCCGAACAGTGCCGGGATCGGCCTGGAAAACGTGGGCGTCGAGATCGACGCGCGCGGCTACGTCAAGGTGAACGACAAGCTTGAGACCAGTGCGCCCGACATCTACGCTATCGGCGACATCAACGGGGGCATCTTGCTGGCCCACGTTGCCTCATACGAGGGCCTGATCGCGGTGGAGAACTGCCTCGGCGGCAACCGGGAGCGGGATCTGAGGGTAGTGCCCTCATGTATCTACACTCTGCCCGAGATCGCGAGTGTCGGCCTGACCGAAGATCAGGCGCGGGACGAGGGGTTCGAACCTGTCACAGGCACGTTCCGGCTGGGCGCCGCCGGCAAGGCACTGGCCATCGGAGAAGCTCAGGGCTACATCCAGATCATCGCCGACGCGGCCACGGACAAAGTGCTGGGCGCCAATATGATGGGTCCGCATGTCACCGACCTGATACACGAGATAGCAGTGGCCGTCAGGAACGGACTCACTGTCAAAGATATCGGCGACACCATCCACGCACACCCCACTATCGGGGAGGCTTTGATGGAGGCCGCGCACGACGTACACGGCGAATCGGTGCACGTCGCCGGTTGAGGAGCCTGCGGAGGACGGAGGCGCCGGCCAAGGCGGCAACGATATGGGGAACGAGCGACAGACGATGATGCGAGTGACAGAGGGTCCGGGGCGTAAGCCGGAGTGGCTCAAGAAACCGCTCCCCAAGGCCGCCGCAATGCGTGAGGTCGAAGGACTTCTCCGTCAACGTCATCTCCACACTGTATGTGAGAGCGCCAAATGCCCCAACAAAGGCGAATGCTTCGAGCGCGGCACAGCCACCTTCCTCATCATGGGAAACTCATGTACGAGGGATTGCCGCTTCTGCAGCGTGCCGGGAGGGCGCCCGGGGCCTCTCGATCCCGAGGAGCCTCGCCAGGTGGCCGACGCGGCCTCGATGATGGAGTTGAGCCACGTGGTGATCACCTCCGTGACGCGCGATGATCTGCCCGATGGTGGGGCGGGGCATTTCGCCGCGACCATCGGGGCAGTGCGTGATCGTCTTCCGGCCGCCACGGTGGAGGTGCTGGTGCCGGATTTTCAGGAAGATGCGGCCGCGCTCGACGTGGTCCTGGCGGCCGGTCCGGACGTGTTCAACCACAACGTAGAGACGGTCCCTCGGCTGTATTCGACGGTGCGGCCGCAGGCCGACTATCATCGTTCCCTGCGGGTCTTGGCACATGCGGCCGCGACCGGCGCCGTCGTGGTGAAGACCGGGATCATGGTGGGGCTGGGAGAGACCGGCGAGGAGGTCCGGGCCTTTCTCGAAAATGCTCGGGAGGCCGGCGTATCGATCGTGACCATCGGGCAGTATCTGCGCCCGAGCAGAGACCATCTAGCTGTGGTGGAGTACGTGGCGCCCGACGTGTTCCACGAATACGGGAGCGCGGGTGAGCAGCTCGGTCTGGTGGTAGAGGCTGCGCCGTTCGTCCGGAGTTCATACAGAGCCGAAGAGAGCATGCGTCGCGTGAGCGGCGGGACAGTCGGAGAATCAAGGGAGGATACGTGCTA
>JBBRDB010000017.1:0-26876 GCA_038204345.1 Thermoleophilia bacterium | reverse complement strand
CGCTGCGACGGCCGAACGAACGAACCATGGAGAGCCGCACGGAGAGGCGCAAAGTCTGCGCTGGTATACTTGTCCATAAATGACACGCGCCATCGCGGGCGCGTGAGAGGGCTGCGTGCCCGGGCGACACTGGTCGGTGAGAGCCATCGGGAGGAGAGAGGGTCGATGCCCACTCAGGCCGTCGAGGAATACCTCGAATCCATCTATAAGCTGAATCTTCGCGGAGGTCGTGTGATCGCGGCGCGGCTCGCCGAGGATCTGGGCGTGTCCGCTCCTACGGTCACCGAGATGCTGCGTCGCCTGCGCGAGCGCGGATACGTCCACGCGGAAGGCGAAAAGGAGATCCGCCTCACCGAGGCCGGGATCCGGGCCGCCGAGGTGCTGGTGCGGCGTCACCGATTGTCGGAACGCCTACTCACGGACATCCTCGGGATGCCGTGGTCGCAGGCGCACGAGGAGGCCTGCAAGTTCGAGCATGTTATATCCGCGGAGGTAGAGGCGCGTCTCGAGAGGGTTCTCGGCCATCCTTCCACCTGTCCCCACGGCAACCCCATCCCGGGGTCGGGGGGCGAGGGAGAGGAACTGGTGCGACTGAGCGACACACCCGTCGGGGCGTTGGGAGAATTGCGATGCGTCGAGGCTGAGGATCAGGAGTTGCTGAGCTACGTCGAGCGTCTGGGACTCCTGCCCGGGGCCATTGTGGAGGTACTCGCGTACGCGCCGCTCGAGGGTCCGATCGAATTGCAGGTGGGCGGCGAGCGCGTCACCGTGGGCCTGGCGGCAGCGGAGAGGCTACTGGTGCGTGTCCACGCGTCCGATTAGGGCGGCGTCAGCCCGAGAGATCCGGAGCCAGAGAGGGAAGCCCCGGCGTCACTCCTCTGAGGCGAAGCCCGCGGGAACGGGGTGGCGCGGCACCGGGCCGGTCTTGACGAAGCGCTGCAGGATGTCGATCAACTCGGCCACAGCCTGGTCGCCTGACTCGCCGGACTCGATGGCGCTCCGTACGCATCCTTGGATGTGGTCCTCGAGCACGATGAGACCCACACCCTGTAGTGCAGCCATCACTGACGACACTTGGGTGAGCACGTCCACGCAGTACTTCTCTTCATCGATCATCTTCTGAAGCCCGCGCACCTGCCCTTCGATGCGCCGAAGGCGCGCCATCAACTTGGGTTTGTCTTGGACATATGAAGCCATCTCGCCTCCGATCGCGTCCCGTTCGCCGGTCGAGTTGCATAGGGATAGGGGGTACTGGTACTATATCACGTCATACCTGTGGAGCGATCGTCAAGGAGGCGGGATCATGACCAAGACCTACAGTGTGCCCGATGTCAGTTGCGGGCACTGCAAGATGGCTATCGAGGGGGCCGTGGGTGCCATGAGCGGCGTGAATCGCGTGGCGGTGGATGTCGAACGCAAGTCGGTGGATATCGACTTCGACGAGACTGTCACCACTGAGGAAGCGATCCTCGCGACCATGAAAGAAGAAGGTTACCCAGCAGCAGCGTAGCGTCACGTTCATGGGCGCGCGGCCTGACTTCGGCGCGCGCCCGGCCGGACTCCCAAGCTCGCACACGGGCGGCTGTCACCGTCTCTCGGCGAGATCCTCTCCGGCGGCCGCTCAAACCTGCACCGTCGACCTCCGCCGCCGCACCACCCATACCAGCCACACCGCACAGATCACGATGGTCGACGCCACCGCGAACCAGGTGATCAGCCCCAGGTCTTGCGGATTGGGGATTCTCGGATGCCTGCCCATACCGTAATCGATGAAGTCGTTGAGGCCGTACCACGCGGCAACGAAAAGCACATGTCGCAGCCGGGGCCTGAGCAGCGGGAGGAGTAGGAGACCCTCCAGCGCCATGCCGAGGTGGTTCAAGCTCAACACGATAGCTTCGAGCGTGTACCGGCCTCCGGAGAGCATGTTCGTGAACCAGTACCAGTCGGTCCAGAGCCCGTACTTGATGCAGCCCGTCGCGGCCATCAGCCCCAGCAGTTCCCACCGTCGGCCGCGAAAGAAGGCCAGAAACGCGAGGGGCAGCAGGGTCGCCGAGAGCGGACTATCCGGGACGAAGGGCCATAAGTAGAACGGGGACGCCAATATGTCGCTGCCGTACCAATAGATGTACCCGGCGATGGCGCCCCCGAGGTTCACCACCAGGAGCGTGTAGACGACCCACGGGGTCGACACGATCCATCGCGAAAGGGCACCCCAGAGTCCGAAGCGCCCATCGTGGCCCGGCCGGTCGGGCGGATCGACCTTTCCCGGCGACGTTCCCGCAGACGCTATCGAGCGAGGGGTGTGGGAACTCTGGATCACGGGCGGGAGTATAGCGCACACCGGGAGCGTCGCCGGGAGAACAGGATCCCCCACGTAGGCTCGTGGTCGTGGATGTACATGAGTCTCGGTATCTCGCGGTTAGAGTCACGGCCGCTGGGGGTAGGTCGACTATAATGAGGCCATGTATGGTCCCCGAGGAGGCGATCCGGAGCTCTACCTTGTCGGCCTTCCCGGCGACTGGTAACATACCCCGAAGGGTATATGTGGAGCGGAGCTTGACGGGTGGCGACCGATACGTTGGTGCGAGGTCGCCGTCACGGTCGCTGAATCGCACCCAAAGCGTAGAGTCTCACTCAGAAGGAGAGGTACGAGGGCTATGGGTAGTGGCATCATCGAGGATCTGAATGCTGAATCGTTCGAGACCGCCGTCATTGGCGCCGAAGGGTCTGTGGTCGTGGATTTTTGGGCCCCGTGGTGTGGTCCGTGCAAGATGGTAGGTCCCGTGTTGGAGAAGTTGGCCGCTGATCACGACGGCACGGTCAAGGTGGTAAAAGTAAACGTAGATGAGAACCAGGATTTGGCTGCACGCTACGGCATCATGAGCATCCCCACCGTCATGTTGTTCGAAGGGGGAGCGGTCAAGCAACAAGTGATCGGCGCGCGGAGCCAAAAAGACTACGAGCGCGAGTTCGGCATCGCCTAGTTGCCGAACGTAGGAGGTCGAGATGAGCACTGTCGATGAAACTGAGAAGGTCCGGTCGGTCAAGACCGGTGAGATGGTAGTGGTCGGTTCAAGGATGCTGGACGCCTGCAGGAGCGGTGGCTGAGCTCCCCCTCTGTCTCTGGAGGAGACAGTCGGGTATATCAACCGCTACTTGCAGCAGGACTACGGCGACCACGTCTCAGTGACCTACGTGGACGTGGACGGCCCGAGATTGCAGGATTATCCCGCTTTGGCGGAGGCAGTCGCCGAAGGCCGTAGTCTTCCTCTGGTCCTGGCAGGTACAACTGTCAAGTCGCCGGCGGTACTATCGTTCGCGTGGTTCGTCAACGAATACAAGGCTATGGGGGTCCTTTAGATGGCGTCGTACGATCTGAGGTGCGGGGGCTGCGGCCGCGAGTTCGAGGTCTTCGTCCAGGGATTCCTCAAGGACCACCAGCGTGTGTGCCCCGATTGCGGCAGTACTGAGGTCGAACAGCGCTTCACCGGATTCATGATGGGGTCTACGGGCGGGTCGAGCGGTCCGGCTCCTGTTGCGGCCGGCGGTGGTTGCTCTCATGCCGGGTTCGGTTGAGGACACTGACCTAGGGGGCCCGTCGGGCCCCTTTCTTTGTCTGGTATGATATTTCGGTCTGTTTCGAAATCTGGAGGTATCGCTCGTGGGAACGTTGAATTCGAGAGACCGTAGAAGGTCTCCGATCGTCGCGGCGTCGCTCGGAGACCCGAGGCTCGAGGCTGTCGTTCGCGCCACCGCGATGGCCGCGTTCCTACTTGTGGTCCTCTCATTGTTGATGGCCGTGCTGCTGGCCGTGGCAAGCCCCGCCGCCGCTGCTGATGGCGCTCTGACTCCAGAGCAGGAGAAGCTGGCCTCCCAGATCGAGGGCAAACTCATCGCGCCCTGCTGCTGGACTCAGACAGTCGCTCTGCACGACAGTCAGAAGGCCGAGGAGATCAAGATGCAGGTGCGGCTCCTTCTCGCTCAAGGCAAGGAGGAGAGCGAGATCCTGGACACGTTCGTCGGCCAATACGGGGAGCAGATCCTCGCTTCTCCTCGCGCCAGCGGGTTCAACCTGCTTGCGTATCTGCTTCCGTTCGCCGCCCTCGTAGTGGGCTTTGGGAGCCTCGCGCTGCTTGTAGTCCGATGGCGTACTCGGCAGCCTGCCATGGTTCCCGTCCCGGTCGAGTCTCGTCGGTCAGTATCAGGGGATGATGCTGCGGATGACCTGCGGCGCCGTCTTGAGGACGACCTCTCGCACTTCGACTCCTGAGCGCCGCTCGCGGAAAGAATGGAGCCGTTCGTCCGCGGACGGCGTAAGCCTCCCTATCGCTCGGGAGTCGCTCGCGTTATGATGGCGTAGGTGGTCTGAGGGGCATGTCCGGCTCGGCCCTGTCAAGTGCATGGCACGGAGTGCTCTCAGGATCCCGTCGCGCAGTCATACCGAACGGGAGGTTCACCTTGAGGGTCACTCGTTTTGAGTTCTTCAAGTTCCTCTACGCCGCGCTCGCGGCATCCGCCGCGGCCGTCGCCGTCCGGGCGGTGTTCAAGGGGGCGAGGCCGTGAAGGATATCCTCGCCGCCCATGGACTCACCCGCCGCGATTTTCTGAAGGTCTGCGGGGGCCTCGCCGCCGTCATGGGGCTCGGCCAGGCGGCCGTTCCGGGGATCGCCCGGGCGCTTGAGCGGGCCGCAAAGAGGCCACCGGTGATCTGGCTCGATTTCCAGGAGTGCCTCGGGTGCACCGAGTCTGTGTCCAAGAGCCGCTATCCCGATTTCGTCAATGTGGTCCTCGACATGATCAGTCTTGAATACTCCGAGGCCCTTATGGCGGGGGCGGGACATCAGGCCGAAGCCAAGCTCAAGCAATCCATGGCCGACAACAAAGGCGCCTACGTGCTCGTGGTCGAGGGGTCCGTGGCCACAAAGATCCCGAGCGCCATGACCATCGCGGGTCGCACGTCGGTGGATATAGCCCGCGAGGCTCTCACCGACGCTGCTCTGGTCATCGCCGTGGGCAACTGCGCCTCTTTCGGGAACGTACAGGCCGCCTACCCCAACCCCAGCGGCGCCATGGGCATGCTGGCCTTCATGGAGCAGGAGGGCATCGATACGGGCAAGCTCATCCAACTGCCCACCTGTCCGGTCAACCCCATCCATCTCACGAGTTCCGTCACCTACTTCCTCACCTACGGCAAGGTGCCGGAGACCGACCAGTACCGGCGGCCGAAGATCTTCTTCGGGCGTAAGGTCCATGACGAGTGCCAACGGCGCGCACACTTCGACGAGGGTCGTTTCGTGGAGGCGTTTGGCAGCGAGGAAGAGAACCAGCGCTACTGCCTCTACAAGATGGGCTGCCGCGGTCCGCACACCTACTCCGACTGCGCCACCGTGCTGTGGAACAACCGTTCGAACTGGTGTGTGGGCACCGGCCAATGCATCGGGTGTTCGGAGAAGGATTTCTGGGACGAACTGTCTGACTTCTATGCCCCCATGCCGGGGGTCGCGATCCCCGGGTTCGGTGGCATACGGGTCGGGGCCGATACCGTGGGCATCGGGTTGGCGGCCGTCACCGGAGGGGCCATCGTGGCCCACCTGGCCGTGAGCGCCGCAAAGGGCCGCCTTGGCCACAACGACGACGGCAGCGTCACCGAAGAGAAGGAGGCCTAGATGGCCAAGGTCGTCATCGATCCGGTCACACGCATTGAGGGCCATCTTCGCGTCGAGGTCGAGGTGGAGAACGGCAAGGTGGTGGATGCCTGGGCATCGAGCACCATGTTCCGCGGGCTCGAGATGATAGTGGAGAACCGCCCCTGGATGGACGCGTGGCACTACACGCACCGGGTGTGCGGGGTGTGTCCCACCCCTCACGGTCATAACTCAGCCATGGCGCTGGAGAGCGCGGCGGGCATCGTTCCGCCGCCGAACGGGCGTCTGATGCGTAACCTGCTCGAGTGCGCCCAACTGCTGCACGACCACGTGCTCTGGTTCTACATCCTGAACGGTCTCGACTACGTGAACGTGGTGAGTGCCCTCTCCGCGAAGGCTTCGTCCCCTCAGCTGAAGGCAGTGCAGGACCGCCTGAAGGCTTTCGTCGATTCGGGCCAACTCGGCTTTCTTGAGAATGGTTATTGGGATCATCCGGCCTACGCCCTCGACCCGGAACTCAACCTGCAGCTGGCCGCCCACTACCTGGAATCCATCAAGGTGCAGGCGGTAGCGTCAGAGGCCTCGGCTCTGTTCGGGGGTAAGTTCCCCTACCAGATGTCCACACCGCCCGGCGGCTTCTCGTCGGTCCCCCATGAAGACCAGATCAACCAGTTCGAAGCGAAAGTGCGCGAGGTGAAGTCCTGGATCGACGGCACCCTGGTGCCAGATCTGATGGCGATAGCGCCCTTCTACCTCGATCAGGCCGGCATCGGTCAGGGACATGGCAACTACTTCACCTGGGGCGTCATCGACGAGGATCTTGAAGGGGGCGACCCCTACAAGCGCCTGTTCCCTCGGGGCGGCGTCTTCGGGGCCTTCGACGGCAACCTGAGCGTGCAGCAGGTGGACCAGAAAGCCGATGTGCGCGAGTGGGTAACGAGCTCCTGGAACACGCAGTACGAGGGCGGGCTCCATCCGTGGGAGGGTATTACTGGGCCCGACTTCACCGGCATCGAAGGCATCCCGGAGATCGACCGGAACGGTCGCTATGCCTGGGAGAAGAGCGCGCACATGAAAGGCGCTCCGGTGGAGGTGGGTCCGCTCGCGCAGATGCTCGTCGCGTACCTGGGCGGCCCCGCGGATCATCCGGCCAAGAAGCTGATCGACGATACGCTGGCCGCCATCGGGCAGGCCGGCAACCCGGCGGTACTGCTGTCCAATCTGGGCCGTATCGCAGCGCGGGTGTTGAAAGTGAAGATCATCGGCGACAAGACGCTCGACTACGTAGCGCAGTTGCGCGAGAACATGGCGGCCGGCGACATGAACTTCTACACTCCCGTGCCGGACAAGCCCACGGGCCAGGGTTTCAGCGGTTGGGACGCTCCCCGTGGCGCGTTGGCGCACTGGGCCACCCTGGAAGACGGTCGCGTGAAGCACTACCAGATCATTACTCCCTCCGGCTGGAACTTCGCCCCGCGGGCCGGCGACGGCCGCGTGCGCGGACCGGTGGAGCAGGCCCTGGTGGGCACGCCGGTCGCCGACCCCGAGAGGCCGCTGGAGGTGCTGCGGACCTTACACTCCTTCGATCCCTGAATGGCCTGCTCGGTTCACGTGATTGAACCGAAGAGCAACAAGATCCTCAAGTTCCGGGTCAAGTAGGCCGGTGGCGTCATGACGAAACTAGAGCGCGTCAAGAAACACGACCTCATCGAGCGGATAGGGCACTGGGTGCACCTGGGCAACATGATCGTGCTCGTGCTCTCGGGTTTGCAGATCCATTTTCCGGCCTTCAACGTCTTCGGCAGTATGAGTAACGCTCGGTTCGTCCATTTCGTGGACATGTACCTGTTCTTCTTTCTGGGTGTGTTCCACGTGTACCAGTTCTTCGCCGAAGGCAAGTGGACGACTGCCGGACCCACGCCGCGGAACATGCGTGGGATGGGGGCCACCATCAAGTACTACCTTTTCCTGGGAGACGCCAAGGAGAGATTTGGCAAGTACAACCCCCTGCAGATCGTCACGTATTTCCTGCTGTTCGCCGTCTCTGCGCTGATGGCCGTCGTCGGTTTCGCGCTCTACTGGCCGCTGCGGTTGTCGGTGATCGTGAACGCTTTCGGCGGGATCATGACGCTGCGTCAGATCCACTATCTACTGTCATGGGTATTCCTGGCGTTCAGCGTGGTGCACATCTACCTGGTCCTGACGCAGCCGCTCAAGTACGTCCGGGCAATGGTTGTTGGCAGTTATTGGCGGAGGGTCGGTAGTAAGACGTAACCCACGCCGCGAGCAAAGCGCGCGTTAGGTACCCTTGCTGTGGCGGGCGTCGCTCTCGTGCGGCGCCCGTTCTGTTTGCCGCCCGACGGACACCGGGTAAAGTCTCGTTATGTCCAATCCCGAACAGTCTGCTCCCGAACAACGATCCGCTCACTACGACGTCGTCGTGGTGGGGGCGGGACCAGCCGGTATATCGGCGGCCATCAACGTGGCCAACCGCAAGAGGTCGGTGCTGTTGCTCGATTCGCAGGCCCCCTTTTCCAAGACGAGACGGGCCCCGACGATCCCGAACTATCCCGGGTTCACCTATGCCACCGGCGAGGAATTGGCTGCGGCTTTCATCGAGCATATGGAGCGTTTCGAGATCCCATTCTTCAAAGAGAAGGTTTCGAAACTCATGCTCAACGATGACGAGGTAGTGGTGTTCACCGAAAGGGAGATGTACCACGCGCGGGCCGTCATCTTGGCCACCGGGGTGTATCGTGAGCCCGACTTGGAGGGGGAGGACGAACTCGTCGGACGGGGCGTGAGCTACTGCGCCAACTGCGACGGTCGACTGTTCGCCGGCAAGGATGTGGTGTTCATCAGCTACATCCCGCAGGGCGAGGAGGAAGCGACGATTCTCCACGAGGACCTGGGCGTCAATGTCACCTTCCTCCCCTTGTATGCCGGGGAGCCGGTTCTGCCCGCCGGCATGACTGTGCTTCCTCGCGAACGTCCTGAGCGCCTGCACAGAGAAGACGGCAAGATCGTGGTGGATCTGAAGGCCGGACCACTCAAGGTCGACGGGGTGTTCGTGCATAAGACGAGCGTGGCACCCGGGAACCTCATGGAGGGCATCGAGGCGGACGATCGGCACATCCTGGTCGGCAGGGATATGTCGGCCGGACCACCGGGCGTGTTCGCCGCCGGCGATTGCACCGGCGAGCCCTACCAGATCGCGAAGGCGGTGGGGGAGGGCCAGGTGGCTGCACTCCACGCGCTCCGCTACCTGCGGAGTCCTGACCGCGTGGAATCGTCGGAGCCTCCCGCTTCGGCCCCCGGCCCCACCGCGCAGGCCGCAGAGAAGACCGGGGAACCGGCTGCGGAGCCGTCCGCCCTGGCGCGAGAAGACAGAGAGAACCTCTCGAGGATCCTGAGTGAGCGACTTTCCGGTCCCGTCCGCATCGTGCATTTCGGCCAAGTAGGGCCCGGAGACGGAGCGCCGATCCCCGCCTGCGGGGAGTGCCGAGACGCCCGACGCCTGGTAGAGGAGTTCGCGTCGCTGGACGACCGGCTCGATCTGGAGTTGCACGATTTCGCACTCGAGCAGGCGACCGCCGAGTCGTTGGGGGTGGACCGCATCCCCGCGACGCTGCTTGCTCTACCCGGGGAAGAGTATCCTCGAGTCCGCTTCTTTGGCTCGCCCTCCGGCTACGAGTTCGGGGTTTTCCTCGATGACGTCCTGGCGATGTCATCGGGCGCCACGCGGTTATCCGAGACGACGCTTGAAGCCTTGCGCCGGTTGGGAACCCCCGTCCACATAGAAGTGCTGACGACGCCCACCTGTCCCCGTTGTCCGGACGTAGTCCGGTTGGCGCACGCCTTCGCCATGGCCGCCCCGAGCGTCACCGCCGATATGGTCACGGTGAGCGAGTTCCCGGAGGTGGCGCGGCTCCACGACGTGATGAGCGTGCCTCAGGTGGTGATCAACGGCGTGCTGCTGGGGGCCGGGAAGCTTGACGAATCCCGTCTCCTGGAGGCGATCCAGGCCGCTGTCGCAATCAGAGGGGACGCGCCAAAGTCTCACTAGGCTTGGTCACGGCGCTCCCGGTCGCCTCGGGACGATCGCCCTGGACGATCGCCTCAGGTCACGATCGCTCCACTCCGAACGTCCAGCGCACGATCCCACCGGACATGTTGTAGACGTTCTCGAAGCCAAGCCCGGCGAGGATCTTCGCGCCGCGCCGGCTGCGCGCGGCGCTCTGGCAGTACAGGATGATGTCGCGATCGGCCTTCAGCTCCGAACTGCGGTCTGCGAGTTCACCAAGCGGGATGAGGCGGGCCTTACGGATGTGTCCGCGGGCGTATTCCCCGGGGGAACGCACGTCTATCAGCTGCACGCCACCACCCGCTTTGAGACGTTCGCGTACGTCGGCGGGGGACAGGTCGGTGAATCCCTCGGCTTCGTGGCTCCAGAACTTGAACAACGAGATCATGTCTCCTTCATCGAGATCGCTCCGAACGGACAGGCCTCGATGCAGTCGCCGCACCCCATGCAATCGGAGGGCTTGACGATGGCCTGTTCGTCTGGGCCCATCTTCACTATCGCCTTGGTACGGCATGCCTTGCGCGCGTCGCAGCGCGAGCACGCCTGGCACGACGCGAAATCGATCTGGGCGCTTTTCACCGGGAAACCTCTATACCCTTGGGGGTATGGTCGAGGAATAGTAGAGCACCAGGGCGTCGATTTCAAGGCGACGGGCGGAGAGTGGAACTCAAATACGCGCTCGGGGCCGGGTAGTCATTCGCGCCGATATGTGGTTCGATTCACATGCCAAGGGGCCCGCGATGTCGGAGTATGGGATTTGCCAACTACATCGTGTAGTATCGCGATTCGACCGTCGCGGGTCTGTCGGACGGAATAAGCCTGGTGCTCGAAAGGAAAGGCGCGGATGAACAGAAAGTACTTGATCGCCATCATTGCGGCTGCGGTCGTGGTCGTGGGCCTGATCGTCGTGATCCCGAATCTGGGGTCGGCGGATACCAGTACCCCGACCACAGTGGCCGGTGGCACGGCACCGCCGATCTCACCCGACGCCACCGTGCCCGAGGGACATCCCGCGGTCGAGGGTGGCGACGGTTCCGGCGCGGCAGGCGCCGATGATGCCCTCAAGGCGGCTGAGGAGGCCTACAAGGCAGATCCGAAGAACGCCAGTGCCGGTCTTGATCTGGCCGAGGCCTATCTGCAGGCCAACAGAGTCGATGACTCCGAACGGGTGCTGAACGAAGTACTCGTTCTTGAGCCCGGCAACTCCACGGCCAAGGCCGGACTTGCCATGGTGGACTTCGCGAAAGGTGACGCGGCCGGCGCGCAGGCTGCGCTGGAGGCCCTGACCGCAGAAGCTCCGGACGATCAGGTCGCCCTCTACGATCTGGCTATCGTCTACTTCTCTAACAATCAACGGGACAAGGCCAAAGAGGCCTGGACCAAAGCCGCGGCGGTTGACCCCACGAGCGGTCTCGGTGAGCTGGCGCAACAGTTCGTCACCATGATGGAACAGACGGCTGCCTCAGGCTCGAGCCCGCACGAAGCGGGTGCCGTTACCACGACCACTACGTAGCCGGCTGATCTCTGCCCGCCGCGCCGCGCCGTCGCGCGGCGCGGCGAGTCTGTCGAGCATCGGAGCCTCATGTATCCCCAGCTTCTCAAGGTAGGCCCACTTACCATCCACTCGTTCGGGGTGATGATGGCGCTCGCCTTCGTCACCGCCGGCCTCATGACGGCCTGGGGCATGAAGCGGAGGGGAATAGACCCCGAGCTGGCCTACTCGATGCTGATCGCCGCGATCGTGGGTGGCGTAGTCGGTTCCAAGGTCCATTACTTGATCGCGCACCCCGACCAAGCGCGCGCAGCGTGGTTCAGCGGCTCGGGGCTGATCTGGTATGGAGGGCTCATCGGTGGGGCGCTGGCAGTGTGGGCGGTGGTGGCGTTCTCCAAAGCGCGCACGGCTCTTGTTGCCGATGCCGTCGCGCCCGCTCTGGCGTTGAGCTATGCCGTGGGAAGAGTGGGATGCCTGCTGAACGGCGACGACTACGGGGTGCCCACGAACCTACCGTGGGCGATGTCCTTTCCCAAAGGCTCGCCTCCGACCACTCAACTGGTGCATCCCACTCAGATCTACGAGATCCTCATGTCACTTGCCATACTCGCCATCCTCCTCCTGATTCTGCAGCCCCGCCTACGTCGGGCCGGATCTCTCTTCTGGTCCTACCTCGCGCTTGCGGGCGTCGAGCGTTTCGTGGTTGAGTTCGTCCGCACGAACCAGCCGATAGCGCTCGGCCTCACGCAGGCTCAGTGGACCAGCATCGTCCTATTCGTGTCGGGCGTCGCGATAGCCGCCTGGCTCGAGTCGCATCGCAGGGATGGGATTCCGGCGATCGGATTCCCTGCCCCGCCTGTACGCTCGGCAACCAATCGGTCGGCCGGACGCAGCGCAGCGGGCGCGGCCGCGAGAACCAGTCAAGCGAGAACCAGTCAAAGTAATGCCAACCGTTCGACCAAGAAGCGCGGCGCAGGCGCCGCCCGCGGTCGCCGGCGCGCGTAGCTCACCCGAACCACAGGAGCCTATTCATGCAACGATCGCACCCAGCGGAGCGCCGACCGGCGGCGTGGCCTCAGGTCCTTGTGTTTGGCCTCGTCGCCGTTATGGTGACCGTCCTTGCCCTCTTCGGGGGCGTCGCTCAGGCTGAGACCACGACCACCGGCACATCCACCGACGCCACCGCAACCTCGGTTGTCACTACAGCCGGGGCGGCCACCACAGCCACCACCGCGGCCCAGGGCACGCCCGGCAGCGCGCCCGATTCGGGTTTGATCCCCGCACCGGCGGGATTCGAACCGCCGAACCCCGGTCTGCTGGCCGCCCAGATGGGCATACAGTTCTGGCCCGAGTATGACACCAAGGACGTTCTGGTGCTGCTGGACGTCACGCTCCCCGCTACCACCGTCTTCCCGTACAAGTTCACCTTCTACGTCCCCAGTGGAGCTCGGCTGGCCGGACTGGCCGAGATCGACGATAAGGGTGCCTTCGACTACCAGCTGGGGACGCCGATAGTCGTACCCGGCGACGTGATGGACGCCGTCACCGTCACCGTGCCCAAGCGTCCGGTGATCCGCCTAGAGTATTACTACGACCCGGGTGTGGGTGCTCCCGGCGCCAAGTCCTTCCCGGTCCAGTTCCAGGCTCCCGCCGACGTCGGCACGCTTTACGTGGAGGTGCAAGAGCCTCTGAAGGCCTCCGACTTCTCTGCCGGCCCTGTTCTCAACCAGACGACCACCGATTCCCAAGGCTTCACCTTCCACTATGGGAGCGTGTCCGGCGTGAAGGCCGGTGACATGTTCCAGACCCAGGTAACGTACACGAAGACCGACCCCGATCCCTCGAAGTCCTCTGCTGCTCCTGAAGGCGATGCCGCTCAGCAGAGCAGCAGCAGCTATCTCCTTTGGCTCCTGATCGCCCTTGTTCTCGCCATCGCCGGCATCGTCGCGTATCGGCTCTTCATCCACAAACCGCCGGCATCGGGCCGTGATGCGCGGCCGGCGTCTCGTTCTGCCGCGCGCCCCGCGCGTGCGGGCGCCGGGCCGAACGTGAGGGGCGGGATCCCGGCCGCCCGTCCTGGCAAGAAGACCGCCCGAGGGAATCCGGCTGAAACATCGGGTGCGCCTGCCAGATTTTGCACTGAATGCGGAGGGAAGCTCACAAAGAAAGATCGCTTCTGCCCGCAGTGCGGCGCCGAGCGAGACTCCTGACCAGGAGAGCATGCAGGCGTTGACATCTACTACAGCGCGTAGTACCATGCTGCCAGTAACGCGCGCGGATCTTCACAAGCTCGTTTCGCGCGTGCCTGGGGGCGATTGATCGGGCCCCGGAGAAAGCAAGTCTCGTTGCCGCGGCAGATCGTCTCGAGGGGAGTCACATGACCGGGAGTCACATGACCAATAGACTTATCCAGAATCAAGGCGGGTCACGGATCGCCGTGCTAAGGATGGAGGAGAACCGCGTCACGTTGAGGGGAACCCTGGCAGTGTTGTCCCTCGCCGTAGCCCTGGTGGTGATGTTGGCAGCCATGACCGTGCCGGCGCAGGCCGCGGAGCTCAAGGCGACCCAGATGAAGGTCTCGGTGTGGCCCGAGTACGATGACCCCCGGGTGTTGGTGATCTACCAGGGCGACCTGGATCCCAGCGTGCAGCTGCCGGTGGATGTGACGTACAACATTCCTAAGGGTGCTGAGATCGGCATGGCGTGCGAGGTCGACTCCGGCGGCGGCCATGCGTGCAAACCCTACACGCTCGTAGACAAAGGGGATTATCAA
The DNA here is from genome assembly GCA_038204345.1 of Thermoleophilia bacterium. GTDB lineage: Bacteria > Actinomycetota > Thermoleophilia > RBG-16-64-13 > RBG-16-64-13 > JAHJSA01. The sequence continues at coordinate 12,882 of JBBRDB010000017.1, read as the reverse complement.
GCGCTCACCTACAAGGTAGAGGCAGAGCACAAGATCTTCTTCGAGTACTACTACGATGCCTTCGCCGCCGGCACGGAAGCCCGGGCCTTCGACTTCGTGCTGCGCCCGGGGCTCGCCGCGGCCACCACGACCATCGAGGTGCAGGAACCGCTGCGCTCCACAGGCTTCACGCTCGACCCGGCGCTGAGTGAAGTCACTACCGATTCCGAGGGACTCAAGTACCACCTGCAGGACTTCAGCGCCCTGCCCGTTGACGACCCGTTCACGGTGAAGGTCGCCTACAGCAAGACCGACGCCAATCCCTCGGTGCAGAAGGCCAGCAACGACTCGGCGCAGCCGGGACAGGCGTCGGCGGCCGGGAGTGGCGGTAACAACAACGCCCTCTTCATCGTTCTCGCGGTGCTGGCTTTCGGCACGCTGGTCTTCGGCGGTTACAAAGCGTTCCGTCCCGCGACTGCCTCATCGAATAGGGGAAACCGTTCGTCGGCCTCCCGGCCGGCTCGTTCGCGGACGCCTCGCGGCCGTGGTGTCGAGGGCGGCCCGCCGCCCCGTGAGCGGAGCGGATCCAAGACCGACGGAACCTCTAAGCGTGGCGGCGTCGGCACGGATTCCAAGAGTAAGTTCTGCGTATCGTGCGGAACGCAGCTGCACCGTGAGGACCGCTTCTGCTCCGAATGCGGAGAAGATCAGGCGTAGTGAGCGGTTGGGTGGTGTCGCAGTGAGACCCCGTCACCTGATCACTCTCGTCTTCTTCGCGGCCCTCGTCGCGGCGGGCGTGTGGTCCTTCTACGGCAACGTGTTGAACCCGCACGCGGGCCAGACGATGCCCGGCATGGAGATGGCGGCTTCGGATACCTCTGTCGACGCGCAGGCTGATACCGGTGCAGCCGGCCTATCGGCGGATGTACCGGCCGGACACGCCGACCTTCTGCCTCAGCAACTGGGGACCTGGAGGTTGAGCTCCTCGGTCACCGGCGAGACTGCCCGCCTGCAGGTGGAACAACTGCACGGCAAGGCGTTGGGAGAAGGGATCACAGACGCCTGGGTCGGGCAGTACGGCGTCGAGGGCGGTGGTGGACAGCCTCACGCGATGGTCTGGATCAGCCGCTCGCCGGGCGAAGAGTCGGCTCGCGAGTTGTTGCAGCTGATGACCGATCGTATCTCCGAGGGCAACTCACCGTTCACGGGTCTTCGTCCGATGGCGAACCAGTCGGTGGAAGGATATGCACTTGATGGGATGGGCCAGACGCACTATTACTTCCTGGTCGGGACCGACCTCTACTGGCTGGCGGTCGACCCGGAGCAGGCTGAGGCGATCCTCGACGAGTTGGTCGGGTGGGCTTCGGGGCAGGTGTCCAGTCAGGTGACCAAGGGTTGACGCATGCGGAAGTGCGTCCGGCGCACGATGGAGGTATCGAGTTGACCAAGGGCGAGAGATGAGTGCGGTTGCGGTGGGCAGCCCGCCGGAATCCCGGTCGCGGACCATCAAGTTGGTCGCCGCCATCATCGCCGGTGTGGCTGTGGTGGTGTGGTTGGTCCTCTTCGTCACTGTGGGCGGCGATTTCTACCTCACGGTGGAGGAGGCCAATGCAGCGGCAACACCACTCACCGACGCCCGGGTCGGCGGCCAAGTGGCCGCCGATAGTGTCCGGCAGGAGGGGAACGAAGCCCGGTTCTTGCTTGAGGGCGAAAGCGGAGCGACCCTTGAGGTGCGTTACGTGGGTCCTTTCCCCGATCGCCTCCGTGCCCACGAGCAGGCGGTCGTGCGTGGGTCGCGCGAGAGTGGTGGGATCCTCGAGGCCACGGAGGTTCTGATAAAATGTCCGGACAGTCTATTCCCCGAGAAAGTCACCAACACCGTCTTATCTGGGGCCGGCCTAGAACGTCTCCTCTATTGAATGGAACGGTTGCGCCGGGTAGGTCAACGCGTTTTTGATTACTGATGAACCAGGAAGGACTGGCGACATGGGTAGCAAGAAGCTGAAGTTCTTGATCGGTGGTCTCGTAGTCGTGGGCGCGATCGCCTCCCTGGCTTTCTTCGTCGGCAGGCAGAACTTGGTGTACTACTACACCGTCACCGAGGTGCTGGCCAAAGATGAGGCCGCGAACGTGAAGGTGGCAGGCGACCTGGTCAACGGGACGCTCGAGGAGGGCGGCATCGGCGATCCGATCCGTTTCAAGATCTACGACAAAGCGGCTCCCGAGAACACGCTGCTGGTGGAGTTCACCGGCGTCGTGCCCGACACGTTCAAAGACGATCCGGCGACTCCCATGGAGGTGGTGGTTGACGGTGACCTGTTGACGGACGGGACCTTCGTGTCGGACTCGATGATGGCCAAGTGCCCGACGAAGTACGAGCGGGCGGGAAGCGACGGCACCGGCACCGCTGCCACATCGGACAACTAGAAGCACGCGAAGAACTCGAAGTCACGCCTAGAATACCAACGGAGGATCGTCCCGAATGAACCAACTGGGCTACGCCGCGCTTCTGCTTTGCCTCTTGACTGCTGCCTACGGGATCGTCGCACCCTTGATCGGCGTGCGTACGGGACGTCGTGAGTGGATCAAGAGCGCCGAGAACTCGACGTATGCGTTCGCCGCCTCCGCAGCCGTGGCCAGCATCGCGCTCCTCTATGCTCTGGTCACCCGCGATTTCAGCAACGAGTACGTGGCCAGCTACACGTCTCGCGGTCTCTCGTGGTTCTACACCGTCTCCGCCTTCTGGGCGGGCAATGCCGGCTCCATGCTGCTATGGGTTCTCTTGCTGGGTATGTTCGCGGCAGTGGCGGTCTATCAGAACCGGCATAAGAACCGGGAGATACTGCCCTACGTGATCTCGATACTGATGGTGGTGGGACTGTTCTTCACCCTGATACTCACCGTCTCAGCAGGGTCGAACCCTTTCACGCAGATACCCGGCGGCGGCCCCGCCAACGGCGAGGGCCTCAACCCCATGCTCGAGAACCCGGGTATGGTCATACACCCGGTCACCACCTACTTGGGCTACGTGGGGTTCTCCATTCCGTTCGCCTTCGCCATGGGGGCGCTCATCACCAAACGTCTGGGTGATTTCTGGATCCGTTCCACCCGCCGCTGGACGATCATCGCTTGGATCTTTCTCACGATCGGCAACATCGTGGGCGCGTGGTGGGCCTACGTGTCGCTCGGCTGGGGCGGCTACTGGGCATGGGACCCGGTTGAGAACGCCTCCTTCATGCCCTGGCTCACGGGCACGGCGTTCTTGCACTCGGTCATGATCCAAGAGAAGAAGGACATGCTCAAGGTGTGGAACATCATCCTCATCATCCTCACCTTCTCCCTCACCATCTTCGGCACCTTCCTCACCCGCTCCGGCGTCATCAGCTCGGTGCACAGTTTCGGCCAGAGCAGCCTCGGGCCCTTCTTCATTGGATTCTTGGGGCTCATCCTGGTGTTCTCGCTGAACCTGCTGTTCAGCCGCCTCGACCTGCTCAAGTCGCGCAACGAACTCGACAGCTTCATCTCCCGGGAGTCCAGCTTCCTGCTCAACAACCTCATCCTGGTGGGGATGGCGTTCACCGTGCTTTGGGGCGTGCTCTTCCCGATCATCAGCGAGGCTGTCACCGGCAACAAGGTCACCGTTGGCCCGCCCTTCTTCGATCAAGTCATGGCCCCGATCGGCTTGGTGCTCATGTTCGTCACCGGGGTATGCCCACTGATCGCCTGGCGGAGAGCGACATTCGCCAACCTGCGCAAGAATTTTATGTACCCGGCCGCCGTCGGCGTGATCGCGGCGGTGGTGTTGGTGTCTCTGGGCATGCGGCACGTGTACGCGACCATCAGTTTCAGCCTGGCCGCCTTCGTGCTGGCGGCGGTGCTGGTGGAGTTCGGCCGCGGCACATGGGTGCGACGGGAGATGAGCGGCGACAACGTGTTCAAGGCTCTGGGCTCCCTCATCTGGCGCAACAAGCGGCGTTACGGCGGCTACACTGTGCACGTGGGGGTGATCCTCCTGCTCATCGGGGTCACGGGGTCGTACGCCTTCAAAGAGGAAGCCACGCAGACCCTCCAGAAGGGTGAGACCATCACCGCGGGTGCGTATGCGCTTACTTACGAGAGCATGGAGACCTACGAGACAAGCGAGAAGCAGGTGGGTCGGGCTACCTTCAGCGTGACGAAGGACGGCAAGGACGTAGGGGTGGTATACCCCGTGCGCGAGTACTACTTCCTCAAGGATCAGCCCTGGACGCGCATCGACCGCCTCTCCACGCTCTCAAAGGACGTGTACGTGATGCTGCTCGACTACTCCGCCGATACCGGCGAGGTGAACATGGAGGTCGATATCAACCCCCTGATCGGTTGGCTGTGGATCGGGGGCACGATCATGGTCCTCGGGGCCCTGCTCGCCATCTGGCCCGACCGACGCGACTCCCTCCGTTTAGCTGCTCGTTACGAAAGGCAGAGGAGACTTCATGAGATCTGAGACCATGAGATATCAGACTGACGGCTCAAGCCGGGAGCGCCGCCGGGGCTGGCGTGCGCGCGCACGCTTCGTCGTGCTCGTGGCTGTGGCCGTGGCTGTGCTGGTCCCGTCTGTGGCGCTCGCGGCAACTCCACCGCGCTCGTCGGTGAGTGACAAGATCATCTGCCAGTGCGGCTGCGGCGCCGTTCTTACCAACTGCCCACACCAGGACTGCGGGTGGGGTGTACCCGCCAAGACTTTCATCGAGGAGCAGCTGGTCAAGGGTAAGACGCCCGACGAGTTGGTCCAGTACTACGTCTCGCAGTATGGCGAGGTGGTGCTGGCTGCTCCCACGAAAACGGGATTCAACGTCACGGCGTGGGTCATGCCCTTCGTGGGACTGATCGTGGGTGCGGTGGCGATATACTTCCTTCTTGGCATGTGGTCGGCGCGCCGGGAAGATCCGGCCCTTCCGGACGGGGGTTTGGTCGCCGTCAAAATCCCCGACCCAGACGATCCCATTTCGCGACGCTTGGATGACGAGCTGCGTGATTTCGACTGATCCCCGTCAGCCTCGATCAATCCCGTCGCGGGTTTCCGCGCGGCAAGGAGCAGATACGTGTTTACAGTGATCGAAGTTGTGATCGCGCTTGTCCTGGTGGGCTTTGTGGCCTACCCGCTGTTGAAGGAACAACTCGGTGAAGAGGAGAGTCTCGACCTGCCCGAAGATGTGGAGGAACTCTACCGGCGGAAAGAGATGACGTACTCGGCGCTCAAGGAACTCGAGTTCGACTTCAGGACGGGAAAGCTCTCGGAGGGCGATTTCCACGAGCTGGATGCCCGATATCGGGCCGACGCCCTCGAGATCCTGGCCTCTATCGAGGCCCGGGAGAAGGGCATTACTGACACGTCGGACGCGCGTAGGCCGAGAGCCCAGCGGAAGAGCCCCGGGGTCGCCGCAGCCGAGCCCGTCGTGTCTGTCGCCGACGCGTCGCTCGCTGAGCCTTTATCGTGTGCGGCCTGCGGCCGTGTGAACCGGGAGGATGCCCGTTTCTGTGCCGGATGCGGCGACGAGCTCGGTGTGGATGCCGAAGTGCTCGTCGATCCTGGGTTTTCCGTCGAAACGGCCCACGAGCAGCTCACCTGCGAGGAGTGCGGCGCCGACGCACGGCCCGGGCACCGTTTCTGCGCCTCGTGCGGCGCGGAGGTGCGGGCCTGACCCCCAGGGTCGACGCCCCCGACGGTGCTGAGCCGATGACGGAGTCCCCGGTGTCCGCGATAGCGGTGAAGGGTCTTTGGAAGTACTTCGGCCATTTTCCGGCCATCCGCGGGCTCGACCTCACCTTGGGAGAGGGACGTTTCCTCAGCGTGTTCGGACCCAACGGCGCCGGCAAGACCACCCTGATCCGGGTCCTCTCCACTCAACTGAAGCCGAGTGAGGGGACCGTCACTGTGGGAGGCGTCGATGTCGCCGCCCGCGCCGACCTGCTGCGTCACCGGATCGGGCTGATCTCTCACAACACATATCTCTACGCGCACCTGAGCGGGATCGAGAACCTTCTCTTCTACGGCCGCATGTACGGGCTCACCGATCCCCGGACGCGGGCGATGGACTTGTTGGGCCAGGTGGGGCTGGCCGGCAGGATGGACGATCGGGTCTCGGGATACTCGCGCGGCATGCAGCAGCGCTTGTCTATCGCGCGGGCACTGTTGCACGATCCAGACATCATGTTCCTTGACGAGCCGTACACAGGCCTCGATCAGCACGCCTCGCGCATGCTCCGCGGAGTGCTCGAGACGCTACACACCGGGAACCGCACGATCGTGCTAACCACCCACAATATCGACCAGGGACTCGAGATGTGCGACGAAGTCGCCATCCAAGTGCGAGGCCGCATGGTCTTCAAAGAGCCGATCGCCAATATCGATCGCGCTGCCTTCGAGGGCACCTACTTCGAGCACGTGGGCAAGGATTATCGATGGGATTCCTGAGCCGTTCCTGGGCTATCGCCCAGAAGGACATCGTGGCCGAACTGCGGGCCCGCGAGACCGTGCTCTCCATGCTGCTCTTCGGTTTCTTGGTGATTCTCATCTTCAACTTCGGCATCGAGCCGGGGCTGCGCGAAGAGAACCTGGTGAAGCCGGGGGTGCTGTGGGCCGCCTTTACCTTCGCGGGCATCCTGGGTCTCAACCGATCGTTCGCTTCCGAGAAAGAGAACGATTGCCTGCAGGGTCTGCTCCTGTGCCCGGTGGACCGGGCTGTGATCTATCTGGGCAAGCTCCTGGGCAACGTGGTGTTCACTTTCATCATGGGTATCGTCGTCTTCTTCTTCTTCTCGATCCTGTACAACGTGGACATTATCGGGACCCTGCTGCCTATCGGTCTCATCTTGCTCCTTGCCACCATCGGCTTTAGCGCCGTGGGCACACTTTTCTCCGCCGTCTCGGTAGGCTTAAAGGCCCGCGACGTGATGCTCTCGATCCTTCTGTTCCCGGTGATGGTGCCGGTCGTGCTCGCCGCGGCGAAGTCTTCGACTTCGGTGCTGGACGGAGCCGGTTTGGGCGACGGCAGCCTGTGGCTGGCCTTGTTGGTGGTATACGATGTGATATTCCTGGCGGTCTCCGTCATGGTATTCGACTACGCGGTGGAGGAGTGACGATGACCGAGTCTTACCCGGCTCTGGACCGGGACGCGGCCCCAGTGGCCGCCCTGGCGGACGGCGGTGAGGTATCCGTGACGCCGGGGCCCGCCCGCAGGGCGTTGTGGATAGACATGTTGGGGCTGGCCTCCGTCGCCTTGATCCTGACGGCGCTATACGCGGCGCTGGTGGTGGCCCCCACTGAAGCGGTGATGGGCGACGTCCAGCGGATCTTCTACTTTCACATGCCCAGCGCCTGGGTTGCGCTCGGCCCCTCGTTCACGGTGGTCTTCGTGTGCAGTATCTTGTACCTGACCAAGCGCGACTTGAAGTTCGACCGCATCGCGGGCGCCTCGGCCGAGATCGGCGTGATGTTCACGACGATAACGCTTGTCACAGGCCCGCTCTGGGCCCGGCCTATCTGGGGAGCCTACTGGACTTGGGACCCGCGTCTCACCACGACCCTGGTCCTATGGTTCATCTACGTGGCCTACCTCATGCTGCGCTCGTCCACGCCCGAGGGACACAAACGTGCGCGGTTATCTGCGGTGTTCGGCATCGTGGGATGGATCGACGTGCCGATCGTGTTCATGTCCATACGCTGGTGGAGGACCATCCACCCCACGCTGATCACCGGCCAAGGCATGCAGATGGACCCGACGATGCAGGCGGTCTTGATGTTCTCGTTGGCTGCATTCACCGTCTTGTACGTGTACCTGCTCATCGTTCGAGTGCGTCAACTCGACATGGGTTCGCGCATCGATCGGATGCGTCAACAGTTATTGATGCGATAGTCCCGGAGTCGAAGAAGGTGGAATCATGAGTGAGATCGGTTTCTTGTTCGCAGGCTACGCGGTGATCTGGGTCATCCTCGGCACCTACTTCGTTTTCGTGGGGCGCAGGCAATCCGCGCTGAAGCGCGAACTCGAGCGTCTCGAGCGCGAACTGCGGGTGCAGGGGTGACGCATGGGGTTCCTCTTGCCGCGCGTCTACTACGCTTGATAGTATTGTAGCCGAGCTGAAGAGGGGAGAGCGGTCGTGGATTACTCTGTCAATCTGAACACCGGTAACCAAGGCCTCCGTCAGGTTCTGGGAGAGCTCGAGGCGGAGATCATGGAGTGCATGTGGGAAATCGGGTCCGCCTCCGTCCGCGAGGTGCACGTGTGTTTGGCGGAGAAGCGTGAGATCGCCTACACGACGGTCATGACAGTCATGAGCCGCCTCGCCGAGAAGGGCATGTTGGAGCGGCGGCAGGAGGGTCGTGCCTACTTATATGCTCCCGTCGAGAGCCGCGACACCTTCTGCACGAACGTGGTGAGGCGGGTTATGGACGGGCTCTTCGGTGGAGCGGGTAGACCCGTCCTCGCGCACTTCGTGGAGAACCTCACCGAGGCCGACAGCGCCGAACTCGATGGCCTGGCGCGGGTGATCGAGGCGAAGCGCCAGGAGCGGGCGTCATCGACGCAGTAGCAGTCGCCCTTAGCTACTCCTCCATCCTGGCCGCACCATGGTTGGTGCGCCGGTTCCTCGAAGGCCGGGTGAGCCCGCGCACGCTCATGTGGACCTACTTGGTGGGCCTTCTGGCTGCCGTGGGGGCCACGCTGCTGCTTCTGGGTGCGTTGTTCCTGCGCTACTTGCCGCACGGGATCCTGTGGAAGGCAGGCCTCACCTGCGCGATGGACGATGGCTGTCCGACGGTGGTGCCTGCGTGGGCCGGAGCCGGCTTCTCGTTCCTTGTGGCCGGGGTCGCTGTGGGCCTCGTGTTGTTCTCGGTGGTCGCCTTGAGCGGCCAGCTGAGCTGTTCCGGCCGTCGCTGCAAGGATCTGCTGCGCGCGGCTCGACCCTTCGAAGGCACGACGCCCGAGGGACTCCGGGGCAGGGTGCTGCTCGTGGTCGACGAGGCTCTACTGTCCTACACCATCGGCTTCCTCCGTCCATGGGTGGTCATATCCACCGGACTCCGGGACTCGCTCGACGACGATGAGTTGTTCGCCGTGCTGGCGCACGAAGAGGGCCATGTGCTGCGACGGGACAATCTCATCCTACTGATCAGTCAAACCATCGCCCTCGCCTTCGCCGTGGTCCCCGGTGTCCGTGTCTGCTTCGCCGGCCTCCGTCGATGCCAGGAACTTGCGGCCGACCTCTTCGCTCGAGAACTCACCGGCGACGGCCTGGTCGTGGCGTCAAGTCTTCACAAGTTCGCTCAGTCGATCGCGCCGCCGCTTCCCCGGCAGACCCAGATCGCCGTGGGCTTCGCCAACGAAGGCAACGTAGGGGAGCGTATCCGCGGCCTCCTGGTAGACGAACTGGTGGTCACTTCGAAGAGGCGGCTGGTTATTGCCATCGCCGCTCTTGCCATCATGTTGGTGGGCTTCACCGGGAGCGCCGCCGCGTTCACTCAAGTGACGTTGGCTTCCGGCGCGGACTGCGCCGCCTGTCACCAGAGCGACCCGGGACACTCTGAGCCGACCGCAGTTCACGGAGTCTGCTCGCCCGAGATAGGCTGATCGGCCTACGCACCCAGCCTGCAACGCGATGGTTGGGCCAATCGAATTCTTCTCTCGGCTGTGCTCCTTGGCGCATTACTACGCTGTGTAGTACAATGTCGGCGTCTTGTGATGCAAGCCACGTTCACGATGTAGTCAGGGGGTCGCGGTGTCCGACGCCGACCGGATAGCTGATCAGCTGGAGGCCAAGCGCCAACGTTTTGAAGACGCGGGGCGCTTTCCTGTACGCAAGGTCGTGATCATAGGCATCATCGTGGCGGTAGCCGTCGTCGGTGCGTTCGTGGGCTACCAGCAGTGGCAGATCTCGCGTGAGGTCGGAGGCGTCATCGTGGCGCCCAACATCCAGTATCCAGCGTACCAGGTCGATATGGTCAGCTTGGAAAACGCGACGCAGACCCCGGACGGCATCTCGTTTCCCCTGGCGGACCTCAAGCAGGACCTCATCGTGGGCTTCGTGTACCAACGCACGAATCCGATGCCTGAAGGCTACCAGTTAGCCGCGGGTGGGAACGTCCTCCCAGTGATGGCATATATCTCGCCGAGCGGGCGCCTGGTCGTGGCTACGTCCTTTTGTGAACCCTGTCGTTCCACCTTGTTCCATTTCGAGGGCAATCAGCTCGTATGCGACGTCTGCTTTACCCGCTGGGATCTGAACACTCTGCTGGGCATCGGCGGGGGTTGTTTCGACTACCCACCTGAGGAGCGGGCGGCGGAGGTCAGGGGCGACATGGTCTTCGTGCCGAAAGCGGATCTGGAGTCATGGGTGCCCCGGGCATATCAGGACGTGGCGACATCAAGCGACACCACCATGAGCACGCTGCCGGCCGCACCGACCAAGTGAGCGTGGTGGGCGGGATTCACGCCTCGCGTGTGCACGGCGCCCCGAAGGGCCCTGAGGCATCGACTGAGGCATCGACTCTCACAGCATGCGTCTCTCCAGCATAGCGTTCAGAAACGTCCGGCGGCATCTCAGCCGCTCGGCCCTGATGATAATCGCCATCGCCGTCACGGCGGCCGTGGTCATGACCCTCTTCCTAGTGGGCAGGAGCGCCGAGCGTGACCTGGCCGACAAAGTCGACCAGTACGGCGCCAACATCGTGGTCGTGCCTCGCAGCAAGGATCTGCCGCTCACCTATGGGGGGGTGCAACTTGGCGGCATCACCTACGACGTCCAACCCCTGCGCTCCGAGGACGAGGCGAAGATCCGCTCCATCAAGAACAAGGAGAACATCTCCCGGGTGGCTCCGAAGCTCGTAGAGCGTGGAGAAGTAGGCGGGGTGCCCGTGCTCGTGGCGGGTGTCCGTTGGGCCGACGAACTCGCCCTGAAGCGCTGGTGGCATATCGCCGGCTCGGCCCCGTCGGGCTCGGCGGATGCCTTGCTCGGTGCCCGGGCTGCGGAACGGCTCGGTCTGCAGGCAGGCTCCGACATCACAGTCCAGGGCGAGACCCTTCGAGTGACCGGTGTTCTCGAGCCCACCGGGACGCAGGAGGACGAACTCGTATACATCGATCTGGGTACCGCACAGAGACTGTGGAACAGGCCGGGTGAGCTCAGCTTCATCGAGGTGGCCGCGTGGTGTAGCACGTGTCCGATCGAGACCATCAATGCCCAGATCTCGGCCGAGATACCGAATGCGCGTGTCTCGGCGGTCCTGAAGGCGGCCGCGTCGCGTGAGATCCTCATCGGGCAGTTCCGCCTCTTCAGCTGGGTCCTGTCGGGCCTCATGACGCTCGTGGGCTGCCTCATCGTCATCACCACGACGCTGGGCAGCGTGCGCGACCGCCGGGGCGAAATCGGGATATTCCGCTCCGTAGGTTATAGAAGGCGCCACATATTCAAGATCATCCTGCTGGAGAATCTCGCTCTTGCCCTGTTCGGAGGAGTGGTAGGGATAGCCCTGGCCGTCGCGGCGCACGGCCCGGTTGCCCGTGTGGCGGCCGGAGTCACTCAGACGCTGCTTCCCGGGCCCCTTGATCTGGCCGCAGCTCTGGCGGCGACGTTCTTGGTTGTGCTACTCGCGAGCCTCTACCCGGCGCGCCGGGCGGCCGGTCTGAGCCCGACGCTCGCCATGCGGAGGGTCTGACCGTGGAGTTGAGACACCTGGCTTTCGGATACCTGCGACGTCGCAAGGGGAAGGCCGCCTTGATCACCTTTGGGCTCGCCGTGGCCGTAGGTGCGATCGTGTTGGTGCTTTCATTGGTCCTCGCCCTGCGGGCCAACATGGACGAACGCCTCACCCAGTACGGGTCCAACCTTGTCGTCATGCCCGCCGAAGCCGAGCTGAACCTTTCCTACGGAGGAATGAGCATAGCCGCCACGGGCAACGGGGAGATCCCGCGCCTTACCGAGAATGATGTCGACGCTGTGCGCGGCATTCCTTCGAAGTCCGAGATGAGCGCGGTCATCCCGGTCTTGCTGGAGCCCATCAGGGTGCAGGGCAGACCGCTCCTGGGCCTGGGCACCGATCTGGAGACGAGTCTGCGCTTCAAGCCGTGGTGGAAGCTCGAGGGGCGTCTTCCGGCCGGAGCCGACGAGGTGCTCGTCGGATTGAACGTGAGGAACGAGTTCGGCCTGGAGTTGGGCGACGAAGCCGACGTTTCGGGTCGCACATTCAAGATCTCGGGGATCCTGTGGGAGACCGGGGGTGAGGAAGACAATCTGGTGTTCTTCGACCGTCCGGTCCTAGCCGATCTCACCGGGCAGGCGGGCGTCGTCAACTTGATCGAGGTGACCGCCGCGAACACCGACGTCATCGATCAGCTCACCACTGAGATCCAGAACGCGCTCCCGGAAGCCTCGGTGGCGTCGGTGAAGAGCAGCATCGAGTTCACCGAGCAGGCCAACTCTGCCTTGGCCGACTTCGGTGTGGCTGTCACTCTGTTGATCGTGATCATCGCGGGGGCCGTGGTGATGATCACGATGCTCACCGCCGTCAAAGAGAGACAGAAGGAGATCGGCGTGTTGCGTGCGGTGGGATTCAAGCGCCGGCATATCGCCTCTCTCATACTGCTCGAGTCGGCCATGCTCAGCGCCGGGGGGGCGGTCGTTGGGACCCTCGGCGGACTCGCCGGTGCCGCGGCGGCGCCGAAGCTCGTGGGCGACCTCACCCTGGGTCTCGTGGTCAACCCACTGGTGCTCGTGGCCGGCCTGGGCGTGGCTTTCGCTGTGGGTCTGAGCGCCGCGCTCTACCCGGCGTGGCGGGCGGCAGGTCTCGACCCGGTGACCGCGCTCAAATACATCTGAACCACTGGAGGGACCCGTGGCTTTGATCAAGGTGGAGAACGTCCGGAAGGA
>JBBRDB010000016.1:0-27108 GCA_038204345.1 Thermoleophilia bacterium | reverse complement strand
CTGAGGAAGGCATATGCCAATGCCCAGGAGGAGTACGAGTAGAGTACGAGTAGGATCCGTACCTGGTGGTAGTACTGGGGGGGGGGGGGGGGGGGGGGGCCACCGCCCACCCCCCCCCACAGTGATAACCCCCCGCCGCCCGGGGGGGTTTTAAACCGGGGGGGGGGGGGGGGCCGCCTCCCGCCCCCCCCCCCCCCCCCCCAGTACTACCACCAGGTACGGATCCTACTCGTACTCTACTCGTACTCCTCCTGGGCTTTGGCATATGCCTTCCTCAGAGTCTCACGCTGCTCGTCTGAGAATGCGGCGCCGATGAGCGTCTCGTAGAGCTCGTCCATGGTCGGGATGATGCTCTCGTAGACACACTCAGTGTTCACGCAGAGGGTGGGGAGCACTTTCCCTTTGCGCTCCATGAACATGCCTATTCCCTCGGGGTTCTTGATGGACCACTCTTTATAGTCGATGAATTCCTTGACATCTGCCGGAAGCGTATTGAGTACATCGACCATGTACCCGCACGCCGGTCACTGCTTCGAGTCAAGGCTCAGTACCTCGATGAGGATCTTCTCCGCCATGCTCTCACCCCCCCACTTTGGCAGGGCTGCCCTTGGGCTGCAGTGCCGGATAGGGGACGTCGGGATAGGGGGCATAGTAGGTCTCGTACCAGGTTTTTACTTCAAGGACCTTATCCACGTTCTCAACTGGAACGTCGAAAGGCATGTCTCAGCCAGGGGAGAAGGTGAAGCCCACCTTCCCGCCGGCCGCCAGACTGACGATCGCATCTTCACGAGGATCGATGATCCCGAGAGAGAGCGCGAGGGTCAATTTGAGATTGCCACCGAAGCCGCGGCCATACTTCAACGCGCAGTCTCGGACGTAGTTCATGTTGAGCTGCTCGTCGACGCACACGCAGCTGGCGCCGGTGTACATCATGTTCTCGACGATCTTGGTAGCGTCGCCGCAGATGTACAGAGCGCTCACCTTGCCGGCAGCGTGTATCGCGTCGAGGCCGGCCTGGCACGCCGGGATGACGAACTTATCGTACATCTCACCGCGGATCTGGCTGCCCACCGGCTCCACGAGAGCGACGACGTCGCAGCCGATCTCCTCAGCGTAGATGCGCGCAGACTCGGCGCACACCTCGGCGGCGAATTCCAGGATCTCCGTGGCGAGCTCGGGCTTCCTCACCATGTCGGTGAAGATCTTGGCGCCGCGAAGGTGCGAGGCCAACGTGAGCGGGCCGCAGGCCAAGCCGATCAGGGCCACGTCGCCTATTTGGGCTTTCACCTTCTTGCCGGCTTCAATGATCGTGGGCCAACGGCCGTCGTTCGGGCCCGGGACCTTGAGATTCGCATCCGCCAGACTCGTCTCCAGAAGTGGATGCACAATGACCGTAGGCGGGTTGTCGTCGAACCACTTGGCTTCGATCCCCATCGACATGGCCTCGACGGCCAGGTCGAAGACCAGCGGGATGCCATCAGCCTTGTACCTATCCGCCGCGTTGAGTACGGCTTTCGCGAGCAGATCCGCATCCTGCAGGACCGCGGTAGCGGTCTCGCCGATCAGAAAGGCCCCGTGGACGCCTACGTACGGCACCCACGGAACGACCGGCGTGTACTTGCCTTGGTAGGCATCAAGAACAGCTTGTTTGCCCATCATCCTCCCTTCGTGTTCTCAGCAACGAGGGCACGATCGAGATTTGCCCCCCACAGTCGGTGTGCTCACCACCTCCCTTCTCAGGCGGGAAAGATCACCTGATCCCATTACGCCCGTTCCCTCTTGTGCCGAGACTCACACCTCTACTCTCTCGGCGGCCAACCTAGCCATAGCGCACGCCATGGCGCAGCGCCCACATACACGGCGACCTGTCACACGTTCGTTCTCGTCCAATACCACGCGACACCGCTCGGTGTCGACCAGCCGCACCATGCCGTCATCACGACGCCACGGCCTGCCCGTGATCGCGCCCCCCGGACAGGCAGCCACGCACAGGCGGCATTCGCCGCAGTCGCTCTCCTGAGTGGGTGCGTTCAACGTGAGAGGTGCGTTCGTGACCAAAGTGGCCCAGACCACGTGCGGGCCGTACTCGGGATGATTGAGGAGGCCGTGCCTGCCCACAGAGCCCAAGCCGGCGCACGTCGCGGCGGCTTTGTGAGAGAACCTGCGCACCATGAGGGCGGCGAACGGGGTCTCCATGGGATCGACCTCGGGCGGGCAGCAGAAATACCGGTAGCCGTTCCCCCGCAGGTAGCAGGCCATCCGGTGTAGAGCGGTCTCGAGGATGGACTGTCCCCGGGTGTCTCGGTGGTCGCTCAGCGTCCGCTGCAGCTCTTCCTCGCCGGACTGTCCGCTGAGCAGCCGCAGCGCCGGGTGCGACACGCCGAGAGACACGCCCACGGGTAGGTGCCTGAAATCTCGCGGCAGAGCCTCACGCACGTCTCCGAAGCCCACCACATCGACGCCCGCCTCGCGGGCGATGCTGTCGATGGCCACCCCGACAGACCGGGCCCTGTCCAGCGGCGTCTCGCTCTGGAGCATCGCTGAGTTCCCAATCACAACAGCATGATCCCCCCGGACCCCGCTTGGTCTCGTTCCTCTCGCTGACCTAATCACAATACAACATCCCGCTCTCTTCTCACGCCGTAAGATTCTGATAGATGCGAGGCAACCTCGTCGGCAGATGCGTGACATCCTGGATCACCGTATATCGGTTCGCCCCGAACATGTGTTCCAGGTAGGCGGGGCCCTCTGGGTCGACGGTGATACAGAAGACCTTCATGCCCGCCCGTCTGATCTCGGATAGCGCGACCCTGGTGTCCTCCATGGCGTACCGCATATCTCCGTAGGTGAGGTCGTATGGACGACCGTCGCTCAGCAGGACGAGAAGGCGCTCGCCGGCCTCTACTCCGCCGAGATGCTCGGCGGCATGCCTCAGCGCCGCTCCCAGCCGCGTATAGCCCAAGGCTTCTACCCCGGAAATCCGCCCCGCCACCTCGCGCGTGAAGTGTTCGTGGAAGTGCTTTATCCGAAAGACGTCGACGCGATGGCGACCCCGGCTGGCGAAACCCATGACGGCACAGCGATCGTCTATACGGCCAACGGCTTCCAGGAGGAGCACCAACCCCTGCTTCTCCACGTCTATGATCCTCTGGCCGTCGCCGACGAGTCGGTCGGTGGAGTCGCTCATGTCCAGCAGGAACACGACGGCCACATCACGCTGCTTCTTGTCACGACGCACGAAGACCTTGTCGGTCATCGGAGCGCCGGCCTCCCTGTCGGCGAGCGCGTCCACCAGAGCGTCCAGATCCAGCTCGTCCCCCTCCTGCTGCTTGAAGAAGCGTTGGACGCGCGTGGGACGCAGACGCTCGAACTGCCTCCGTATAAGGTGCACTTCACCGCGGTAGCGGGCTAGAGTGTCCGCCACGAACGTCGGGTCTCCCTCGCGCATGTTGCGGCAACGCACTGTGCACCAGTCGGCTCGGTAGTCCCCTTTCTCTACGTCCCACTCCGGGTAGCTGTACGTCTCCCACTCCGTCCCGTCATCTCCGGGAGTCTCGCCTTCGCCGAGACCGATCAGTCCTTCTACGGCGGTCTGCGCCCTCGCGGCAGGGTCGTGTTCCTCCGCCTTCTCGACGAGATCGGGGCTCGCGGACACGTCCGGAGTCACGTCGAGAATCGGGCGGTCGGTGGATTCCGTTCTTCCCGCAGCCCCGCTGTCTTCGGCGTGGATGCCCCCCAACCCGAGATAGTCGTAATAAGGGGGGTGGGGCGCGTCGCTGCCTGGAGTAGCCATCCATTCGGCGGGGTCGGCCAGGAAGAACTCCATCAAGTCGTGCCCCAACGCTGCTCGGAGTTCACCCGCGGCGCGCCGAGAATCCGCGGGCCTTGCCGAGGGCGCGGACAACGGCTCGAGGACCCGTTCCACCAAGTCCACCGCCGAGGCCTGGCCGATGACCCGCACGCCAAAGCGGAACGACGCGGCGTGTCCCTGCAAGGAGGCGGGGGAGAGGGGCACGCTCCCTCCATCGGCGTAATCTGCGTAAGTATGGCGGACCGCCGCCTGAGCGTCGTTCCATAGGCCGGGAAGCGTGTGTAAGAGGGCGGAGTCCACCCGATAGTCCTCAGCCACCGCGAATAGGAATCGGTCGAGTTCGGAAAAGGCGGCGTCACCGCCGTCGCCGAGGAGAGTCATCTGATCATCAGAGTCTGTGAAACGCTCGTGAGCGGCGGCGTGAAGCGTGACCAGTCGGTAGAACGAGAAGAGCGGGAGAGACGCACAGGCCGGCGCAGGCCGCAAGTAGATGGCGCCGCGATCGACGAACGCCGGGACGTCGAGCGGCACGCTCGCCGGATCAAGCACGTCGAACATGTTGCGCACCATGGCGGGACGACCGAGGAACGCCTCTAGGATGAGGGCCAGTCTGCTCCGATAGGCGGAAAGGGAGGCGGCGCGACACACTACCTCTATCGCCGCGTGACTCCTCCTCGGTCCGTACGAGAGGTAGAGCACCAGGTCGTCCTCGCGAGAGGTCAGCCGAAGCCCCTCCTCGACCCACTGAACGACGCGGTTCACGGGCATGCTCGCGGCCAGGGCGGGAAACATCCGGAACAGTTCCTTGGCCGCGTGACGCGAACGGTTGGCGGTGCGGGCGCTGACCTCCGCCAACCCCGGCAGATCGCCGGCCGTGATCGAACCCGCTGCCCGGCCCACCGCCTCCAGGAAGCCGCGGGTCGCGCGCCGGTCCGCACGCCCGAGCGCCAGCGTGCCTTCGTAACACGCCTCCACAAGAGCAAGGCCCCCTTGTGTTTCCAAGCCTGGGGCCTGGGTCATGAACTCTACGACCGTGTCCGCGTCCCACTCCAGATCCCGAGCCATGGACACCGTTTTTCGGAAGGTGTCTGTGGACACGCTGGGCACGAGTTCACGGCATAGTCGCAGGAAAGCCGCTCCCAGGCGGCCGGAGCGACGCGTCCACCATCGAGACCACTCGTGCACCTCAGGCCTCAGGTCGGGTGCCGCGGAGAGTTGAGCCAATCCTTCTGCGCAGGCGGCCAGGAAGCCCTGCCTTTCGCGCGGACGCTGTTCGGCGATGATTGCCGCCAACTCCTCCCACAACTCCAGTTCCGGCCGCTCCAGACGCTCAAGACGACGCTCCTCTGCGAGGGCGAAGGCAAGAGCTTCGCCGCTCAAGCGGGCGCGCATCGGCACCAGGAGTTCGGCCCGCGGACCCATCACTCCTCCAGAGCCGCGTCTACCAGGGCTTGCAGCGCTTCCAGCATCTCGGGGTCGTCGGTCAAAGGCCGTGTCATCGTGACCTCAGCCGCCCGGCGCGCAGGCACACCTTGGCTTATCAGGCGAGCGGCGTACACGAGCAATCGCGTGGAGACTCCCTCCTCGAGACCGTGATCCCGCAGGTTACGGATCATGGAGGCCAACTCCACGAGGCTCTCCGCCACGGGCGCATCGACTCCCGCTTCCCGCTCGACGATCTCCGCCTCGGCCTCCGGGTCCGGATAGGTGAAATCAAGGGCCAGGAACCGCTGCCGAGTGGACTGCTTGAGGTCCTTCAGGATGCTCTGGTAGCCGGGGTTGAAGCTCACCACCAGCATGAAGTCATCGTGGGCTTCCACTATCTGGCTCTTCTTCTCGATGGGAAGTATGCGGCGGTCGTCACCCAACGGGTGGATGACGACGGTCGTATCCTTGCGGGCCTCGACCAGCTCGTCCAGATAACAGATAGCCCCGTGCTTGACGGCAAGGGTGAGCGGCCCGTCGACCCACTGAGTCTCGTTGCCGACGAAAAGGTAACGACCCACCAGATCGCTGGCGGTGAGGTCCTCATGACAGGCCACCGTCACCAGCGGCAACCCCAGGCGGTGGGCCATGTGCTGGAGGAAGCGGGTCTTCCCGCTGCCGGTGGGGCCTTTCAGCATCACCGGTAGATGCAGACGATGAGCCTGCTCAAACAGCGCTATCTCATCTCCCGACGACCGGTAGTACGGCTCCTCGGAAACATGGTAGTGCTCGATCGATTGCTCTTCGCCGCGGCGGTCCGCGATCGTCATGCCACCCCCTCACCAGCGGTGTGCTGCGACGACTCTCCGGGGCGAGGAGACCCCGCCCCGGAGGCGTTCTACCGACGCGGAGACCCGCGGCCCTATGGCCGGCTCTCCGCGCACAGACGCAGCCCTCGCCTGGCTACATCGTACGAAGGGCCGCCACCATCTTGATGGCCTCGGAGACTGCGTTCGAGGCGTTCTCGGAGTAGCCGTCGGCGCCGAACATGTCGGCGATCTCGCCGGTGACCGGCGCGCCGCCGAGCATGATCATGACGTTGGGGTTCTTCTCTTTCAGCTTCACGATGGCCTTCTTCATGCCCATCATCGTCGTGGTCATCATGGCGGAGAGGGCCACGATGTCGGAGTTGGTGGAGATCTGCTTGTCGACGAAGTCGTCGATGGGCACATCGGCGCCCAGATCGTGCACGGTGAAGCCGGCAACTTCGAACATCATCTTGACCAGGTTCTTGCCGATGTCATGCACGTCACCTTCGACCACGCCAATGACCACTTCGCCCTTGACCGCCGAACGGTCCTTCATGTCCACATTGGGACGCAGGATGTCGAGCCCGCCGTAGAGAGCGTCCGCGCACATCAGCACTTCGGGCACGAAATACTCCTGGGAGTCGAACAGCTCTCCCACCACTTCCATGCCGGCGGCAAGGCCGTCCATGATGCCGGTATAGGCGTCGAATCCTTCATCCACGACGGCTTGTGCAGCCACCTTTACCCGGTCTTCGTCATACTCGATGACGCCGTCTTTCATCTCGGTGAGCAGTTCCTGCAGGCGCTCGTCAGAACCCATGGATCCCTCCTAATTCGTCAGCCATTACTTCTGGTCGGTACCTCTCCTCGAACACTGCGCCCGGCGGGTGCGCATCCGCACCCGCCGGCTCCCTCCTCGCCCCGCGGGGCGTTATGCTTTGCGCCGGGGTTCGCTCGCCTCCACCGCTTTGACCCATGCCCGGAGATTCTCCACCGGCGTGTCGGGCCACAGGTCACATCCCGGCCACACCGAGTCGGCGCCCGCCTCCATGGCGGCAACCACTGCCGCCGTTACCTGCTCGGGCGTTCCTTGCGAGAAGGTATCCCAAGGATGGGGGTTGCCCAACAGAACGACGTCGTCGCCGATCTTCTCACGGCTGGCCTTCAGGTCGTTCTTCTGATCGACCGAGATGACGTGGCTCATCTCGGCCATGTCGGTGACGATCACGTTGGTGTCGCCGCAGATGTGGTAGACCTTGGGCACCTTGATCTCGGCCAGGATATTCTCAGAGAACGACCGCACCATCTTCTTGAAGGTCCGTGGCGACAGCACGTCAGAGGTGGCCCCCATCTCGCGCAGGGTGATGAAATCGGCGCCCGCCGCGATGTAGGCGTTGGCCTCACCGATCAGGAACTCGCTCAACTTGCCCAGGATCGCCTCGACCTTGGCCGGCTCCTTGAGAGTGGACTTGAGGATCTCGTTCAGATCCATGCTCTGGCCCGCCAACGTATAGGGGCCAAGGATCCACGAGCCCACCGCCACTTCGTCGCCGAACTTAGCCTTGAGGATCTTGATCGCCTCACACACCAGCGGGACCCGGCCCGCGCCGGCGATGTCATCCGGCATCTTGATGTCGTCCGCAGTGTGCACGTACTTGTCGCGCAGTGTGGGGTAGAGGATGTCTTCGGAGTGCGCGTACGTGTTCATCGTGGCGCCGAGCGCCTCCGCGGCAACAGCCATGTCGAAGGGCACGATGGCCGCGGCGGTGCCGCACAATTCCACGGTGGCGGCGGCGGCGTCTGCCATCTCCTGGGCATCGATGTGCACGTGGGCGAACTTCAGGCCGTACTTCTCGAGACCGGCCACTATCACGTTGCCGAACCCGGTAAAGGCGGGCACCACGTCTACCGGTTTGCCCTCCAGTATGTTGAGTGCGCGTTCTTTCTGAGTCATAGTCATGAGTAGTTCTCGCTCCTTTCGTGGGCGGTGGTCCAGGGACGAAGCCGAGGGGGGACCGGCTCCGTCCATGGACTCGTCACAGAGTGTCTCGAAGGCGCTACGACTCCCCCTTAAGGGTCTTCACGAAGTCGGGGAACAGCTTGTAGACGGGAGTGGACTCGTTCTCGGTGAGGCTGCCTGTCTCCGCGTAGCGCATGGTGGAAACCATGGCGTGCGCGGCGGCGACCGCCGGGAAGATGTGGTCGTTGCCCCACATCGGGCCGCTGAAGATGAAGTCGCTCCACAGGGCGACCGTGGCCGCCTGGGCGCCTGCATCGAGACCCATGAAGGCCTTCTCGCCCCACCTGTCCACGTCGTCTTTCCACATGGCCTTCTGCCACATGTAGGTGCCGTTGGCGGATGCGGCCCCGGCCGGAAGACCGTACTTATCCTTGATCAACCGATTCGAGAGCGCGCAGATGCCGGTGGACGGTAGATTCATCACCGAAGTGTCGACGATGACGCTTTCGAAGCCGCCCGGGGCCAGCTTCTCCAGCATGTCGTCCAAAGAGGCGATCCGGCCGCTGGGGAGTTGATTGGCCATGTCCATGACCACAGTCACGACGTGCTTGACTCCGAGTTCTTTGATCTGGACCACCTCGGCAGGCACGTCGGGGCTCCAGACGGTGACCGAGTTGTAGAGAAGCCTGTCCTGCAGACCGGATTCCGCTACATACTTGGTGGCCTCGATGCGAGGCTCGAGGTTCCACATGTCTATGGCGAACGGTAGGTCCGTGGCGTCGACGAAGAAGTCGATGTAGTTCTTCATCTCGTCGCCTGAGTTGGCCACCATGGCCACGATGGCCGGCATCCCGGTCAACTCCGTAAGTTCCTCGAGACGCTTGATCTGTTCGGTGGCCATGGCTTTGTTGAAGCTCCGCTCCCTACGGCTCTCGACGCACGGGTCTCCCTTCTGAAAGAGAGAGGGGATGATCAGCGGCGGATTCTCGCCCGGCTGTCCGCCTACCTTCGCACCGCCGATCGAGCAGACCTTCTGTTCTTTGGCGAACGTGAACACGTTTTCCATGAAGCCGCCTCCTAGCCTTTGATGAGATCGCCGAGGCCCTCTTCCGACAAGAGAGCTTTGAGGTGGGGGAAGCTGTCTCTCATGTGGGGCAGATGCATCGCGTACATGAACTCTCTCTCGAAGGTGGGCTCGACGGAGAGTTCCACGTACTCCACCTTGCGCGCCCACTCGTCGGCTTCCGCGCGCTTCTTGGAGTCGAGCAGGGCCATCCGAGCGCCGTCGCCGGCCGCGTTCCCCACAGCGTAGGCCTTGAGAACAGGCACGTCGGGGAACATGCCGATGGTGAGCGACTCTTCCCGGTCGATGAAGGAGCCGAAGGCGCCGGCCAGGACCACCCGGTCCAGAGTCTCGTAGCCGAGTTTGTTCATCATGATCTTGGCGCCGGCGTACATGGCACCCTTCGCCAACTGCACCGCCCGCACGTCCTTGATGGTCATGGTGATGTCCCGGCCCACGGAGGTCTCCTTCGCCCAGGCCAGGACGTACTCGTCGCCCTGCTCGCCCTTCCGCACGCGCGGGGTGTCGAGGTCCTTCACGAACTTGCCGGTCTTGTCGATGATCCCGGCCTTGAAGAGTTCGGCCACACCGTCGATGATGCCCGAGCCGCAGATGCCTTTCGCTCTGATGGTCTCGGGATCCATCTCGTCGGACCACTCTTCTTTTCCGATGACCCGGAAGCGAGGTTCTTTGGTCTCGGGGTTGATGTAGATCTTTTCGATCGCCCCGGGAGCCGCGCGCATACCGAAATGGATCTGAGCGCCCTCGAAGGCGGGGCCGGTGGCACACGACGCTGAGATGAGCTTCTCTCGGTTGCCCATGATGAGTTCGCCATTGGTGCCGATGTCTATGATCAGTTGACGATCGTCCTTGTTGTAAGGCTCCTCGGCGATCAATACGCCCACGTTGTCGGCACCCACGAAGCCGGCCTCGTTCGGCAGCACGAAAACGTTCGCACCTGCGGCGAACTTCAACCCCAGATCTCGGGCCTTGATGTTGATGGAATGATGAATGGCGGGCGCATAGGGGGCCAAGCCAAGGTGCTCGGGATAAATACCGAGGAAGCAGTGGTGCATGGCGGTATTGAAAACGATCGCCAGCTCGAGGATGTCTTCGTGGGTGAAGCCCACGGCCTCACACACACGCGCGGCCAGCGTGTTCACGCCGTCAATGATCGCCGCCTGCAACTTGCGGATACCGTCGTCGTTCGACATGGCGTAGGTGATGCGGCTCATGACGTCTTCGCCGTACGGCACCTGCGGGTTCATCATGGAGTCGTAGTTGATGACCTCACCGGTAGCCAAGTCGCATAGGTAGGCGGCCACCGAGGTGGTGCCCACGTCGACCGCGAGCCCGATGCTACGCTCGATCGTTCCCGGGGCGATGCGCACGATCTCGGGAACCGGTCCACCGGTCCACACCGAGACGGATACTTTCCAACCCGACTGACGCAGTGTGTCCGGCATGCCGAGCAGCACGCGGTAGTCAAGGATGGGTGCGTCGAGACCGTGCTGGGCCTTGAGCGCGTCACATATCCGCTCGTAGTCGCCCAGTGGGTCGTGCAAAGTCGGGGGGATCATCTCGATGTAGTAGGTCTTCACCGACGGGTTCACGTTGATCTTGCGGTCGGTGACTGCCTTGCGCACCACCTGGCCCCCTGCGCGGGCTTCTTCGGGCACGAACACAACCAGATCTCCGTGGACCTTGGCCACGCAGGCGAGACGATAGCCCTCCGCCTTCCGCTCTTCGGTGAAGAACTTGGCTTCGACGGGCCTCCAGGCGCTCACGTGATCCGCAGACGACTCCACTCCGAACTTCTCGAAGAAGCCGTTCTCGACGCGCACTTTGCACTTGCCGCAGGTTCTCTTCTCGCCGCAGATCGACTCGATGTCCACACCTAGCAGTCGGCTTGCATCGAGTACCGACGTGCCGTCTTCAACCGACCCTCGGCTGCCGGCCGGCTGGAAAATGACCGTGTGCATCTTCTTCTCGCTCAAGAACCCCTCCTTCACCGTGTAGTGTGACTCGTCACTCCATCCGCCGAAGCGACCCGCCCTCAGAAATGCAAAAGAGCCTCCCATGGCAAGCTACCTGCTTCTTGCCTCGAGAAGCTCCGCCCAACAGATTCCCCTGGAGTTTTCTGGCTCTCACCCACACCACACGGCGGGTGACTACAGTGGCGGGACCGCGCCGGGATCTGACCGGCTTACCTCTGATCGACTCAGGAGTGCCGCAGGGGAAGCGACACGCCCGATATGGTCATGCTGTCTGGTGGTCTGACCACTGGACAAGTACAGTCTGACATGAAGGCCGCAACTCTGTCAAGCACGAGATGGCCCACTTCACGACGCGGGACAGCAGAGGGAGGGCCTAGCCCTCGCGGGGGTATCCCGAGCGGGGCCTGTACGTAGACGCCAACTCGCGCAGATGCGCCGAGGTCAGCTGGGATGCGACGGCAGGGTCACGGTTCTTTACAGCCCGGTAGATGTTCACGTGCTGGTGCAGCATCAGGATGCCCCCGTAATCACTATTGAGCATCTCCTGCCGTCGCTGCGACATCAGGCCCAACACCGTGTCGAGGGTCTGGCTCAGGACCTCGTTCCGAGACGCGGCACCCAGGGCGCGGTGGAAGGCCGTGTCGGACTCCAGGGGGAGCCGCCCCTCGAGAACGTCCTCCTGCATCACTATGAGAGCTGCCTTGATGGCTTCCAGATCCTTGGCCGAAGCGAGAACGGCGGCGCGCTCGGCGGCCTTTCGCTCGAGCGCTTCGCGCACGTCGAGCACCTCGAGGAAACTCTCCCGCTCGCGCATGAGATACGACGCCAGGATGCTCACGATCTCCTCGGTGCGCCTGCCGCGGACGAAGACCCCCTGACCGGCGCGGGCTTCCAACATGCCCCGAGCCTCGAGGATACGCAGGGCCTCGCGGACGCTCGCTCGGCTCACCGCAAGCTGCTCGGCCAGAGCCCGCTCAGTGGGCAGTTGATCCCCCGGCTCCAGCTTCCCCGAAGAGACAAGACCCTGGAGTTGTTGCACCACATCCTCGTATAGACGCCGGCGGCGCACCGGTGTGAGGGCCAGGCCGACTTCGCCGCTCGCCTCGTCATCGACTTCCACCACCGACTTGGACTTGAGATTCCCGCTGATGCGGTTGAGCTCTACCAGCCTCTCCAGCACGGCCCGAGCTCGCGTGGTGGGCACCATGCGAACCGTCAAAATGGGCCTCCCAGAAACGGCATCAGAAGATCCTCAGCTCATTGATCGCCATCTGGAACGAGCAGTCAAGCCGCTCGGCTGCTCGGCGGCACATGATCATGCGCGACAGGAAGATCTCGAAGTACTCCATCACGCCGGAGATGGCGGTATCGATGGTGAGCTCGAGAGTGATCTCCTTGTTCTCGGCGTCGACGTTGAGAAAGGAGCGCTCAGCGGCGAAGTTCACGCGATCATGGATGTCGATGTCGGTTGTCGCGGGATCACGCACGCGGCTGCGATGCACATCCGACTTATCTGCGAGGATGAGTGCCGCCGACACCGGGTCGATGACCTTGCCGAGTTGCTCGTCGTGATTGCCTATGGCTCCCATGACCGTTGCGCAGTCGGCGGGATCGTAGTCGAGATCTCGGAGGATCTGATAGGCGAGGAGCGCCGCCGACTGCGCGTGACTCTCGCGCGTGATGAAGTTGCCGAGATCGTGCAGGTAGCCGGCGACGGCGGCCAGTTGCGACGTGTCGTCGGGATACCCCAGACGCTCAAGCACGTTGTGGGCGATATGAGCTACAAGAGAAGCGTGCCGCTTGCCATGCTCGGTATACCCCAAGACAGCGAGATAACTGTCCGCGTGGGCAAGGAACTGGGCGACCTGCGGATGCTCCTTCACCGCTTCCAACCTTGGTATTGCGTGATTCTTGCGGAGGTCGCTCAATACTCGATTCCCTTCTTCGCTCTCGTTCCGCTCCGGAACGGATGCTTCACCGAGCGCATCTCGGTAACGGTGTCGGCAGCATCTATGATCTCCTGACGCGCCCGGCGACCGGTAATGATCACCGACAGGCGCGCCGGCTTCTCCCGAAGGAACCCCACCACTTCTTCCGGATCGATGAACCCGTAATCCACGGCGTAGTTAAGTTCATCCATCACCAACAGGTCGTAGTCGTCGCCTTCAGCGAGCTCCCGGCACATGTCCCAGGCGCGGCGCGCTAGTACACGATCCTCTTCAAGGCCTTCCTTCTCCCACGTGAACCCCGTGCCCATGCGCGCAAGGAGGATGTTGGGGAAACGTTGGATGGCAGCCAACTCGCCGTAGGTCCATTTCCCCTTCATGAACTGCACGATGGCGACGTTCTGGCCGTGACCCGCTGCCCGAAAAGCGGTGCCAAGGGCCGCGGTGGTCTTTCCCTTGCCGTCCCCGGTGTGCACCAGTATCCTGCCGGATTTCAATCCCATGATTTCAATCCCATGATTCGATATTACAGTACGAGCACCTTTGGGGCTCACCGCGCGCGAGCAGGGCGGTGTGCAGTGAAAGCAGGAGAATCGGAAGGAGCATAGGGAGGAGAGTCGGGTGACGCCACCTGGGGTACACTTCTCATCAAGAGTTCGTTCATCCGAGGTGCGACCCGCCACTATGAATCAGAAGAAACCAGCCGAGCCGCTTATTGACCGCCTGCTGTCGTTTCTGCGGGCGCCGTCGCTGCGCACTACGCTTCGCTTCTCCTGGGCGCTATCGCTACTGCTCACGGTCGCCCTGTTCTTAGGACCGGTGGCGGAAGCCTCGCCACTCCCCACATACTCGGGGAGCGCCCAGACAGTGTCCGCCGCGTCCGTGGGCGTGCCCATCACGCTGGGAGCCACCAGGGAATCGGACCGCTTCGTGGTGTACTCAGCCTCGCCCGACAGTGCCGAGCGCACCTTGTCACTGGCGGAGAACGCGTGGAGCCTCCTTTCGACGCATTTCCATCTCCTGCCCGTGGAACCCATCACGATCGTGGTGGTCGAGGATGCCGCCGAATACGAGCGAATCCAGCCGGCCACCATGACACGCGGCTTCGCCACCTTCGGCGGCAATCGCATCTACCTGCGGGGGTCCGACCTGGACCAAGAGGTGGTCACCCACGAGGTGGCCCACATAATCTTGGGCAAGAACGTCCGTCCCGGGCTCGACATCCCGGACTGGTTCAACGAGGGGTTCGCCCAGTTCGTGTCGCGCGGCGACCAACACAACAGAGAGATCTTCTACTTGGTCGCAACCGGAAAGCTCCTTACTCTCCCGGAACTCGACCATATAGACGCTCTCCACGGCCCCAACCGTGAGTTCCCTACGATCCAAGGCCTCGCGGTCGTGCAGTTCCTTGTTCATGAGTACGGTCAGGATAAGCTCTGGGACCTCGTGGGCAGCTTGTCCCACTCGCGCACATTCAGCCAGGCTCTGCTGGATACATACGGCCGCTCCGATCTCGAGTTGAGCGACCAATGGCTCGGCTACGCCGGAAACGAGTACGGAATACTCTCCACGGTCGGCCTGGAAACGGCCGGCACCGCCACGTTGGGCCTGCTGGCCCTTCTCGCCGTCGTTGTCTGGATAAGCAGCAGGCTCCGCCTCCGCCCGAGCCGCACCTCGGCCAATGATCTATCGGAGTGGGAGGTTGAGCGGGCGGAGAGCGCCGCTGCACTCCTCGATGCCGCCGCCGAAAGGACGCACGACGGCTCCGACGACGGCGACTCGGATCGTCGGTGACGATGATCTTTGATACTCTGATGCTCCGGCGCCGGCTCCGTGCGCTGCCGCTTGGGGGACCGTCAAACGTCGACGAGATCAAGCGAGACGAATGAACCGTCGCTGGGCGATCGTGATTATTGTGGTGGTGCTTCTGATCCTCGTACTGCCGATGCCGGTGGCGGAACGGTACACGTCGCCGACGCAGGATGGTCAGTACCTCGGTGACCCCATACGAAGCTATCGTTTCGTGTACGCGGCAGCGACCGTGAGTCCTTCGGCCACCCTGAACACCTCCGGGGAGGCACTGGCTGAAGCAAAGAGCATCTTCTCGGGCAGCGAGTTCAGGCCGAACAAGGTGGAGTTGCTTTTCCTTGATGGCGCGGGACCCTACGAGTACTTGACCGACACCGGCGCGACCTTGTCCGTCCCGTCCCCGGGCACGTTCATCTGGGAGGTCTGGGGACTGATCCGCGGTGACCCGGACAACGCGCCCACCGACGTCATCGCACTCCTGGACTACGAGACGGGAGAAGTGCTCGCTTCGCTCAAGTAGACCGCGGGCCCCTGCCCGGAAGACCCTGGGTGGCCTTCACAGCGGCCCTCGCCGCGGCCCTCGCGGTGCTCGGCGCGGTGGCATGCACGACAGGCCTTGACTAGACCGTGGGCAGCCCAGCCGACTGGGCGAATGTGCCCGGCTTTCCCACAAGAGCCAACATGAGTTCGTTGTCGAACGGGGCGAGCAGCACCGAGAGCTTCTCGAATTCGAGGATCATGGTCTCGATCTTACCCACCGCGGCTTCGGCTCCCACTCGCCGCGCGGAAGCGACCGTCTCCACCACCAGCGCCGAGATAGTGTCGACGTCGAAGGGATCGCTCATCGCCCCGCTCACGACGAGACCTTGGTCGGACACCAGGATCGCCGCCATCACTCCGGCGATCTCGAGGTAGCCGCTAATGATCTCGTGGATGGGATCCTCGGCGGGCAGATTGGCGGAACTCGTGAGAACGTCAGCGCCGCTCGCT
Source organism: Thermoleophilia bacterium (assembly GCA_038204345.1). Classification (GTDB taxonomy): domain Bacteria; phylum Actinomycetota; class Thermoleophilia; order RBG-16-64-13; family RBG-16-64-13; genus JAHJSA01. Next base: position 11,298 of record JBBRDB010000016.1, on the reverse strand, counting down.
GTCGACCACCTTTCCAGGGCGGAGCGAACCTGAGTCTCTAAGACAGCGCCGGCCCGCTCTGCAAGCGCCTCGGTCTTATATACAAGCCGCAGCCCTTCGGCGCGGCCCACCATCTCGGATAAGAACATGCTGCTCCGGTCGATCGGGCCGCGCCCTGTCGGACACATGCCGTCAGTGGGCCACGAAACCAGCGCGTCTCCCGCGAGAAACAATTCGTTCGTCTCAACGCGGTCGAGTGCAACTTGCACGTGGACTTCCCAGCCTCCGGCGACGGGCGTCTTCTCGATGTGCAGGTCCATGGCACCCATCATAGCAGGCGTTATCACGCTGGGCTGGAGGCCGCCTATCCCGGCGCCCGGGACCACGGTTTTCGGCAGGCGTATCGGGCGAGGAGCCCCGCCGAGCCGGGGCTCCTCGAACCTCGTCCTAGAGTCGCTTGTGGACGGTCCGCGGGCAGGCGTCCCCGCTCAACCGACGACTACTTAGCAAGTCGGTACGTCAGGGTCACAGAACCTCTGACTTCAAGATCCATGGGATTGATGGGGGTCGCAGCGAGTGCTTCGCCGGCAGCCTTGTCCGCACCCGCCATCGTGTCGTATATCACCGGCGGAGTGGAGGTGGAACTCTCCTGTATCGTCAGCACGTCTCCCAGCGTAAGTCCCGCGGCTTTCGCCAGAGTCTCGGCCTTTGCCCGAGCGCTTGCGAAAGCCTTGTCGAGAGCTTGGCCGACAGCCACACTGTCATCGGCAAGACCCCATTCCGGGCCGCTGATATTGTTGGCGCCCGCTTCAGTGGCAGCCGTAAAGATGTCACCCACCTTGGTCAAATCGGTGAGAATCACCCTGATGGAGTTCTGAGCCCGATAACCCTCAAGGGTCTCCTGCCCGGATTGCGGGTCCCATCTGCGGTTCGGATAGACAGCGACGTTGGAGGTCTGGAGGGAGGCCTCATCCAACCCTTCCGCCTTCAATCTCTCCAGCACTTGCGACGTCTGCTTCGAGTTCGCATCCAACGCCTGCCGGGCATCGGGAGCGTCGGTTTCAACCGTGACTGTCAAGGTCGCCTCATCGGGTCCCGCCTTGACAAGGCCTTCTCCGGACACCGTGATCGAGTCGATGGGCTGGGCCGTCTCCCCGGCGCCCGCCGTCGCTGTGGCATCCCTATCGGTGCCGCAGCCAACGGCGAAGAGCCCGAGTGCCAAGATGGTAACTACACATAGACTCCCTGCTAATACCCAATTCTTCCTGTTACTAATGTCAGGCATCTTTCACCGGCCTCCTTCTGTCGAGCGATCGGCGTGTCGCAGTTGGGACCCACAATCGCGACCTCGTAAATCCCTCCGGTCTCGTGGACGCTGAACCACGAGCAGATCGGTGTGGGTGATGTATCGAACGTGAGACGCGCACGCGCGGCCGATGGTTCCGGCGCCGTGGATGCTCTTGAAAGTCATTCCCTCGACGGGGACGAGGTACTCGCGGTTTAGTCCTCCCCGAGCCGGTCGAGGAGAGCACGCAGTTCGGTCTCGTCCTGGAATGGGAGTTCCACGACTCCCCCAGATCTTCCAAGTCGGATACGTGGCATGATCGCCAGTCTCCCGTACACAGAGTCGCGCAGCGCGTCCAAGGTCTCGGCCGAGATGGAGATCGTGGCCGCCTTCGCCGGTGCCCCTCCACCTTCTGCAGTCTCGTTCGCACGTCGCACCTCGGATTCCACTGCCCGAACCGACATGCCCTGACTCGCCGCCTTCCGTGCGAGTCTCACCTGGTCACCTCGCTCGCGGACCCCGAGGAGCGCCCGCCCGTGCCCCTCGGTGAGGCTCCCATCCACCAGCAAAGCTTGGACGGGGCCGGAAAGCTCCAGGAGTCGTATCTTGTTCGCGATCGCCGATCGGCTCTTCCCCACTTGCGCGGCGAGAGCTTCCTGAGTCACGCCAAGGTCCTCCAGCAGCACTTGTAGTGCGAAAGCCTCGTCCATGACGTTGAGGTCTTGTCTTACCACGTTCTCGACCAGAGCCAGTTCGAGACTCTCGATGTCCGATGCATCGCGGACGATGGCTGGAATGACGGTGAAGCCCGCGAGTTGGGCGGCCCGCCAACGCCGCTCGCCCGCGATGAGCTCGTAGCTCTCTCCCACACGTCGCACTATCACAGGCTGGATCAAACCCACGCTCTCGATGGAACGCGCCAGCTCCTGGAGAGGACCGGCCTCGATGTCGCGACGGGGCTGCTTGGGGTTAGGCTTGATGGACGACGTAGGCAGATCGAGCACCCCCGCCTTGGCGGATGCACCCATCGTGGTCTGACCGGCGCCTACGCGGGGCGTATCGAGCGGTCGGTGTACGGGCGCGCGGTCGGCCTCCTTTTGGTCTCGGACCTCGGCCCGCGAAGCACCCTCGCCCAGCAACTCGGCGAGGCCGCGACCGAGGCCGCCCTTTCTCCCGCTAGACACGCTCAACCACCTCCTTCGCCAAATCGAAGTATGCGTCGGACCCTTGACAGTTCGGATCAAGCAGGGAGACCGGCAGTCCAAAGCTGGGAGCTTCGGCCAACCGGACGTTTCGCGGGATCACAGTCTCGAAGGTGAGGTCGGGAAAGTGGGAACGCAATTCCTTCTCCACCTCGCGGGCCAGCCGAGTGCGCACGTCGGCCATGGTGAGCACCAGACCCGCGATCCGTAGACCCGGATTCAAGCGCCCCCGTATTGCTTCCACCGTGTCCATGAGTTGAGCCAACCCCTCGAGTGCGTAGTATTCGGCTTGGACCGGCACCACCACCTCGTCCGCCGCCACTAGGGCGTTCACAGTGAGAAGACCCAAGGATGGCGGGCAGTCGATGAAAACAAACGAGAAGGCGGGGAGAGAAGGCGGGAGAGAAGAGGGAGAAGAGGGCCTTTGCCTGGCCAGGGCGTCCCGCAACCGATATTCCCGACGATCCAACCCCGGGAGGACTACCGATGCCCCGGCCATATCCCGCGATGAAGGCGCAATGAACAACCCATCGACTGATGTCGGCAAGACCGCAGACTCGAGAGGCTCTTCCCCAAGAAGGACTTCGAACATCGACGGGCCGCCATCGTCCACCACTAGACCCAACCCGGTGGTGGCGTTGGCCTGGGGATCGAGGTCGATAAGCAACACCCGCTCGCCGGCCTGAGCCAGCGTCGCCGCCAGATTGATGGCGGTCGTGGTCTTACCCACCCCCCCTTTTTGGTTCGCTACCGCGTAGATCAAGAAGTTCCCCCGCTCCGGACCGGGCCCGCCCATACTAGGTTCATCGTCGCGCCCCGAGAGGTCGCTTAGCCGGCACGCCCGCTCGTCGAGGATACTGCGACGGCGTCGGACGCTCCTTGAAAGCCAAAAACAGCCAGCGATTCTCGGCCTCATCAAATGAGCGCGCTCGCCTCAATTCGTAACGCTCGCTGCCAAGTATATCGAGCGCGACTGTGCCCTCCATACGCTCTTCGTTGGAGAGCGCAGCTTTTGCCGCCACGAATACCCCCCCGATCGCGGTAAGAGGCAGCGAGAGTTCGGCAAGCACCGGCAGTGGTGCGACCGCCCGTGCCACGGTCACGTCGAACGACTCTCTGGCTTCGGTGTGCCCGAAATCCTCTGCACGCGCGCAGACCACGCTGAGATTCCCCAGGCCGAGATTCGCCCGCACCTCCTCGACGAACATACATTTCTTGGCCACTGAGTCCAGCGCGGTCACCTGAGTGCCCGGAAGGGCGATGGCGAGGACTACAGCCGGAAGGCCGCCGCCAGACCCGACGTCAACGATCCGCGAGGCTCCACTGATCTCAGCCACGTCCAGCAATGAAAGAGAGTCCAAGAAATGGCTCTTCTCGACCTCATGAGGATCTCGTATTGCGGTGACGTTCGATCGCGCTGACAGCAGCAAGTCACCAAACGCACTCAATCTGTCCGTCTGTCGCCCGGACAGCCCCCACCGTGCGTACCCAGCGGTCTCCTTCAGCAGCATAAGGAGGCTCGACTTCTCCTTCCGGTCACGGCCGGGTCGCCAGCCCCGTGGGGCCGTGCTGGTCCGGCGTTCGCGCTCCGGCTCCGTTCGACTGAGCCTTGTGCCGGTGGATGTGCATCATGAGTACAGAGATGTCGGCGGGAGACACACCCGCGATGCGCGAGGCTTGGCCGAGAGTCATGGGCTGGATGCGTGTTAGTTTGTCTTTCGCCTCGACCGTGATGCCTGCGAGGTCTTGTACCCGCAGGTCTCGGGGGATCATGGTGTCCTCCACTGACTTCCGACGACTGATCTCGCCTAACTGACGCTGAATGTATCCGTCATACTGGGCCCGTATCTCGATCTGGTCGATGACTTCAGGCGCGAGATCAGACAGCCAATCGATCTCCGGCCCCTCGATCATCGCGAGTAGGTCATTGAAGGCGACCTGCGGGCGCCGGAGCATCTGAGCCGCCGTCTGAGAATCGGTCATACCTGTGGTTCCCAAGTCATCCAGCAACCCGTCGACGCGTTCGCTGACGCGGATGCGTAGGGTCTCGAGCATCTCCGAGGCCCTATCCACCAACTCGACCTTCTCGTTGACACGTTGCAGTTGCTCGTCTCCGATGAGGCCGAGTGAGTGGCCTACATGGCTTAGTCGCTCAGCCGCGTTGTCGTGGCGCAACAGCAGTCTGTACTCAGCCCGGGAAGTGAACATGCGGTATGGCTCGTCCACCCCTTTAGTCACAAGATCGTCGATGAGTACTCCGATGTATGCCTGGTCACGGCCCAGGATCAACGGCGCGTCGCCTCGCGACTTGAGAGCAGCGTTGATGCCGGCGACGATTCCTTGCGCAGCCGCTTCTTCATAGCCGGATGTCCCGTTGATCTGACCGGCAGAGAAGAGACCCGAGACTGCCTTCGTCTCGAGAGCGAGTGTGAGACCCTGCGGGACGATGTAGTCGTATTCGACTGCGTACCCGGGCCGAACCAGTCGCGCATTCGCTAACCCTGGGGTTGCCCGAATGATCTTCTCCTGCACGAACACCGGAAGGCTAGTGGTGAGCCCCTGAAGGTACATCTCATGTGTTCGTGCGCCTTCAGGCTCCACGAACACGGGATGTCTGTCCCGGTCAGGGAAGTTGATGACCTTCCTATCTATCGAGGGGCAGTAGCGTGGGCCTCGACCACTGACGGACCCGGTCTTGATTGGGCTCAGGTCCAGGTGCTCCGATACGACGTCGTGCACCGCCTCCGTGGTATGCGTGAGGTAGCAGGGCATTTGAGCCCGGGCTCGGGGCGACTCCCAGTGCGAGAACCCCAAAACGCCTTCATCGCCGTCTTGAACCAGCATCTCAGTTCTGTCGATCGTGCGGCCGTCGACGCGAGGGGGCGTGGCCGATTGGAAACGACCCAACTCGACTCCCAGCTCCAGCAGGTTGCTGGACAGGAAGGTCGCCGGCAACTCGCCGACTCGACCAGCCGGATACGTGAGTTCACCCACGACAACCTTAGCCTTCAAGAAGGTGCCGGTAGCGAGGACCACTGTTCGCGAGGAAAACTCCCGGCCATCCGCGAGGCCGACGCCTCGTACTGTTTCACGTGAAACACGCAGCCAAGCGGTTTCACCCTGAATGACATCTAGCCCTTTGGTTCCGAACAGAGCCACTTTCATCCAATCCTCGTACAGACGCTTGTCTGCCTGCGCGCGCAGGGCTCGCACCGCGGGCCCCTTGGATGTGTTCAGCATTTTGATCTGGATAAAGGATCTGTCTGTGTTTCGCGCCTGCTCCCCGCCGAGGGCGTCAACCTCTCGGGTAAGCTGTCCCTTGCCGACACCGCCTATAGCGGGGTTGCAGGGCATGAGGGCGATCTTGTCGATATTCAGGGTAATGAGAGCCGTGCGGCACCCCATCCGCGCCGCCGCCAGAGCGGCTTCGCAGCCCGCGTGGCCGGCGCCCACAACGACGACGTCATAGTCCATCGCCCTATTCATCGCAGGTCCCCGTTCCGCGTGAGCTCATCCGCTATGGCGAGACCCACGCGCCAGCCGCCCGAAAGGCTTGCCACGTATCCGGAAGCTCCAGCGGCTTGCCCGGCCACCCAGACTCTCGGCAATAGACGTCCCTCCCCGCCAGAGGAAACGAAGCCCCGGATTGTATGGGGCGGCCTAGTCATGGAGCCCACCAACGCATCGATTGTCTTCCGGTCCGAGGTCTGAACCGCACCTTCCAGGCGCACGCCTACGTCCGCGTCTACATCTACATCTGCGCCTGCGCCTGCGCCTACATCTACGCATACGCCTACGTCTAGGCCCACTCCTGCGTCTACGCCTACGCCCAAGGCGGCTAGTGCCTCCGGGGTGAGATACCACTCACCCGTTGCGATGCCATCCGGCATCAACCCGAGAGCAGAAGAAGCGCGGGAAAAGCCCGCTACGGCAGGTGTTGCAGCATGTGGGCGCCCCGAGGATGAGTGCAGCGCAGACTCCTCGAGATCCGCGGCTTTGGCGGCCTGTGCGACAGTCCGCACCATATAGGCTGTTCTTGGACCCCGTACCCCCGAACTATCGTATGGGCTAGGTGGGTGGCAGCGCGAATCACGTTCGCTCTCCGATCCCGAAGTACTGAGGTCTTCCGGCGCGGCCAGCGGCCTCAGTGTCACCTGTACCCACGAAGCGCCCGACGAGGCGCCCTGGATGGAGTATCCGCCGACCCGATCGGCGAGATCCCTCACCATTCGTAGCGCGGAGCCGGCTGATCTAAGCCGCGCCCCCACAGGTATCTCCACAGTCTTGAAGCGGGCCCCCCGAGAGCGCAGTTGGTCCAGAAGGGCATCGGCCGCCACTTCTCCGTAGCGCCCACCGGGGGTCTCCTGTTCAGCGACGCAGATCCGACCACCAAGGGCCAAACCAACGGCAACAAGAGCTACTCGCCCTGGAAACTCCTCCCCGAACACACTCCGCACTACGACGCCGGTACCCTCGCGCGCCTCGATCGAGACCGCTAGACCTTGGCGGAGTTCGATGAGTTCCTCGTTCTCGATGCGCCATTTTGTCCCCAGGGAGACGGCTCTCCTGTCGATGACGACCCCGCTCCCGGCCGGAGTACTCGGAGCGTCGCCGACTGCCGCCTTCCAGGTCCATGCGTGCTCCAACCACACGTCGCGGAGTGCAGGCGCGGCCTCGCCCAGAGCCTTGAGCACGTGCTCCGCATCGTCCTGGGGAGGTGGGGTAGGCGCTCCCCCGGGGACTCCGCCATTTCCCGTCAGTTCGGGGCCGTAGCCCGGAAGACCAACGGAGTCCAGCCCGCTGTTGAGCAAGAGCACCGGAATACCCTGGGAGGCCAAGCCAAGAGCCGCCGAACAACCTGAGACCCCCGCGCCGACTACCACCACGCGCCCGGCGTGCGGTATCTGCGCTTGCTGCGGTCTCCGGGGGGTTGTCGGCGAGTCCATCAGACGCACGACCGCTTACGCCGCGCATAATCGCAGTTGCCAAGCGTCCGCGCGTGGGTGAGGTGCGAACGGAAATGGGCCGGACCCGGTGGGCGCAGGCGGAGCGCGACGCAGCCACGGGCCCGCAGGCGTCTCCGGAGCCCACGGTAGTCAAACGCCGCGGCAGACGCCTCAGCAGACGCCTCAGAACAGAGGGGCGATGGCAGGGCGCGACTCATTGCTGCTCCATTCTCACTTGCCGATGCAGAAGCGCCGAAAGATCTCGTCGATGAGATCGGGGACGAGTTCCTCGCCGGTGATGAGGCCCAAGGCAAGGACCGCGCCGCGGATCTCCTCCGCAATCAACTCCACCGGGAGATCGGCGCCGAGACCACGCAGCGCCGCGTTCACACGCTCGGCCGCCTCGCCCGCCAGGGCGCTCTGCCGTTCGGTAGCCAAGATGGGCTCGTCGAGATCTACCCCGCCCTCCCCGACGACGACCCGTTCGATGCACGCTCGCAAGTCATCCAACCCCGCGCCCGTCAGCGCCGAGACGGCCAGCATCTGCCATTCCGGCGTCACTCCACCGCCCCCGCCCAGCCTTTCCGGGATCGCGTCCTTCACGTATCCGGGCCAGCCCGTGTCGGCGGAAGGGGGGTCCGGGACCGTGTCGCGTTTGTTACCCACGATAATCGTCCGAGTAGTATCCAGGTCGCTCAGCATCTCAAGATCCTCGTCCTCGATCGGGCTGGAAAGGTCAAGCACGGCAAGCACAAGGTCGGCTTCGCGGATCGCTTCCCGGGATCGTTCTACACCCAACTGCTCCACGAGGTCTTTGCTCGCCCTAAGGCCGGCAGTATCGACCAGGTGCAGCGGGACGCCGGCCACTTCGAGCATCTCTTCTACAGTGTCGCGCGTCGTTCCTGGAATGTCGGAGACGATGGCTCGCTCCCGCATGAGAAGCGCGTTCAACAGAGAGCTCTTGCCCACGTTGGGACGGCCCACGATCGCGGTACGAACGCCATTCTCCAAAGCTCGGCCCAGAAACGCAGTCTCCAGCAATGCCGTGAGGCTCGCCTGCGCAGACTCAATTTCGTCGGCAAGCAGAACTCTGTCGAGTTCGTCGAGGTCCTCGTCGGTGAAGTCGATGCCCGCCTCCAGTTGAGCCAGACTGCCTACGAGCATCGCCCGTATGTCGCGAAGCCGCTGCGACAGACCGCCTGACAGTTGTCGGACGCAGGCTCGTAAAGCGCTGGACGTGCGAGCCTGGACGATTCCGGCTACACTCTCCGCTTGGGTGAGGTCTATCCGGCCGTTCAGGTACGCTCGGCGGGTGAATTCTCCCGGCTCCGCAGGCCGCGCCCCCAAGTGGATGAGCAGTCTGAGCACCGCGCGCTGTGCCGCGGGCCCTCCGTGACAGTGAACCTCCACGACGTCCTCGCGCGTGTAGGTGGCCGGGCCGCGCATGACCAACACCAGGACTTCGTCCACCACGACTCCGTGCTCCGGGTCGATGACGTGTCCATACCTGACGTGAGAAGAAGTCGGCTCGTCCAGGCCCCCGCCTCGTTGAGGTCGGAACACGCTCGCCCCGAGCGAGACCGCCTGAGGCCCGCTCATGCGGACGATGCCGATGGCTCCGGCTCCGACAGCCGTGGAGATGGCGACAATAGTGTCCTGCATGGGTGCTTCGTCGCTGCGCGGATCAGTCGCAGGTGCACATCCTGCCGATCGAGTGGCGGGTGCCGCGGACACCGTCTGTTCCGCGTGTTCCGGCTTCGCGATTTCCGTAGGCGCCGTGGAGGCCATGGGCTCCGCCAGATCCGGGTTCGCGAGTTCCGCAGGCGCCGTCGGGCCCTCGAGGGCCGCGGAACGAGCGGAGCCCTCCTGGTTGGTAACGTCGATGGCGTTGGTTCGCATCATTGTTCTCGCTGCTGTGGACCTGGGTTGGCGCCAGCCACGCGGAGACTTCGCTCTCCGCCGACCAGGCTCAGCGTGAGGGGAGGATGACCACCGCCCGATTCGGCTCCCGTCCCCGGCTTTCCGTGGTGACGTCCCGACGCTCTTTGAGGGTCAGATGCACGATCTTACGTTCTGTCGACGTCATGGCCTCTAGTTCCACAGGCTTCCTGCGTCGCACAGCCTCCTGTGCCCCATGGAGCGCTACCCGTTCGATATTCTGTCGGCGGCGCTCTTTGTATCCTGCAGCGTCTATCTCCACGCGCTTGCGACTCTCCGGTCGCGGGTAGAGAGCCAGACTCGCGAGGTATTCGACAGCGTCGATGGTCTGGCCCCGCCGCCCGATGAACACGCCCAGGTCCTCGGCCACGATCTCCGCCTTGAGCACATCGACTTCTTCAATGATCCGCACTTTGGCGTCTATCCCCATGGCCTGGAGCACCACCTGCAAGAACTCGCGGAGCCTGCCCGAGCCTGCCTCTGGGATGATCTCGTCGTCGTCAGGTTCGTCGCTCGGGAGTTCGTCAAGGTCGTCGTCGAAATCGAGGTCGTCGGGCGAACGAACGTTCCCGGTCGGGCCATCGACGTCATCTTCCTCGTCGTCGCTTACCCATGACTCGCCAGTCCTGGGGCTTGGCTCATCGAACAGCAAACGCACTTCAACAAGAGCGTCCGAGCCCCCAACCCCGAGAAACCCTTCGTCCGGTTGCCTCAACACCGTCACGGCGTACCGATCCTCGGACAGTTCGCCGGGAGCGTAATCCAGTTCAGCGAGTGCCCGAGCGACCGCGATCTCGATGGCCCGACCGCTAGCGCTTGCTGTCCGCGCTTTGCTGCTTCGATCTCTTGCGCTTCCCGGATCCGCCACTGCCGCCTCCACTCGAAACCGCTGCCGGTGCCGGCACGGGTACTGTCTTCTTGATGATGAGTTGCTGGCCGATAGACCACACGTTCGAAGTGAACCAATAGATGAACAAGCCGGCCGGCCATTTTCCCAGGAACATGATCACGCCGATCCCGAGCGGCATCATGAGCATCATTGTGCGTTGCGCCGAGTCTTTGGAAGCCATCTGCAGGGAGCTCACGAACTGGCTGGCCACGTACAGGAGCAGCAGAGGAAGATCGAACATCGTTATGTTGGCCGCGACCCACGAAGGCGCCGACTCCCATGCCCGCATCCAGAGCCATTGGTTGTCTGTAGCGAAGTGACCGCCCGCGCCCGATTCGGCCTGCAGCATGTAGAACAAGGCGAAGAACACGGGCATCTGCAGCACCAGAGGCAGGCACGACCCGAAAGGATTGACGGAGTTCTCCTTGTAGAACTCCATCATCTTCTGGTTCAAGACTTGCCTGTCTGACTTGTATTTTTCCTGCAGCGCCTTGATTTGAGGCTGCAGGGTCTGCATGGCACGCATGCTCTTGAATTGCTTCCACGTGAGCGGGATAAGCACGACGCGCACGATCACCGTAAGGACGACGATAGACCAACCCCAATTCAGGTTCAGGTTGTCGTGCACGAACGTGAGGATCGATAGCAGGAACTCAATGATGGGATTCAGGATGGTCCTCATCGGGCGGTTGCCTCCAACTCATCGACCGTCCCGGCGCACGCATCGGTCGCACCGTGAGTCACGCGACTCTGGAACAACCTTTGACGTTCCACTGGGTCATACCCGCCGTCGCTGAATGGGTTGCAGCGCACTATCCGCCATAGGGACAAGATGGACCCCCGCCAGACACCGAAGGAACGTAGCGCGTCGACGGCGTACTGCGAGCACGAAGGATAATACTTGCAGCTACGCGGGAGTGCGGGCGACACCAGACGCTGGTAGCCCTTGATAGGCAGCACGAAGATCTCCCTCATGAATCCGATGTTCGCCCCTCTCTGGGAGCCAGCGACGAGGCCTTCTGAAAGACCTCGATCATCTTCTCTTCGACAGCCGACAGT
>JBBRDB010000015.1:0-27160 GCA_038204345.1 Thermoleophilia bacterium | reverse complement strand
GCACGAGAGGATCCAGGCCGCCGGTGGGTTCGTCCAGCACCAAGAGCGGCGGACGATGGAACATGGCCTGCACCAGACCGATCTTCTGCTTGTTGCCGCGCGAGAGCCGGCCGATGGGACGCTTGAGGTCGGCGTCGAGTCGCCGTGCCAGTTCGTGACCGTAACCCAAGTCGCGCACGCCGCGCATCCGCCCGAAATATCGGAGCAGCTCCTCGCCGGTGAGGCGGGGCTCGAGGGTGAACTCCCCGGGGAGATTGCCCGTGGCCGCTCTGATCTCCACGGAATGCGCGCGTGAGTCGAGACCGAACACGGTGGCCGTGCCCGAGGTGGGATGCAGGAAGTCGAGCAGGGTGCGAATAGTAGTGGTCTTGCCGGCGCCGTTCGGGCCTAGGAAACCGAAGACCTCCCCCGATCTCACCTCGAGGTCGAGGCCGAGTATGCCTCGGTCGTTTCCGTAGGTCTTCGTGAGTCTCTCGGTGCGTATCACCGCTTCCAACGCGACCTCCGAGGTCCTCAGCATGGCCCTACCCGGTTGTTGAAGTGGACGGAGGGGTCGTCGTGGAAGAGGGGGGCGCGGTGGTCGTCGTGGTGGTGGTCGAGGTCGTGGTGGGCACCGGCACGGCCACCACGATGGTCACCGTTCCGCCCTTCTTCAACCTGCTGTTGCCTGGAGGCTCTTGTTCGATGACTTTGCCCGGATCGTAACCCTCCACAGGCTGCTCAACCACCTTCACCAGGAAGCCCGCGTCGCCCAGCTTTGTGCCCGCCGGACCTTTGAACATGCCCACCACGTCGGGCACCGTCACCTCGGGCTGCAGAGAGCCGTCGCTCAGGTAGAGGATGACCGTCGAACCCTCAGCGACCGGCTGACCCGCCGGCGGGAACTGTCGCACCACCTGGCCCACCGGCTTGTCGGAAGCCTCCTCCACGAGTTTGACCGTCAGCTTGAGTTGCTGCCCAAGGAGTTCCACAGCCCGCTCCTGGGTGGCACCCACCACGTTCGGCATTTCGACCTGCAGACCCGACGGCCCCGTGCTCACCCATATCGCGACCGCCGACCCCACGGACACGCTCGCGTCGGCGAGCGGGTCTTGTTTGAACACCGTGCCCTGCGGCTGGTCTTCCGACGGTTCGCGGCGGATATCCGGCTCGAGCTTCGCCTGGCCCAGATCGAGCACCGCCTGCAACTCGGTCTTGCCTACCACGGGCGGCACGGCTACCTTCTCGGCGCCCACGGCCAGCCAGACCGAGACGGTCTCCCCCGACCGCAGCTTGTCGCCCTGCTCCGGGTCCTGCCGGGCGATGAGTCCCGGCTCGATGGTATCGGTCTTCTCGTCGCCCTTGATTTCCAGCTTGAGCCCCAGGGCGCTCAATTCCGTGGTGGCGTCCTCGACGGACTTCCCGGCGAGGTTGGGGACCACCACGCTGTCGTCGCCGCCGGAGAGGGTGCTCGCGACCACGTAGATACCGCCCGCCAGCAGGATGAGGAAGGCGATCACCATCACCCACGGCCAAAGAGTACGCCGGCCTGGGGGCTCGGTAGAGAGATCGTCGCCGCGGCCGGCGCCCCCCGGCGGCGGGGCGTGCCGCACCTGGGTGCCGTCCATCGGTGTCCGATAAGCGCGCGTCTGATCCACGGCCGCTGCCGGACCTATGACCCGCGTCGCCCCCTCGGGGTCGAAGAAGCCCGCGGAGGGCTCGAAGGCGGGAGCCGGGGCGACGGATTCGCCCCGCTGTAGGCGATGGATGTCTGCGAGGAAGGCCGCGGCGGTGGGATAGCGCTGGTCCGGTCGTTTGGCTAACGCACGCAGGATGATCCGTTCCAAATCAGGCGGGGTGCCGGGGGCGACGACGCTCGGCGGCACCGGCGGCTCGTTCACGTGTTGCATGGCGATGGCCACCGGATTGTCGCCGGTGAAGGGGAGTTTCCCAGTAGCCATCTCGTAGAGCATCACGCCCAAGGAATAGAGGTCGGAAGCCGCCTCCGCGTGACCACCCTGCGCCTGCTCGGGAGACAGGTAGTGGGAAGTCCCGAGGATGGAGCCGGTCTCGGTCATGCTGCTCGCGCTGCCGGCCCGGGCGATGCCGAAATCGGTGACTTTTGCGCGACCTTCCTCGTCGACGATGATGTTCTGCGGCTTGATGTCGCGGTGGATGACGTCGCGCCGGTGCGCGAAACGCAAGGCCTCGAGGGTCTGGCTGGTGAGCGCCGCGATGTGGTCGAGGCCCAGCGGCGCGTAGTGCTCGATGATGTCCTTGAGGGAGCGCCCCGGCAAGTACTCCATGGCGATGTAGTAGGTGCCCTCGGCCTCGCCACGATCGTAGATCTGCACGATGTTGGGATGGTTCAGTCCGGCGGCGCTGCTGGCTTCCCGTCGGAAACGCTCCACGAACTGAGCGTCGTGAGCAAACCGGGACTGCAGCACCTTGAGGGCGACGTCCCGCCCGAGGTGGCGGTCGTGCGCCAGGAAGACCTCGGCCATGCCGCCGGACCCCAGCCTCCGGATCACCTCGTATCTGTTGTCGAAAACGCGTCCGATCACAGGCGCGATGTTACCAGAGCGGGGGACGGTGACGGGAGAAAACGGTAGCGGTGGCCCTCACGGCCGTGGAAAACCCGCCCCTCATTGCGGCTTTGTTCGCGCCCACTCATCGGAGCGCCGCCTCGAGCACGGCCCGGGCCACCGGCGCGGCCACCGTGCCGCCCGTGCCCGCGTTCTCGATCACCACCGCGACCACGATCTGCGGATCGTTCGCGGGTGCGAAGCCCACGAACCAGGCGTGCGGATCGCCTTCTCCCACTTCGGCCGTGCCCGTCTTGCCAGCCACGCTCACGCCCGGCACGGCGGCCGCGGTGCCGGTGCCGTGCTCGACTACGCCCACCATCAGGTCTCGCAGCGTGGCCGCCGCGTCGGCCGAGATCGGAGCGAGCCACACCTGAGGCTCCGTCCGTTCGAGGATCGTCTGCCGGTAGTCACGCACCTCGGCCACCAGGTAGGGCGCCATTATCCGCCCCCCGTTAGCGATGGCGGCCGTGATCAGAGCCATCTCGAGCGGAGTGACGAGCACCTCACCCTGTCCGAAGCTGGCTTGAGCAACGTGAGCCGTGTCCATGCCGTCCGGATCGGGAAAGCTCCCCGTGCCGCCGCCCAAACGCCAGGGCAGCTCCTCACCCATGCCGAACGCCGACGCGTACCGGGCCAACGTAGCGGCACCCAGCTCCGTTCCTACTTTAGCGAAGGTGGTATTCACGCTTTGCGCCATCGCTGCTCTAAAATCGTGTTCGCCGAACGCGTGGTCGCCGTAGTTGCGCACCTTGAAGCCGCCTACGAGCCAGGAACCCTCGTCATCGAATCTGGTATCAGGCTGAACGGTGCCCTCCTGCAGCGCCGCGGCGGCCACCACCAATTTGAACACGGAGCCGGGTGGATATCTACCGGTGAGCGCCCTATCCACGAGGGGCCGGTTCTCATCAGCGACGAGTTTGCTCCAGTCTTGATCGAGCTGATTCGGGTCGTATCGCGGCGATGAAGTGAGCGCGAGGATGGCCCCGGTCTTGGGATCGAGAGCCACCACGGCCCCTCGGCGATCGCCCAGCGCCTGTACGGCTGCCCTCTGCAGCCCCGCGTCGAGCGTCAAGATCAAATCGGCTCCCCGCCGTGGACGATCCATGATGAGATCGAGGAAGTTCCGCACCGTCTGGAGGTCCGACTCTCCCGCCAACTCCAGATTGTAGGCGCGCTCCACACCGGCGCGCCCGTACCGTAGGCTGGAATAGCCGAGCCAAGGCGACACGAGCGATGCTTCCGGATAGTCTCTGAAGTAGTAGGCCCCTTCATGCCGGTTTCCGGCGAGCAAAACCCCGTCCGACGACACCACCAGACCGCGCTCGACCCGCATCTCCTGCTCGATGGCGCGAGTGTTGTTGGCGTGGGTGCGCAGGGCGGGAGCGGCCCACACCTGAAGATAGGTGAGTTGGCCGATCAGAGCGGCGAACAAGAGAACGAAGAGCCAGAAGAGATACCGCACCTGTCGTTGCACTTAGGCCTCCTCCCGCTCCTCGGCCGCGCCGTCCGAGGCCAGCAACAGCAGCGCCAGCAGACCGAAGTTGGCTACGATCGAGCTGCCGCCGTAGCTCACGAAGGGGAGCGTGATGCCTGTCAGCGGGATCAACTTGGTGACTCCTCCGAGGATGAGGAAGGTCTGCAGGCCGAACACAGCGGTCAGCCCTGTCGCGAGGAGGCGGGTGAAGTCGTCGCGGGCACGCACCGCGATGCGCAGGCCCCGCTGCACGAAGATCAGATAGAGGAGGATGACGGCGACTCCACCGACCAGGCCCAACTCCTCGCCGATGGCCGAGAAGATGAAGTCGGTCTCCAGGGCCGGGATGATCGTATTCCCGGAGGCGGAGAGCAGGTAACCCCCTCCCAGGCCGCGTCCGAAGAGCCCGCCGGCCGCGAAGGCGAAGAGCGATTGTACGACCTGATAGCCCCGGCCCAGCGGGTCTTGCCAGGGATCGAGCCAAATATCCACCCTCAGCTGCACGTGCGGGAACAGGTGGTAGAGGACCACCGCACCGCCTGCGAAGAGCGACAGGCCCACGACCACGTAGAGCAGCCGACCCGTGGCCACGTAGAGGAGCGCCAGGAGCGCGCAGAAGAACAGCAGGCTCGTTCCCAAGTCCTTCAGAAAGATCATGAGCAGCAGACCCAGACCCCACAAAGTGAGCAGAGGGGCCAGATACCGTAGCGGAGGCAACGCGATACCGAGGAAGCGACGCGTACTCACGGTGAGCAGTTCGCGCACATCGTCAAGGTAGGCGGCGAAGAAGACCACGAGGAACAGCTTGGCGAACTCGGGAGGTTGGAAACCCACGGGGCCCAGCCTGATCCAGAGACGCGCTCCATTTACCTCGCGACCGGCCACCATGGTGAGTACGAGCAGGGCGATTCCGCCCAGCCCGATCAGATACTTGTAGTCGGCCAGGCGCCGATACCGACGAAACACCACCAGGACGAGAGCGAAGAACACGAGCCCCACGACGAGCCACAGGGCCTGTTGCCGTGCCAGCTGCTGGTCGATACGGTAGATCATCAGGATGCCCAAAGAGGAGAGCAGAGCGGTGATCGGCAGCAAGTAGGGATCCGCGTGCGGGACCACCAGCCGGCGCAGCACGTGCACCAGGCCGAACAGGCCCAGGAACACCGCCCCGGGTGCGAGGGAAGCCGGGTCGAGACGCTCCATCTGACGGGTCCACACGATGGCGAAGCCCACCGAGGTGACCACCATGGCCGGAAGAAGGAAGAGAAGCTCCCGGTTACGGGTGTTCACTGGGACGTTTCGAGACCCCGGATGAATCTCAGCCCTTCTTCCTTGGTGACGATCTCGTGGGTGTCGACCCTCTCCTGCAGATAGGGGTCGAGCTGTTCGAAGCGTATGGGGACGGTCTTCTCGACCCTGTACAGGTCGACGTTCATGACCTTGTACGGCATGCCTCGGAACAACGCCACTTGTCCTTGCGTCGTCCCCACGAAGAACACGGTGGAGTTGAATGCCGCGAAGGCCCCCCCGGCCAGCGCGGCGGCGACCACAAGCGCGGCGATGACGATGACCAGACGACGACGGCCGGCAAAGAGACCCCGTCGGCCGTCCTGGGTTGTGCGCACGAGAGGTCCGAACCCGTCCGGCCCCGCTCTTCCTCCCTCGTCGGCCATCGAGATGCCCCCCGGAGTAGAAGCCGGGGACGAGGCGTCGGCGTCGAGGGCGGCATTTGCGTCGTCGGGGGCCTCTTCTGAGGATTCGACCGCGAAGACCACCACGACGGTCACGTTGTCCTCGCCTCCGTGCCGGAGAGCGGCCTCCACGAGTCCGTCGGCCACCCCCTGGGGGTCTTCGCCGGCGCCCAGGGTCATCTCCAGTTCGTCCTCGGGCACCATGCCGCTCAAGCCGTCGCTGCACAACATCACCCTGTCACCCGCTTCCAGCGACAACTCGAGGATGTCGGGTCTCACCGTCTCCTCGGTGCCGAGAGCGCGCGTGATGATGCTCCGATGGGGGTGCACGGCAGCCTGCTCCGGGGTGAGCTGACCGCGGCGGATCAACTCGGCCACCAGGGAGTGGTCCTCCGTCACCTGGCGCAGTTCGCCGGCGCGGAGGAGGTAGGCCCGCGAGTCTCCCACCTGGGCGATGGTGAGCAGTCCGCCCGTGCCGCTGGCCGCAGTGAGCGTGGTGCCCATGCCGGCCAAGGTGGGATCGGCGAGGCTCCTTTCGCGGATCAGCTGATTCGCCCGGGTGATCGCCTCGCGCAGCTCTTCAGCCCCCGGGTTCGAAGGCATGTCCGTGAGCACGCGACAGGCTACCTCGGAGGCGACTTCGCCCGCGCGGGCCCCACCCATACCGTCGCACACAGCGTACAAGCCCGAGGAGCCCACGAACGAATCCTCGTTCTGGCGTCTCACCAAGCCTACGTGCGTAGCGGCTCCGTGTATGAGACGTATCACCGCTCCTCCACGACGATCACCGCTCCTCCACGACAAAAACCGTGTCTCCGATAGCTACCTTCTCATCGGTTCCTACGAACAAACGGCCTTCCACATCGCGTCCACCGACGAGCGTGCCGTTAGTACTGTCCAGGTCCTCCAGCACGAGACCCTCCACCTCGGCCGTCACGCTCGCGTGCCGCGAGCTGACGAACGTGTCGTTCAGGACCACGTCGGACTCAGGCGCCCTGCCGATGACGATGCGCTCCCCCGGATGGAGCGTGACGACGGAGCCGACCGCCAGGACCGGGCTCGCCTCGACCACCAGAGCCCACGCCTTACCTATAGGAGCGCTCCGAGCGCCGTCGGACGCTGCCGCCGACGAAACGCCGGGCCAGTGGCCCTCGTGCCGGGCACGACCGGGGGCCGCCGGCGCTTCGGCAAGCGCCTTGAGGTCGCGCGCGCCGGACCGGATGACCATCATGACGAACAGGTAGAGCACGGCCAGAAACACGACCTTGCCGATGAGGAGCGCCAGGCTCAGCATGCCGCGCTCAGGAGACCCACACCGGGATCTTTGCACTGCCCACGGCCAACACGTCGCCGTCGACGAGCCGGCCCGCGGTCACCGGACGCCCGTTCACGAAGGTGCCGTTGGTGCTGCCGAGGTCCTTGACGTACAGCTGGTCGCCTTCCCAATAGAGCACGGCGTGCCGACGGGACACATTGGGATCGTCCACTGGGTAGTCGGCGCCGCGGGCCCTGCCTACGACCACTCGGCCCTGTTGGAACTCGCGCCGGAGGATCCCGTCGCCCAGCGCCAGCGAACGCCGTGCCAGTCGGAGCTCGCGCGCCTGACTTGCCGAGATTCGCCGGGTGCTGTCGGAGTCCCGCTCCGCCGGGGGAAGGGCGGGCGGCGCAATAGGGACGAGCGGGCGTGGCGTCGGCGGAGCTGGAGCAGGACGGAGTTGCGGTTCCCACCGGTCACTCCGATCCTCCACGGACGACGGGGTCGGCTGCTGCACAGGCTCGGCTCGGATGCCGAAGAACCCCAGCTTGAGGTCGTCATCGGAGGCGAGGACCAGCTCGGGTGGTCCAATGAGATCGTACTTCTGACTGCGGGCATGCTGCAGCAAGTGAGATTCGAGTTCCTTCGTCAAGGCGGCTTCCTGCGACCGGAAATGCTCGCGATCCCGTCGGCACAGGTACACGATGAAGCGGTTGGGCGCGTAGGTGCGGGAGAGCGATTCTCGCGTGCCCTCATCCATCTCCTTCACCAACTTCTGTGCGAGCTCGACGGGTTGGACGAAGCCCTTGAAGGTGCGGCCGAAGATCCCCTCGAAGGTTCGCTGAACGCGCGATTCCGTCTTCCGCATCACACCCACGTATCACCCCTTCGAGGCCATTTTTGACCCTGTGATCGGAGACAGGAGGGCCAAGAGATACCCGATTATAACGCACGGCAAAAACGCCCAGAGAAGGGCCTCGACATCGACCCCGACGCCTACCAGGAGGGGCGGCCCCAATACGAACAGGCTGAACATGAGGCCGAGGTAGAGAGTTGCCATCCACAGTCGCCGGGGCACCGTCCCTGAGAGGGCCGCGCCCCAGGGGCCGGCAAACACAGCGAACAGCCCCACCTGCAGCAGGAGTTCCGGACTCCGATCGAACAGGCGCGTCAGTTCCAGTAGCGCGGAGCCGGGCGAAGCGACGTGCCGAGCCGACGAGAGCGCCGCCTCCGGCACGGCGGAGAAGATGTAGGGCATGGTCTGCCAGACGCCGAAAGCTCCCGCCACCGCGATGGCAAGCCCGGCAAGGCCCCCCACGAGCGGTCCCCACCGACGGGCGAGGAACCCGGACACCAGCGGGAGCGCCAGGCCGGCGCCGGCGGCCACCATGGCCGGCGCCGCCCCGGGCAAGAGGGCTACCCATTCTTTCCGACGCCACCGCAGCACCCCGAACGCGAGCACGGCTACGATCGCGTAGAGGACGCCCCACCCGACACCGAAGGCGAAGACCGGAGGCGCGAGAAGCAACAGCGTCACGGCCCCCCCGACCGTCGGCGAGAGAAGGGCAAGGAACGCCGCGCCGACGGCCAAAGGCACGAGGGCGACCTCGGGATAGAACGGGGCACGCGGGAGAAGGTAGGCCGCCGTGGCCAGCGACGCCGCGCCGGCCACCATGTGTTCGCCCGCGTAGGTGAGGCGGTCGTTTCGCGCGGCCGCCGAGAAGGCGGCCGCCGCCCGCTCGCTGAGCGTCGGCGCCGCCTCGACCTCGGGTATCTCTTTCGCAGCCTCCTCGAGCATGCGCTTGAACTCGGCGGCGGCGGGTCGCTTCGTCGGATCCTTCTCAAGACCCCGCTGTAGCGAGGCGTCGAGCACGTGTGGCAGATCGGGCCGCAGTCTCCCCATACGGGAGAACACCATGCGGGACGGCCCCCGCAGTAACTCGGCCGGGTTCTTCCCACGCAAGGGGTTGCTGCCCGTGAAACCTTCGTAGAGCGTGAGACTCAAAGAGTAGACGTCTACCTTGGCGTCGACCGGCCGGCCTTCCAGCTGTTCCGGAGCCATGTAGGCGAGCGTACCCACGAGGTCCCCGTCGACGGTCACCGAAGAGAGGTCCTCGAGTTTGGCCACGCCAAAATCCATGACCCGCACGTCCACGTCCTCGGACTCCGCCAGCATGACGTTCTCAGGCTTTATGTCGCGATGGATCACGCCCCGTTTATGCGCATGCTCGAGAGCGCTCGCCATCTGGATGCCGGCCCGCAGTAATTGAGCGTCCGTTAGACGACGCCGGGTGTACAGTTCGCGCAGCGTGTGACCCTGCACGTATTCGGTGAAGAGAAGGGTGCGATCGGCCTCGCTCACCACTTCGTGCACTGTGACGATGTGGGGGTGGTCCAGCTTCGCCGCTGCTTGTGCCTCTCGGAGAGCGCGGCCGTCGCAGTCGTCGACGTCCTCGACCACCTTGACGGCGATGGAACGCCCCATACGTGTGTCTTCGGCCAGATATACGGTCGCGAACGCGCCGCTGCCCAGCTTTCGGATCACTCGATAACGATCGTGAAGAAGCGGAGCCTCTGCCATGGGTGTCTCAGTATACGCCACCGCTACGCGGGACATCCCTCCATGCCGGCCGCCCGGCGCGCGAGGCGGTCGACGTGCCGGTCAGGCCACCACCGCGGGCTGCGGAAGGGAGGCCCCTCGGGAGGCCACACTACGCGCGGTTCCCATCGGGCTTTTGGGCGGCCTGCGGCTCCCATCCGGCCCATTGTCGCCCTATACGCTTGTTGTTATACTCGCCCGGAACCCGCGCGGCTTCGGTTTCTTTGTCGCGCGTCGAGCGGGGCGAGTGGCGGAATTGGCAGACGCGCTAGGTTCAGGGTCTAGTGAGTGTAAGCTCGTGGGGGTTCAAGTCCCCCCTCGCCCATCCCCTCCCTTCTACGATCGGCGTGATGCCCCTTAACGAGGACAACGAGAGCTTCTTCGAGCTGGCTGATGAAGAGCGTCGGCGACATGGCCGGCGCGGTTCTTCGGCACCCTTCCTGCGCCTTCTCTTGGTGGGGCTGGCGATCATCGTCCTGGTCCTGGTGGGCGGCTACCTCATCCGCAACTGGCTGCACGATCGCCAGGTGGCGAGCTACGAGACCTACACCACCCAGGTCTCGGACATCCTCGAGCGCTCAGACGTAGTGGGTCGAGACATGAGTAAACTCCTGCTGGATCCGGCGGATGCCACACGCAAGGACGTGCAGACTAAGTTCGATCAGTACATCGCCACCTCGAACGCACTCACCGAAGAGGCCAAGGTGCTGGTCTCCCCGAGTGACCTGAAGGAAGCCCAACAGTGGTTCGTAGCCACGATGCAGCTGCGCTCCAGGGGGTTGGAGAACCTCAAGCCGGCCCTGATGAACGCGCTCGAGGTCCAAGACATCGAGGTGGCGTCCGACACCATCTCTCGGGCTATGCTGTTGCTGGTTCTATCCGACGTCACGTACGAGGAGTTCTTCGTCAAGCGTGCGACTCAGGTACTCCAAGAGCGGGAGATAGCAGGGGTGACCATAGGCACCACCGACTTCGTCACCGATTCCAACCTGGCCTCCAAAGCGACGATCAAAGAAGTCCTCACCACCCTGAAGAGTTCGGACACACTGCAGTCCGTCCACGGTGTGGCGTTGAAATCCGTGCAGGCCCTGCCCGCTGAGAAAGTGATCGAAGCCGGCGGTACGTACAATCTCACGTCAACCGACGAACTCCGCTTCGTCGTGACGATCGAGAACCAAGGCAACATGGCCGAGAAAGACGTGCCTGTGGAAGTCACTCTCTCCTCTCCCAGCTCGGCTCAGCCCCAGATAGTTACCGTCAAGATCCCCGAACTCAAGGCCAAAGAGATCAAGGAGGTGACCGTGACGGGCGTGAATCCATCCGACTACGGTGAGAAGGCGCTGCTCAAGGTCACGATAGGGCCTGTTCCGGAAGAGAAGATAGAGGAGAACAACACCCTTGAAGCCCACCTCGTCTTCACGCTGTAACCGTCGCGACCGTCCTGTCCGATGAGCGCCTGACTCAGGTCCCCGTATGACCCTCACTGAATTAGCACCGATTCTCGCCCTTGGCGCGACCGCGTTCGCGCTGCTGGCTTTGGCGCTGCTTTTCGTGGTGAACCGTCGCCTGAGAGCGTTCCTCAAAGCGCAGCGGGTCGTCTTGGGTTCCAAGGGTGAGGTCGACCTGGTAAGCCACGTGGGGTCTCTCGAGGAAAAACTCGTGCACCTGCGCACGATGGTAGAGGACCTTGCCATAGCCGGCAAAGACCACGAGGTGCGCATAGACAACTGCATATCCCGTCTCGGGGCGGTCCGGTTCGACGCCTTCCACGACTTGGGTGGGCGGCAGAGCACGTCGATCGCGTTTCTCAACGCTTCGGAGGACGGCGTCGTGATCACATCGGCAGTCAGCCGAGAGTTCGCCCGCGTCTACGTGAAGCTCGTCCATGACGGTAAGCCCGACATCCCTCTGGCTCCGGAGGAGATCGAAGCTGTGGACCAGGCCCGGGCTCGGGGCAACGCGCCTTTCACCATCCGCCCGCGGCCGGAACGCGTGCGCGACGAAGACGAGCAGCCGGAGAACGCCGCGGTGGACCCGGGCGCGCCCACCGCCGAATCCGCGGCCGCCCAGCGGGCGCTAGAGCGGGAGAACCGCCGTCGCAAACGGCTTGGGCTGCCGCCTGTTGACGAACTGCCTCCCATGCCCTCGACCCTCGGCTGGCCCAAGACGGAGCCGCTGGACGGGCCGGAGGAGGACACCGGTTCAGACGAGGCCCCCCGCCGGGCGACCCTCCCACGCGCCGACGCCTCGGCCGCAGCCGGCGCCCACGCGCCCGAGACTCCGGAGCCCGCGGGCCGAGAACGCCAGTGACCGGGTGCGACGCGGCGGGGCGCGACCTCGTCGCGTGGCAGACGTCTCAGCTTCCTCGTCCTCTTGTGTTCGCCTCCCAGAGTATCGGCTTCCTCGGGCCCAAGGGCACCTTCACGGAGGAGGCTCTGCTTGCGACTCTCGCCGCCGCCCCTGGGGGGGCCACTCGCACGCGGTCGGAGGAGCCGTCGGGGTTGCCGACGGCCGCCCCTGAAGTCGCCGCCTACGCCGAGCCCCTCATCGTTCCGTTCGCGTCGCTGCCCGACACGGTCCAGGCGGTGTCCGAGGGGGCCGTGGATTGTGCCCTGGTCCCCATCGAGAACTCCATAGAAGGCTCGGTTGCGGTGACCGTGGACCTGCTCGCCCACGAGGTAAGCAATCTACAGGTGGTGCGTGAGGTGCGCCTGCCCATACGTCACCGGTTGATCGCGCGACGCGGCGTCGCGCTCAACGACATCACCAAGGTGGTGTCGCACCCCCACGCCAACGCACAGTGTCGCAAGTGGCTGCGGCTTCATCTCCCGGGAGCGGATATCGAGGCGGCCAACTCCACCGCCGGCGCGGTGGAACGAGTGGCGGCCGCGGACGAACCTTGGGCCGCGATCGGAACGGCCCTCGCAGCTCGGGAGCACGGGTGCGTGGTGCTCGAGGACAGCATCGAAGACCACGACGACAACGAGACACGCTTCATCTTCCTCGCGCGTGTCCGTGAGCGCCAGGACCTGCCCGAACCCTACAAGACCTCCGTGGTATGCAGGATCCTGAGAGACCAACCCGGGGCTCTGCTTCTGATCCTCCAGGAGTTCGCCCACCGCTATATCAACCTCACCAAGATCGAGTCGCGGCCCTCCAAGCGCGGCCTGGGCGACTACATCTTCCTCATAGACCTCGAAGGCAAGGTCGGTGAACCCCAGGTGGCCGACGCCCTGCGCTGCCTCACGTGCAAGCTGCTCGAGGTCAAGGTGCTGGGCAGCTACCCGGTGGGTGTGCCCGCGGCGGCGCTGGACGCGTTCTAGGCCCGCGCCGCGCCGCGAGACGCAGACGAGCCGGCGAGCGGTGTCATCGGCGCGGCGCAGTCGGGCCGCAGGCGGACACCTGCGACCCGCTGACGCCTCTCGGGTTATGCGTACGGGAGGAGCTTCGCCTGTACCGGCACCTTCGGGTCGTTGGCATTCTCGGTGGAGTTCCATTCGACCGGCCACTTGGTGCCTTTCACCCATTGGCCATCGATTATCGGGATGGTCTGGACATTCAGTATCTGGACACCGCCCCGTCGCCGTCGGCGAGTTCCTGCGACGAGAGCCCCGTCAGGGACGACTTGTACGGGTAGATCGGCGCCCAGTAGACTGCTTCAACGAGGTTGATCCCGATATCGCCGAGAGCCTCGATCTCCGAGGGGAAGGGTCCCGCCTTGGAGCATTGCGAGATGATCGGCTGATAGCCCTGCTGAGCCGTCTGGCGCCAGAACGTGGTGAAATCGGGGGGCAGTGAGAAGTTCTGGAAGATCTGGCAGTCTTGTTTCTTGAAGAGCGATATCTGCGTGGAGAAGTCGTTCGTTCCGTTCTCGTAGGCGCCTGGATCGACGATGGTGAAACCGGCCGCCGTCAGTTGTGGGCCGAGGGCGGAACGCATGGCGTTGCCGTCTGCGTCGTTCGGCCACATGACGCCGACCTTTTTGTTCGTGGGGAGCAGAGCCCACTGTGAGACGTAGGCATCGTAGAACTGCTGCACTCCAAACGAGAAGATGTAGCCGAACTTGAAGGGCGAGGGCTCGTTCGGCTTGGCGCCGCGGCCGAAATACCACGCCTCCCAGGAGCACTGCGTGACGATGTAGGGGATCCCGGCCGCCTCGCAGGCATCGGAGACCGGGTTCACAAGAGGTGGGCCGAGAGGCGTGATTCCACCGGTCCCGCCGTCTCAGGTCGCCAGCAATCCTGCCACGGAGACGTCTTCGTCGAGTTCTGCCCAGTTGATGCCCACACCTCCTCCGATCAGCCGCCATGCACCTCTTTGCGCGGGCGAAGCATCGCGGAGGGTGGGAAACCAGTCAAGCGGAACAGCGATCTCGCGGCCGTCGCGGAGTTCCACACGCAGCAGGTGCTCGTCGAACCACACGCGCATCGCCTGTGCGACTATCTTCGGCCTAGGGTGAACCGAGGTGCTCATGCCATCTCCTTAAGAACAGATGCCGGTGCTGAATCCAAGAAGAAGAACCGGTAGGGTCCTGTCCGCAACACTGTTGGCATCCGCGCCGTCACTTTCGATTCTACCAGGCATTTTCCTCGGGACGGGGGTTCCCTGGTACCTTGAACGCGTTTGATAGTATGCAGCCGAGTTGGGTCCGGCTATCGAACTTTCGATGCACTTTGGGCATACGAGGTGAGTGGCGCCGACGGCCGCGCCATGCGGCAGCCCGCGCCGGCGCGCATTCCGCACACACACGGCCGTTTGACGTGCCCGTTCCAGAAGGTATGTAATGGACTCGAGGGCAACGGATAGGAGTGTGAGCCAGGCTTGGAGCGCCACGAGCACGCACATGGAGCACCCCCGATAGAACTCGGGATCGCGGCCCGGTCGGTGAACCGCAACCTACCGTCGGCGGAATTGACCGCGCGGGCCCTGGCGAGGCGCGAAGGGATCCTGGCCGCGAACGGAGCCCTGGTCGTCCGCACCGGTGCCTGCACCGGGAGGTCTCCGGAGAACCGGTTCATCGTGGACGAGCCTCCCGCCGCTGAGACTGTCGACTGGAACGACGTCAATCGGCCCTGCTCGCCTGCTCTCTTCGACTCGTTGCTTCAGAAGGCGCGCAGCTACCTCGAGGGCCGAGACCTCTACGTGTTCGACGGCTACGTGGGGGCGGAGTGGACCTACCAGTTGCCCATCCGCGTCATTTCCGACACGGCCTGGCACGCGCTCTTCGCCCAGACCCTCTTCATCCCGCCCGTGCCTGCCGACCTTCCTCACTTCGCGCCCGAGTTCACCGTCATGGAATGCGGAGGTCTCCCGGCCGACCCGGCAAGGGACGGCACGGCGGGCGAGGTGTTCATCGGCATCAGTTTCGCACGAAAGACCGTTCTCGTCATGGGTACTTCCTACGCTGGGGAGATGAAGAAGGCGATCTTCAGCGTGATGAACTACCTGCTGCCTGCGCGTGACGTACTGCCCATGCACTGCGCCGCCAACATGGGTCCGGGGGGCGACGTCGCCCTCTTCTTCGGGCTCTCCGGCACGGGTAAGACGACCCTGTCCGCCGCTCCCGGCCGCCGACTGATCGGCGACGACGAGCACGGCTGGTCGGCGCAGTGCGTCTTCAACCTGGAGGGCGGCTGCTACGCCAAGGTCATCGACCTTGACGCCGACGATGAGCCCCAGATCTACGACGCCATCCGCTTCGGCTCCATTCTCGAGAACGTGATCGTGGACCCACAGACCCGGGCCATAGCCTACGACTCTTCCGAGCTCACCGAGAACACGCGCGCCACCTATCCGGTGGGCCACATACCGGGCGCCGTCGTGCCCGGCGTCGCCGGCCATCCACACCACGTGTTCTTCCTCACCTGCGATGCCTTCGGAGTGCTGCCTCCCATCTCGAAGCTCTCTCCAGAAGAAGCCGAATACCATTTCCTCTCCGGCTTCACCGCAAAGCTCGGCGGGACGGAGGTGGGGGTCACCGAGCCGCAGCCCACGTTCTCGGCCTGCTTCGGGGCTCCCTTCATGCCCCTGCCCGCGGTGCGGTACGCCCAGCTCCTGGGAGAACGGGTACGGTCCCACGGGGCGCAGTGCTGGCTCGTGAACACCGGATGGACTGGGGGCCCTACCGGCATCGGCCGGCGCATGCCCATCGAGACCACGCGCCGCCTGCTGTCCGCGGCCATCGAAGGTCGGCTTGAGAGCTTGAGCACCGAGTCGGACACCGGGTTTTCCCTGCGAGTGCCGGCCTCCTGCCCGGGAGTGGATGCCGCTATGCTGCGACCGCGTCTCACGTGGCCCGACCCCGAAGACTACGACCGGCAGGCACGCCGGCTGGCCGGAATGTTCGCCGCCAACTTCAAGAAATACCGGGCGGACGTGGAGCCCGCTGTGGCGGCCGCCGGGCCGGCTCCTGAGCCGGCGGCCCGGGGATGAGAGGTGATTCAGGACCTCACCGGTAGTCGGCCGATCCGGCTGCCCCCGCCTTCCGATTCGTCCAGGCGAACTTGATTCCGGACGCTACCGCGAACACCAGCGCGGCCCACAAGATCCAGACCGCCGCCTCCACTGCCGCGTCGGCCGCGAGCAATCGCCCCAGCAGGAACAGAGAGAGTCCCACGCTCAGCAACACCATCTTCAGCTTTCCGAAGACGTTCGACCGCACCACCCGGCCGCCTTGCGCCCAGTGCACGGCCCCGAACGCCATCGACGCCAGCTCGATGACAACCGAGAACACGATGACCTTGATCACAAGGAAATCCCAGCCGAGAGCCAAGAGGGCGGCCGCCACCAGTAGTTTGTCTGCCAGTGGGTCGATGAACGTGCCGAGTTCGGTGACTTGGTCGCGCACCCGGGCCATGGCCCCATCGAGAAAGTCGGTGCAGGCGGCGACCACGAAGACGGCGAAGGCCACGCCCACGTGCCCGGCGTGGAAGAGCAGGAAGACGGCGGGGACGAGGAGGAAGCGCAGGATGGTGAGGTGGTTCGGCCGCAGCCAGAGCGGCACGGCCCAGAGGAAGGTCCGCTCGATGGCCGTGTCCAGAAAGACCTGCACGGCCGATCGATTTTGGGGAACCCGCAAGCGCTCCTCTGTCCGCGGTCCCATGGGTCAGCGCCCGCGACGTTGCTGGAAGCCCAGGTAGAACGCCCCTGAGCACGCCACAACCAGACCATCGACGACGCCACGCCCCAACCAGCGCCAGGTCTCGGCGCCGCTTCCAGTGCCAACGAGGATCCCATACGCCAAGCCGACGAGGAACCCTCCCCCAACGATGGCGCGCACCCCGCGAACAGAGAGAACCCCTCCGCGCGAAGACCGGAGAGCGGGCCAATCAAGGCTGAACAGGAGCCCTCCCAGCATGACGCCGAGGAAGACGAGGACCACCCCCAGCACGACAGCGGCTCCCATCAACCACCCGCCCGCGAAACGTCGCGCGTGAACACGAGCCACCTCCACAACGCGGGCGGTAGTCTCGGCAACCGCCCTCTGCTAACCTGACCTCTCCACTACCCTTGCGGGAGAGTGTACGCAACCATACCGCAGGCTGCGAGACCAATCACAGCTGCGAGACCACGCACAGCTGAGAGACCACACACAGCGGCGCGATCGAAGCACGCCGCGCGACTAAAGCACGCCACGCGATCGAGGGAGTCTCATGCTCGACATAAAGCTCATCCGCAGCGATCCGGAGAGGACGCGCATCCAGCTTCGCCGTCGAGGTGAGCATGTTGAGGCTGTTCTCGACACACTCCTTGCGCTTGACGAGCGTCGACGTGCGCTCATCGTGCTGGTGGAGGAGAAGCGCGCGCTGCGGAACACCGTAAGCGAGGAGATCGCCGCTGCAAAGAAATCCGGCGCGGACGCGTCCGCCCGCATCGCCGACATGCGCGACGTCGGCGCTTCGATCAAGTCCCTCGAGTCCGACCTGAAGGTGGTGGAAGAAGAGCTCGAGCAGGAACTCCTGCGGGTGCCCAATCTGGCCGACCCCTCCGCCCCGGACGGCGGCGAGGAAGACAGCGTGGTGCTGCACACGTGGGGCGCTCCCCGCGCGTTTGCTTTCGAGCCCCGCGACCACCTGGATCTGGGCACTGCTTTGGACGTCATCGACATGGAACGCGGCGGCAAAGTATCAGGGAGTCGGTTCGCCTATCTGAAGGGCGATCTCGTTCTCCTCCAGTTCGCGCTGGTCCAGTTCGCGCTGCAGAAGCTGGTGGGCAAAGGCTTTCGGCCGGTGGTGCCGCCGGTGCTGGTGCGCGACGAAGCCATGTACGGGACGGGCTTCTTCCCTACCGATATGCAACAAGTGTACCAAATAGACTCAGATGCATTAAATCTTGTAGGAACCAGCGAGGTGCCTCTGGCCGCCCTGCACATGGACGAGATCCTCGACGAGGAACAGTTGCCGCTACGCTACGTAGGCTACTCCACCTGCTTTCGCCGCGAGGCGGGCGCGGCCGGCAAGGATACGCGCGGCATCTTCCGCGTCCACCAGTTCGACAAGATAGAGATGTTCAGCTTCTGCGCCCCCGACCGTTCCCACGAAGAGCACGACTTCATGCGAGGAGTGGAGGAGGAAGTGCTGCAGGATCTCGGCCTTCCCTACCAAGCGGTCAACATCGCGGCAGGCGACTTGGGCGCGTCTGCCGCTAAGAAGTACGACCTGGAAGCCTGGATCCCAACTCAGGGCCGCTACCGCGAGGTCACCAGCTGCTCCAACTGCACCGACTATCAGGCCCGGCGTCTCAGGTGTCGAGCCAAGGGCAAAGAGGGTAGTCCCTATCTAGTGCATACACTGAACGGGACGGTGGTGGCCGTAGGGCGGACGATCATCGCCATCATGGAGAACTACCAGACCGCCGACGGTCTCATCGAGGTTCCCGCAGTGTTGCAGCCCTTCCTGCCGGCCGGAATGACCGTGCTTGGCGCCTGAAACACGCGCTGCTGAAAGGAGCCTGACCATGGACGTCATCAGACCAACCGACGCCCTCATCGTGGTCGACGTGCAGAACGACTTCCTGCCTGGAGGCCGTTTGGCGGTCGACGACGGAGACGCCGTGGTGCCAAAGATAAACATGCTCCTGCCGCTCTTCGAACACGTGGTGTACACACGGGACTGGCACCCGGCTGACCATGTGAGCTTCTCGGACGAACCCGAATACCGCGACGGTTCCTGGCCTCCGCATTGCGTTCAGGGGACGCATGGGGCCGAGTTCGCCCCCAACCTCAAGATCGGCCGCGACGCTCTCATCGTCTCCAAAGGCGACGATCCCGACGCCGAGGCTTACAGCGGCTTCCAGGCGAGCGGGATCGATCTTGCGAGCTGGCTCCGGGAGCGCGAGATTGATCGCCTCTTTGTCACCGGCCTTGCCACCGATTACTGCGTGCTGAACACGGTCCTCGGCGGAGTCTCCGCCGGTTTCGAGGTGGTGCTGGTGGAGGACGCTGTGCGTGGAGTGGATTCCGAAACAACACGCGCCGCCTTGGAAGAGATGAGAAGTGCCGGCGTGCGGTTCACCACCGCCGCTGCGATCTCGACGGCGGTGGCGGTAGCCGTGGCGACCGGGACAGAACAGGTACCCCCAGCGGACGACGAGGAATAGATCGATGACCGACGCGGGCAGCCGATGGTCGCACCGGGAAGATCTGGCTCTGCTCACCGATTTCTACGAACTCACCATGCTGAACGGCTACTGGAGGCGGGGGCGAGAGGGCCTGACCGCTTCATTCGAGTACTTCTTCCGCGATTTGCCGCCTCACACCGGCTTTGCCGTCACGGCGGGCCTCGAGCAACTCCTCGACCTCGTAGAGAACCTGAGCTTCAACGATGACGACCTGACCTATCTCTCGTCCTTAGAGATGTTCTCTCCGGAGTTCCTCGCCTATTTGAGGGACTTCCGGCCCACAGTGTCCATCGACGCCGCACCGGAAGGGACCGTGGTATTCCCTTACGAGCCGATCCTACGGGTCGAGGGTCCGCTCGCGGAAGCCCAGCTGTTGGAGACGGCCGTGCTCAACGCGCTCAACTACCCCACGCTGGTGGCCACCAAGACCGCGCGCATCCGTCTGGCCGCGAACAGCGACACCGTCATGGAATTCGGACTGCGCAGGGCGCAAGGGCCGGATGGGGGACTATCGGGCTCCCGGGCCGCATACATCGGCGGGGCGGACTCCACTTCCAACGTCCTCGCGGGCAAATTGTTCGGCATACCGGTTGCGGGGACGCATGCCCACTCCTGGGTCATGAGCTTCCCGGACGAACTCACCGCGTTTCGCGCCTACGCGGAACTCTACCCGGAGAGCTGCCTGCTCCTCGTAGACACCTACGACACCCTCACCTCCGGCCTCCCGAACGCACTGAAAGTGTTCGAAGAACTGCGCGCGGCCCGGCCCGACGTACGCGCCGCCATCAGGCTCGATTCCGGCGACCTGGCACGGCTGAGCAAGACTGCCTACGCCATGTTCACGGCGGCAGGGTTCGCCGATCCGCTCATCGTCGCCTCCAACGAACTCGACGAGGACCTGATCGCCGACCTCAAGCGGCAGAAGGCCCCCATCAACTCGTGGGGTGTGGGCACCCATCTGATCACCTCGTCGAGTTGGCCTGCGCTTGGGGGCGTGTACAAGCTCAGCGCCACCCGCGAGCGCGAGGCCTGGGAGCCCCGCATCAAGCTGAGCTCCAACCCGGTCAAGATGACGGATCCCGGCCGAAAGCGCGTGATCCGCTACCGAGACGCCCAGGGTCGGCCCCTGGGAGACATCCTCTATCGAGCGGGCGAGGAACCGCAGGAGGGCCCGCTGGTGTCGTATGTGGGTCGCACCGAGTTGGGGTTCCAGGTGGGCATCGACGGCGTGGCGTCGTTCGAGGACCTCCTCACGCCCGTCATGCGTGGCGGCAGACGTAAGGCTCCGTCGCCCCCCATCGCCGAGGCGCGGCAGCGCGCTGTCGAGCAGGTGGCTTCACTGCCGGAAGAGCTGCGGCGGCTACGCAACCCCGAGATCTACCGCGTGGGCATCTCGCCCGAACTGGCGGCTCTGAAATCCGAGCTGATCCGCCATTCGCCCGGGGTGCTCCACTGATGACGGAGCCATCTCGCGACACTCCGGATCGGGGCACCCCCGGATCCCGCCGCGCGGCCCCAGACACTTCTCTGCGCCGCTGGCTCGAATTCCACAAGCCGCGGGCCACAGCCCGCACGCAACTCCTACTCGCGGAGATGATGTGGACTATCGTGGGCACCATGCTGCTGAGCTTGGGGCTCGTCTGGATCGTGCGCCGCTACCACGGCCCGGGTTGGGCGTATGCCGCCCCCTTCCTGGTCCTCGGCCTGCTCAAGGCCCGCTTCATCCTGGACCGGGTCGCGAGGCGCACCGTCGTCCGTATCCGCACGCGCGGCGACTCGTACTGCGTCGGCGGCTTCTTCTCGCCCACGAGCTGGCTCCTCATCGTGGGCATGATGGTGCTCGGCCAGGTGCTGCGCGCGTCGCCGCTCCCCCGGGCCGACATAGGCTTCCTCTACGTGTTGGTGGGGACCGCCCTCCTCATCTCCAGCCGTGTCTTCTGGAGGGAATGGTTTCTGCTGCGTGCCGCGCGTGCGCGATCGAGCGCGGGACGCGACCGACGCTAGACCTTGGCGTGGGCACGCCCGACGCCGGCCGGCTCGCTGAGGGAAGGCCGAAGCCGGCGGGTCCATGCGTGCGCCCGACTTCGAGTCGGAGGCGGCTCACTGACGGCTGAGTTCCTCGAGAAAGGGCGCGCCGTAGCGCTCGAGCTTCACTTCACCTACGCCGTTCACGGCCAGCAACGCGTCGAGACTCGCGGGACGTAGAACCGCCATCTCCTGCAGGGTGGCGTCGGAGAAGACCACGTAGGCGGGCACACCCTGTTCGTCGGCGAGGCGGCGGCGCACCATTCGGAGCCGCTCAAAGAGATCGCGATCTAGCTCGATGGAGCCATCAAACAACACCGCAGGCGAGCCCCGCCGAGACCGTCGACTCCGGCTTCCATACGTACGGCCGTCGCCCTCGGGCCCGCCCTCGCCGGCAGTCACGGCGAACCGCGGCAGGGCAAGACTGAGCTGTTCCTGCCCCGCAAGCAGTGGACGAGCCCTGTCGGTGAGCGTCAGCACCGAGTATTTGGCGATGTCCTGACGCAGGTAGCCCCGGTGGATGAGCTGGCGAAAGAGGCTGGTCCAGACGTCCTTACCCAGGTGGGCGCCGATGCCGTACGTGGAGAGTCGGTCGTGGCCCAAGCTACGCATGCGCTCGGTGTCGGCTCCGCGCAGGACGTCGATGACATGGGCCATACCGAAGCGCTGTCCCACCCGATAGACGCAGGAGAGCGCCTTCTGCGCATCCTCGGTGGCGTCGTAGGTATCGG
Source organism: Thermoleophilia bacterium (assembly GCA_038204345.1). Taxonomy (GTDB): domain Bacteria; phylum Actinomycetota; class Thermoleophilia; order RBG-16-64-13; family RBG-16-64-13; genus JAHJSA01. The sequence continues at coordinate 5,200 of JBBRDB010000015.1, read as the reverse complement.
GGGGATCCAGACATACGTCGCAGTTGCCGCAATCCTTCTCGAGGGTCTCGCCCAGGTAGGCGAGCAGCGCCCGACGACGGCAACCGAGTGTTTCGGCGAAGCCCACCATGGCGTTCAACTTGTGCAGTTCGATGCGGATCTGCTCGGGGTTGCCGCCGCCCTCAACCAAGACCCGGGCCATCACCAGGTCGGCCAGGCTGTACAGGAGGAGCGCATCGGCGGGCAGACCGTCACGGCCCGCGCGCCCGGTCTCCTGGTAGTACGACTCGATGGACTTGGGCATATCGTAGTGCACCACGAAGCGTACGTCGGGCTTGTCGATGCCGAGGCCGAAGGCCACGGTGGCCACCACCACCTGGAGCCGGTCGTGCTGGAAGGCCTCCTGAACACGCACGCGCTCCTCCGCCGCCAACCCGGCGTGGTAGGCGCCGGCCTCCACGCCCGCTGCCCGCAACTTCGCGGCCACCTCCTCGACGCGCTTGCGGCTCAGGCAGTAGACGATGCCGGAGAGGCCCGCCCGCTCCGACACGAAGGCTCGCAACTGCTCGAAGGGGCGGCGTTTCTCCACCACCAAGTAGCGGATATTCGGCCGGTCGAAGCCGGCCATGAACACGGGGGCATCCAGCAGACCCAGGCGCAGGCGCACATCCTCGCGGGTCTGCTCGTCTGCGGTGGCTGTGAGGGCCACCAAGGGGACCCCGGGGAAGCGCGCCCGCAACTCACCGAGCTGCACATACTCGGGCCGGAAGTCGTGGCCCCACTGGGACACGCAGTGGGCCTCGTCGATGGCGAAGAGGCCGATATCCAGTTCATCAAGCAGTCCGAGGAAGGAGTCGGCCATGACGCGCTCGGGGGCGACGTACAACAGGTCAAGCTCGCCGGCGCGCAGGCGGGCGAGAGTTTCCCGCGCCTCGCCCGGCCCCAGGGAGGAGTTGAAGGCGGCGGCGGCCACTCCTTGGGCTTGGAGGGCATCCACTTGGTCTTTCATCAGCGAGATGAGCGGCGACACCACGACGGCGGTGCCCGGCCTGATCAGCGCCGGGAGCTGATAGCAGAGTGACTTACCGCCACCCGTGGGCATCAGCACGAAGGCGTCTCCACCGGACACAAGGTGTTCAACGATCGCCCGCTGCCCGGGGCGGAACTCGCGGAAACCAAAGACGCGATGGAGCGCGGCCTCGGACCCAGAGAGCGGCGTGCCCACACCTTCGCGGGCGGCCGGTAGCTCGTCGAACGGCGACACGCCCAGTACGCGGTCGCCGGCATCGGTGCATTGGGAGAACATGTCCGCTAGGGTATCAAGAGCCTCGGACGTACGCGCGTGCCCGATGGCCCTAGTATCCCAGGTGGCGGTGCGCCACCTGACTTAGAACTCGTCGTCCGGAAGGGCCATCACCGGCGCCGCTCCGGCCATGATGGCCGCGAAGAGCGACGAACTCTCCGGCAGCGACTTCTGGAAGTAGAAACGCGCGGTGGCCAGCTTCCTGCGGTAGAAGACAAGGTCTCTGGGGTCGGTCGCCACAGACACGGCGCCACCGCCCGCGGTAGCGCCGATACTACCGGCGCGGCCCGCGGCCGGCGCGCCTCCGCCGGGGGCTTGTTCCGCAGTCTCGCCGTCATCATCGTCGGGCTGCCGGCTAGGCCCGCGTGGGGATCCGTTTCGACTGGTGGGCGCCCCGGGCCCGGCCTCGGCGGCGCCGATACCTAATCGGGCGAGACTGATCTCAGCCATCTGCACCCACATATAACCGAGCGCCACGAGAGCGAAGAGGCGCAGGTAGTCTGAGGCCACCGCCGCGGCCTCGTCGGGGTCGCGTAGGCCCTGCTGGGCGATGCGTGCCGTGGCCTGCTGTAGCCGTCCGAACGCCTTGGCCAGAGGCGCCACGAACTCGCCCAGCCGGGCGTCGGTCTGCCGGGCCTCGAGGTAGGCTGCCACGGGGTGGAAGAAGCGGCGCAGGAGGCGCCCATTGTGGAGACCGAGCTTGCGTCCCACCAGATCGAGACCTTGGATGCCGTTGGTCCCTTCCCAGATCTGGCAGATGCGGGCGTCGCGCACGAATTGCTCCACGCCGGTCTCGCGGATATAGCCGTGTCCTCCGTGGATCTGCACGCCCATGTTCGCGGCGGCGAACCCGTGGTCGGTGAAGAAGGCCTTCATCACCGGCGTGAGGAGGTCTACCAGGTCGCCGGCTTCCTCGCGCACCTGCGGATCGGGATGGCGTTCGGCCAGGTCGAGGTTCAGTCCCACCCAGCCGGCGAGCGCACGCCCCCCTTCTGTGTTGGCGCGCATGGTCAGCAACATCCGGCGCACGTCGGGGTGCACGATCAAGGGGTCGGCCTCCCGCTCCGGATAGCGGGGTCCGTTGAGGGCCCGCCCTTGGAGCCGATCGCGCGCGTAGGCCAGGGCATTCTGATAGGCCACCTCGGCGATGCCGATGCCCTGCATGCCTACGCCCAGACGGGCCGCGTTCATCATGGTGAACATATGCCTCATGCCCCGATGCTTCTCTCCCACCAGGTAGCCGACGGCCTCGTCGTAGTTGAGCAGGCAGGTAGACGAACCGCCTATCCCCATCTTCTTCTCGATCCCGCCACACATGACGGCGTTGCGCTCGCCGAGCGAACCGTCTTCCTGCACCAGCACCTTCGGCACCAGGAACAGGCTGATTCCCTTGATCCCGGGCGGCGCGTCGGGCAGACGAGCCAGGACTAGATGGATGATGTTCTCAGTGAGGTCATGTTCTCCTGATGTGATGAAGATCTTAGCGCCGGTGATGAGATAGGTCCCATCCTCCTGGGGGACGGCGCGGGTGCGCACCAGCCCGAGGTCGGTGCCGCACTGGGCTTCGGTGAGACACATGGTCCCGGACCATAAGCCGGTTGCCATGCTGGGCAGGTACCTGCGCTTGAGTTCCTCAGAGCCGTGTTTGAGGATGGCGGTGTAGGCACCGGTGGTGAGCAGTGGGTAGACGGCGAAGGCCAGGTTGCTCGCGGAGAGGATCTCCTCGCCGAGGAAGCTCACCAACTTGGGCAGTCCCATGCCGTCGTACTCCGGATCGCAGGCCAAAGCCGGCCACCCGGCTTCACAGTACTTCGTATAGGCCTCTTTGAACCCGGGCGGGGTGGTGACGACCCCGTTCTCGTAGCGGCAGCCTTCCTCGTCGCCCACGCGGGTCAGCGGAAAGAGGAGGCTCTCGCAGATGCCGGCGATCCCTTCGAGTACGAAGTCCACCTGGTCGGGAGTGGCATCCTCGTAGCCGGGAAGGTCCACCAGCTGCTCGGCGTGCACCAACTCCTCGAGGACGAAGCGGATGTCTCGCAGGGGCGCCGTGTAGACGGTCATGTTCTCAGTCCCTCTGGATGGCCGATGCGAAGCGTGGTCATGGCCTCAGTTCCTCAGTGGTTTGCCGGTCTCGAGCGTGTGCTCCACCCGGGCCAGGGTCTTGGGTTCGTGGATGAGGGCGAGGAAGCCATCGCGCTCGAGCTCCAGAAGACGCTCCTCTGAGACCTCTTCGGTGATGTCGGTGTTCCCCCCGGTGAGCACCGCCGCGATCTGACCGGACACCACTGCGTCGTGGGCCGTGGCCTTACCCGTATTGACGAACTCGCCCACGAAGATGTCGAGCGCCGCCCGCCCGGATGGGCCGGGCAGGCGGAAACTGGGTTCCTGCGGGGATTCGTAGGAAGTGGCGAGTTCGAGCACCTTGGCTTTCGCATCGGCCAGGAGTCTGTCCCGGTTCATGGTGACGCCGTCGCCATCACGCAGGAACAACAGATCTCGCGCCTCCTCCGCCGACCGCGACACCTTGGCCATGCTGATGGTCTCGAAGGCCCCGGCGACAGGCGGTACAGGTCCACGCATGCGCTTCTTGTCCTGAGTGTGACGCAGCAGCATCTCCTTGCAGCCTCCCCATGCGGGGAGAAGGCCGAGGCCCGCCTCCGGTAGTCCTATGTAGCTCTCGGCGTGGGCTTGGATAGCGTCGCTTGAGAGGAGCGACTCACAACCCCCGCCGAGGGCCAGGCCGGCGGGTGCCGCCACTACCGGGAAGGGGGCGTACTTGAGGAAGCGGTAGGCCTGCTGCCCGCCCTCCACGAACTCGGTGATAGCGGGCCACAGACCGATGTTGGCGGCGAACAGACCGAGCCCGATATTGGCGCCCACTGAGTAGTTCTCGCCATCGCTGTACAGGACCAGGCCGACGAAACCGGACATCATGACGGTCTCGATGGCCGTGCCGACCATCTTGAGAGTGCCGTCGTCGAAGGCGTTCATCTTGCTGTGGAACTCGAGGCAGACGACCTTGTCACCCAGGTCCCACAGACTGGCCGAGGAGTTGCCCGCCAGGCGCTCGCCACGGCGCTTGACGTCGGCCAGCAGGAGCACTCCGGGGCGGCGCCGGGCGTGGCTGTAATAGCCCTCCGGCCGGAGGTGTTGGGGCCGGCCGTCGGCCACGCGGTAGAAAGCGGGCCGCGCGGACAGATCGGCGGTCTCCCCCGAACCGGATGCAGCCGCCAGGGCCACCAATGGCGGCACTGGGTACGCCTCCGCAGCCAGACTCTCAGCGAACCAGGCGGCGCCGAGTTCGTCGATCAACTCGAAGGGACCCTTCTTCCAGTTGTAGCCGAGACGCATGGCTTCGTCCACCGCGGTGATGTCGGCGGCCACGTCCGGGACGAGCGAGGCGGCGTAGCTCAGAGTGCGGCTCAGCACCCTCCACGCGTACGCGCCGCCCGGATCGGGAGACTCGACGAGCGCCCGCAACCCGCCTCGGCGCGCGGCATCCAGGCTGCCCAGACGAGGTTTGTCCGCCGGGTGGTACTCGCCCGTGGCAAGATCGACGGCCTCCTTGACTCGGGCGCGCCCCTCCACGTTCAAGCGATAGAAGCCCCCCTTGCCTTTGCGTCCCGTGTACCCGCTGTCGATAAGGCGCGTCACCAACTCCGGTTCCCGGTATACGGCGCGGAAGGCATCGTCGGTCGGCAGGTTCTCGAACAGGCTGCGACCGACGTACCGCACCGTGTCCAGCCCCACGAGATCGAGCAGCCCAAAGACCCCTGTTTTGGGGGCGCCCATCGGGCGCCCCAACACGGCGTCGGCCACTTCCACGCTCACGCCTGCGTCGAAGGCTTCCACCATCGCGCATTGCAGGAAGTAGCCCCCGATGCGGTTGGCGACGAAACCTGGGGTGTCGTTGACGTC
>JBBRDB010000014.1:0-27515 GCA_038204345.1 Thermoleophilia bacterium | reverse complement strand
CGTGGGAGCCCGTCGGCGAGTCGTGGAGGGTCTGAGTATGCACTTGCAGGTGTGCGGGGCGGCGCGTGAGGTCACCGGATCGTGTTACCTAGTGGAGGCGGGGCGCACCCAGTGCCTGGTCGATTGCGGCATGCACCAGGGGGGAGCCAAGGAGGAACTCGAGAACCGGCGCCCCTTTCCGTTCGACCCCCGCGAGATCGATTTCCTGTTGCTCACTCACGCGCACATCGATCATTCTGGTCTGATCCCGAGACTGGCCAAAGAAGGTTTCAAAGGCCCGATCTACGCCACGTCCTCCACGGCCGACCTCTCCGAGATCATGTTGCTCGACTCAGCCCACATCCAGGAGATGGAGGCGGAGTGGCAGCACCGCAAGGGACGACGCGCGGGCCGACGTACCCAGGAGCCACTTTACACACGAGAGGATGCGTCCGCCGCCCTGCGGCTGTTCCAAGTGGTGGAGTACGGAAAGGACTTCCATCCGTCGGCCGAGGTCAGAGTGCGCTTCCGCGATGCCGGCCACATCCTGGGTTCGGCCGCGCTGGAGATCTGGCTGAAAACGGCGGCAGGCTCCGTGAAGATGGTGTTCAGTGGCGATATCGGTCGTCCCGATCGCCCCATCCTGCACGACCCGGAGACGCTCACGGAGGCCGACTATCTTGTCATGGAGTCCACCTACGGGGATCGTGACCACGGTGAGGAGAGAGATCCTGTCGAGGAACTGCGCTCCATAGTGAGGGAGGCCCAGCTCACGGGCGGGAACGTGATAATCCCTGCTTTCGCGGTCGGTCGTACTCAGGAAGTCGTGTATTACCTGCGGGAGATCTGCGCAGACGATTGCCGAGGTATGCAGATATACGTCGATAGCCCTTTGGCTACCAAAGCCACCTCGGTATTCCGTTCCCATCGACTGGATTTCGACCAAGAAGCGAAGGGCATCGTTGCCGAGAATGGCTCGATCTTCAACTTCCCGCAGTTGCATTACACCGAGTCAGCTGAAGAATCCAAAGCGCTCAACGATGTCAAGGGAGCCGTGATCATCTCGGCGAGCGGGATGGCAGAGGCCGGTCGGGTCAGGCACCACTTGAAGCACAACCTGTGGCGGCCGGAGGCGCACATCGTGTTCGTGGGTTACCAAGCCGAAGGGAGCCTGGGGCGCCGGTTGCTCGAGGGCGAGAAGAGGGTGCGCATCTTGGGGGAGGAGATCGCCGTCAAGGCCAAGATCCACGACATAAGCAGCCTTTCCGCTCATGCCGACCGAGAGCAGCTTATCGCCTGGGCTTCGAGCTTCAAGCCGACGCCGTTCACTCTACTCACGCACGGAGAGCCGGAGTCGGCATTCTCCCTGGCGAAGGCGCTCGAGGAAGACCTGGGGTTCGAGGTCATCGTGCCCGAGTTGCTTGAGATCATCGACTTGGAGGAGAGAGTGCGGGCATGACCATCGACCCGGTGTGCGGCAGGCGGATCCGGGAGAAGGAGGCGAAGGCGGCCGCTTTTCACGACGGGCGTATCTTCTACTTCTGCTCCAAGGCTGATCGGGACACTTTTTGCGCCGATCCCGAGGCCTACGCGGCGAAGGTCAAGACTGGACGGCTCCGACTAGGGGTGATGGGGGCCGCCTCGGGTTCGTTCGGTCCGGAGGTGGCCACGGCGGCGTTCGAACTAGGGGCGGCCGCGGCGCGACGAGGTCTCGTGCTTGTGACCGGGGCGGCGCCGGGGCTCCCGTGGGAGTCGGCCCGCGGCGCCCAGTCCGAAGGCGGCCTCTCGGTGGGCATCTCACCGGCCCTCAGCCTCGACGAGCACCAGGACTACTACAAGTCGCCCGCGGATTACTTCGATGTGATCATCTATACGGGGAGCGGGCTCATGGGACGCGAGATCGTCAACATCCGCTCGAGCGACATGGTGGCCATCGTGAACGGGCACTCCGGCACGCTCGGGGAGTTCGCCATCGCCTACGACGAGGCCAAACTCATAGGCGTGTTGGAAGGCAGCGGTGGGATCGCCGACATCATCCCTCAGTTGGTCGAGACGATAGACAAAGACACGGGGGCGGTCATCGTCTACGACCCCGATCCCGCGGTCTTGGTGGATCGTCTGATCGAAGAGTACGTCGGCAGGCACTTCAAGCACCCCTCGGTTTTCGTGACGAACGGGTACGAGGCGAAGCGAGGACTACGGGCGCCTGAGGTTGGGAAGGGTTGAACGCACGGTCGGGCGCGTACCAAGGAGGGAGTTGGAATCCGCGGCCCAACAAAAAAAGCCCCCGCGGGGCTCTCCTTGTTCGGACCCTAGGTCCTGGAACGATCCCGGATCATCATCCGGCAATCTGTTCCGCTCGAGACCCCTGGGCGTCGTGTCGGGTGATTTCCCCGACCCACGCTTCACAACTGGGACAAACCCAGGCGAAGAGAGGGATCTCGGTGCGACAATGGTCGCACGTTTGAGTGTGGTGCATAAACCCACACCTCCTTCCAGGCCACAAATCGCGGGCAAAGCCGCATGGCCGGAAGAGAGTATACCACCGGTGAGCGACTCGAGGAGGTAGCAGGTGCCGGTTACCACGTTGGTGACGTACTCCGTCGATCGGATCGAGGTCATGGATGTGGCCGGCGACGTCGACGAATCGCTCATGCCCGACCTCTCTCCCGAGCGGATCCGGACGTTGTACGACTTCATGGTGCTTACGCGACGCTTTGACGAACGGATGCTGAAGCTGCAGCGCCAGGGGCGAATGGGCACGTTCGCCCGAGTGGCGGGCCAGGAAGGTGCACACGTGGGGGCCGCCTTCGCTCTGGAGGACGAGGACTGGATGGTGCCCGCCTTCCGCGAGGCCGGCGCTTTCTTGGTGCGAGGCGTGGAAATGATCGGATTCCTGCAGTACTGGGCGGGCGACGAGCGCGGCAACACATTCCCCGAGGGAGTGCGCATGCTACCCGCGTCGATACCGGTGGGCACGCACATGCTGCACGCGGCCGGCCTGGGCTGGGCGATGAAACAGAAGAGGGAGCGCTCGGCGGTGCTCACCGTGTTCGGCGAAGGCGCGACCTCCGAGGGAGACTTCAGCGAGGCGATGAACTTCGCCGCGGTGTTCCAATCGCCGGTGGTGTTCCTCTGTCAGAACAACCAGTGGGCCATCTCGTTGCCCTACCACAAGCAGACTCAGTCGTGCACCGTGGCGCAGAAAGCGGTGGCCTACGGCATGCCGGGCGTGCAGGTAGACGGCAACGATGTGTTCGCGGTGTACAAGACGGTGCGCGAGGCTCTCGAACGGGCCCGCTCCGGCGGCGGACCCTCGCTGATCGAGGCGCACACCTACAGGATCACCGACCACACCACCTCCGACGACGCACGCCGTTACCGCGACGAGGAGGAGGTGGCCAAGTGGCGCGAGCGCGACCCCATCACCCGGCTGGCCGCCTACATGAAGAAGCGGGGCCTGCTCGACGACAAGGCGGAAGAGGCGGCCTGGGCGGCGGCGGAAGCCAGGGTGGCAGAAGCGGTGACCGCCTTTGAGGCTTTGGATCCGCCGCCGCCGGAGGAGATCTTCGCCCACGTGTTCGCGGAGATCACGCCGCCCTTGGTGGAGCAGCGCGACCGCCTCCTCGCTCGGTTGAAGGAGGGGAGCTAGAGTGGCCCGTCTGAACATGGTAGATGCGATCGGTCAAGCCCTCACCCAAGAGATGGAGCAAGACCCCACCGTAGTGGTCATCGGGGAAGACGTGGGCAAGGACGGAGGCGTGTTCCGGGTCACGAACGGTCTGGTGGAACGCTACGGTGAGTCAAGGGTGATCGACACACCGCTCGCCGAGTCGGGCATCGTGGGGTTCGCCGTCGGCATGGCCATAGGGGGTTTCCGCCCCGTCGCCGAGATCCAGTTCTCGGGCTTCGTCTACCCGGCTTACGACCAGATCATCTCCCACGCTGCCAGGATGCGTAACCGAAGCCGCGGCCAGAGGACGGTGCCGATGGTGGTGCGCATGCCCTACGGCGGGGGCATCCGTGCGTTGGAGCACCACTCCGAGAGCATGGAGGCGGTGTTCGCGCACATCCCGGGGATAAAGGTAGTCATCCCTTCCGATCCCTACGAAGTCAAAGGGCTTCTCACATCGGCTATCCGCGATCCCGATCCGGTAGTGTTCTTCGAGCCGGCGCGGGTCTACCGGGCTATCAAGATGGACGTGCCCGAGGAGCAGTACACGATACCCTTGGGGGAGGCCCGGGTGGTGCGTGAAGGAACCGACCTTACGTTGATCTCTTGGGGCGCGCACGTGCGCACGATCAAGGAAGCGGCGGAGCGCTTGAGCGCCGACAGGAGCTACGACATCGAGGTAGTCGACCTGCGGACGCTTTCTCCTTTTGACTTCGAGACCGTCACCCGCAGTGTGGTCAAGACCGGAAGGGCGGTGATCGTGCAGGAGTCTCCACTCTCCGGCGGGTTCGCTTCGGAGGTGTCGGCACAACTGATGGAGCGGGCGATCCTGCATCTGGAGGCTCCTGTGAGGAGAGTGGCAGGGTTCGATACGGTCCCGCCGTTGTCGAAATTGGAGGACTACTACCAGCCCAGCGTCGACCGTGTGGTCGACGAGGTCATCGCGACGATGGAGTTCTAGTCATGGCATTCGAGTTCAAGTTCCCGGACGTAGGCGAAGGGATCACCGAGGGGGAACTCCTCGCCTGGAAGGTGAAAGAGGGCGACGTGGTGGTAGAGGACCAGACGCTCGCCGAGGTGGAGACCGACAAGGCCGTGGTAGAGATGCCCTCTCCCCGCGCGGGTCGCATCGTGAAGCTCCACGCCGAAGAAGGTGAGACCATCGAGGTGGGGCAGGTGATCGTGACCATCGAGGAGGGCGTGACGGCGGAGGCACCCGAGGCCACGTCAGAGCCCGCGGAGGCACCCGAGGAGGCCCCGGCAGAGCCTGCCCCTGCCGGCGCCCCTTCGGACGAGGTCCCCTCGAAGGAGGAGCCCACTCCGACGCCGCCTCCGGAGCCGCGAGCGCGACCCGTGCCACCTCCGCCGCCGGCCAGTCAGGTGCAGGAGGAGGAGGAGTTTTACACAGGCTCGGTCATCGGGCATCTGGAAGAGGCACCCGATGAGCCTGAAGAGCCCGCAGCGGCCGGGAGGGCCGCCGCGTCGCGCGCCGCCGGGGGCGGTCCCGCGATCGGCGAGGATTCTGCTATCAAGGTCGAGGCAATGCCCTCGGTGCGAGCGTTGGCCAAGGAACTCCACGTGGATCTCAGCACCATCCACGGCACCGGCCCCGGCGGCCGCATCCTGCGGCAGGATGTAGAGGACCACGCGGAGGCCGGGGTCTACGGTCGTCCCTCGGTCTCGGCACCCGCCGTTGCAGTAGGGGACGTCGCACAGGCCGAGCCCTGGATGGGCGGCGCCATCGAGCAGGATGAGCACGGGGTCGTTGAGCGCGTAGCGGTGCGCGGTATCCGTCGGACGATGGCGCGGCGCATGTCTGAGTCCCTGGCCAAGCAGGCCCAGGTGACTACGACCGAAGAAGTCGACATCACCGTGATCCGCCGGATCCGCGAGAAGGAGAGGACCCTCGCCGCTGAGCGGGGAGTCCGGTTGACCTACCTGGCGTTCGTGATCAAGTCGGTGGCTGCAGCCCTAAGACGCTTCCCGCGGTTGAACTCAGTGCTGCAGGAGGACTGCGAGCAGCTCGTCCTCAAGCGCTATTACAACATCGGCATCGCCATCGACACCAAGGCGGGCCTGGTGGTCCCGAACATCAAGGACGCCGACTCGAAAGGCATCTTCCAACTCGCCGAAGAGATCGTGGATCTCGTGGAACGGGCGCAGGATCGGCGTATCGATCTTGCCGAGTTGCGCGGAGGCACGTTCACGGTGACCAATTACGGCGCCATCGGCGGCTTGTATGCCACACCGGTGACCAACTACCCCGAGATCTCCATCCTCGGGATGGGGAGAGTGCGCGACACGCCTGTCGTGCACAAGGGCGAGGTAGTCATACGGCAGATGCTGCCGCTGTCGCTGACCTACGACCACCAGGTGGTCGACGGAGCCGAGGCGACGCGCTTCCTGAACTTGGTGATCAGCTACCTGGAGGATCCGGACCTGCTCCTCCTAGAGGGTGCCTGACCAGGGGATAGAGGCCGATCGTGGACGAGGCGATGCCTTGTAGACAGCCGGATGCACGCGAGTTGCATGCCTTTCTCGACGGTATCGAACTGGCGGTGGTCGCGGCAACGCAGATCGAGATGGGGCCTCTGGTCGACCGATTGACCGGTTCCCAGTACCTGGCGGTGGTGGGCAGGCCGTGGTGGGTGGGTGAGCTGCCTTCGTCCGCGCGGACCATTCGGACCGTGCTCCTCGTGTCCGGCTACGACAAGGTCAACGTGGCCCATTCGCTCACGTGTTTGCTGCAGGCAGGCTGCCCGAGGCTGGTCGTTCAGACGGGGGTGGCGGGAGCGTTCCCATCCTCGGGTCTTCAGGTGGGCGATCTGGCGGTGGCCGCGTCGGACACATATGCCGACCTAGGAGTCATCTCTCCGGAAGGTTGGCAATCGGCCGAGGTCTTCGCCGAACCACTGGCAGTGGTAGGCGGCCTCGCGCGGCACAACACCTTCCCGGTGGACCCGGGCTTGGTCGAGGCGGCGGCCCGTGTCTTCAGAGCCGGTCCATGGAGTGGAGAGACGCCCCACGTGATGACCGGACCTTTTCTGACAGCTTCGCAAGTGACCGGAACGAGCGCGGCCGCGGCTCTCCTCGAGACCCGCTGGGGCGGGATAGCGGAGTCGATGGAAGGCGCGGCCGCGGCACACATCTGCGGACTCTACGGCGTGCCGTTCCTCGAGGTGCGCGGGATCAGCAACCTGGTGGTGGATCGGGACCGTGGCTCCTGGAAGGTCGAAGAGGCAGCCGCTCTCGCGGCTGAGGCGACGCTCATGGTCTGCGGCCGACTGGACGAGGTGTTGGTGGCGCGCCGGACCGACGGAGACGACGATGGCGCGGATGGTGGCCCTGCGGACGAGGGGATCACGTGGATGCGCTGACCCTGTGCTACTCGCCCTGTCCCAACGACACGTACATCTTCCACGCCTGGGTACACGGACTCGTGCCGGGTGCACCTCCGGTGAGCGAGATACTGGCCGACATCGACGAGCTCAATGCCATGGCACTTCGTGGCCGGCCGGATGTAGCCAAGGTCTCCTTCCATGCTCTGGCCCACCTTCGCGAGCGCTACTCCCTGCTGCATGCGGGCGGCGCTCTCGGTCGGGGCTGTGGACCGCTCGTTCTTGTGAGACCGGAATCTCCGCTTCGATTGACCAACGGTGGCGGCCCGGCGCGGGTCATGGCGGGGCGGACGGTGGCCATACCAGGGGAGCTGACTACCGCCGCCTTGTTGTTGCGACTCTACGCGCCTGACGTCGGCGAGTTGGTGCCTATGCCGTTCGATCGCATCATGGGGGCCGTACGGAGGGAAGAGGTCGACGCCGGCGTGATCATCCATGAAGGTCGCTTCACCTACGCGGAGCAGGGGCTGCGCAGCCTTCTTGATCTGGGCGATTGGTGGGAGGGGATCACCGGTCATCCGATCCCCCTCGGATGCATCGTCGTGCGACGTGATCTGGGGCAGGAGGTGGCCCGGCGCGTTGACGACGCCGTGCGGCGCAGTCTGGAAACCGCCCGCGACGACCCCGAGGCCTCGAGCGCCTATATCCGTCGCCATGCGCAGGAGATGGACCCGGATGTCTGCCGCGAGCACATCGACCTCTACGTGAACGAATTCTCGCTGGACTACGGTCGCGAAGGCGAGGCGGCCATCCGCTACTTTCTGAGCCGGGCCGAGGAATTGGGGGCCATCCCCGATTCGGCCGGCCGCCCGTTGTTCTGGGACGATTTTGAGCAGACACCCGCGCTGGGCGACGCCGCCTTCTAGACTGCCGGTAGCGCTAAACACCCGCCGGCGCTCTGGTGCCACTCGCTCATGCGTGGCACAACACTCAGGATTGTGGCACAATGGCAGGTAGCTCACCTACCTGAGAGGTGCCGATAGGATGCGCACTATGTCGATCAGAGAACTGCGGGCGTCGCTCTCGTCCATCGACGAGATCGTCGAGAGAGAAGGTGACGTCCTGCTGACCCGGAACGGGCGGCCCTTGCTGAGGATGGTCCCCTTGAATCCACGCCTCACAGCTCCCAGTCACGCGGATCTACGCGACGCAATGCCCTACATGCGCGTCCCCAGCGAGGACCTCATCAGAGCCGATCGAGAACGTGGGTAGATGCCCAGCATCTACGTCGACACCAGCGCGCTCGCGAAGTGGTATCTGAACGAGGCTCGATCCGATGATGTAGAGGAGTACTTGAGGCACGCGTGCCCGGTCCACATCAGCCTTCTTACCAAGATAGAGATGAGATCGCTCATGGCACGGCGGGTGAGGGAGCACCTCGTTGATGTGGAGACCCAAAGCAAGGTGCTGGCGACCTTCGAAGGCGACGTCTCGCTGGGTCATCTGGTGCTCCTCCCTCTTACCGTGGAGTCGTTCCTCGCTGCGGAATCGTTGCTCGGAACTCAGCCGAACATCCGGCTCCGGAGCCTCGACGCTCTGCACCTGGGCGTCATTCGCGCGGCCGGCATCGAGATCCTGGCCACCGCGGATCGAGTGATGGCGCTGGCCGGGGCCGAGTTGGGGATGGAGTGCGAGGTGTTCGCATAGCATCAGGGCTGTGGCGGGGTGGTCGTTCTTGTCTTGTAAGACAGCGTATCTATCGATAGAATATCGTATGACATGGAGGTAATCGATGGAGACAGTCACCATCTCACCTAAGTTCCAGGTAGTCATCCCAAAGTCGATCCGCGACCAGCTCGATCTGGTGCCCGGCCAGAAAGTGCAGGCTTTCGTCTACGGAGATCGCATCGAGTTCCTGCCGCACAAGCCGGCACGGGCGCTACGGGGAATCCTCCAGGGGTTGGACGTTACCGTCGAACGCGACGAAAGCGACCGCGCATGAACGTCGTCGATTCCTCCGCCTGGCTCGAGTACTTCGGCGACGGACCGAATGCCGCGGACTTCGCGGGTGCGATTGAGGCCGCCGATGACCGCGTCGTTCCCACCTTGACCCTGTTCGAAGTGTTCAAGAGGGTCACGCAACTCAAAGACGAGGCTACCGCACTGCAGGCGGTTGGTGTGATGATGCAAGGCCGCGTCGTGGATCTGTCGGCGTCGCTGGCGATCGAGGCCGGTCGCCTGTCGCTCGAGACAAGCCTTCCCTTGGCTGACTCGATTATTCTTGCTACCGCCCGCTCGGAGGGGGCCGTCCTGTGGACGCAGGATGCGCACTTCGCGAAGTGCGAGGGAGTGGAGTACCGCCGGAGGCATTAGCCGCGACCGCTGGTTGCGGCACAATCGCCGCCGTTGGTTGCCGCAACCCGCGGCATCCCGGCGGCTTCGAGCTTCTGGTTCACCGACTCGGGCACCTCCAGCAGGCCGCCCGGTCCAGAGTATCTGCGGGCGGGTTGCCATCCGCCTGCTATCCTTCCCGGGTCATGATCCACATCACTGAGATCACCAAGTCTTTCGGCACCCAGGTCATCCTCGACCAGGCGAGCCTGCACATCCGTCCCGGCATGCGCATCGGTCTGGTGGGCCCGAACGGTGCCGGTAAGACCACTCTACTCCGCATCCTGGCCCAGGAGATGTCCTTGGACGACGGGGACATCAACGCCCGCAAAGACCTGCGCATCGGCTTCCTGCCCCAGGAGATCGAGGAGATCGCCGACCACGCCGTGCTCGACGAGGTGCTCACCTCCTACGCCGACATCCTGGACATGGAGCATCGACTGAAAGACCTGGGCGACCGCATCGGCGCCTCCTACACCGGTGACTCCACCGAGGACGCCGACGCCCTCATGCACGAACTGGGTACCCTGCAGACCGCTTTTGAGCACGCGAACGGCTACGAGCTCGAGTCCCGGGCTCAGACTATCCTGCGCGGCATGGGCTTCCGCGACGACGATTTCCTCCGTCCCATCCGCGAACTCTCGGGGGGGTGGCGGATGCGGGTGGCCCTGGCCCGACTGCTCATGGAGACACCCGACCTCCTCCTCCTCGACGAGCCCACCAACCACCTGGACCTTGAGAGTCTCCTCTGGCTTGAAGAATTCTTGCTGGAGTGGCCGGGGTCGCTCGTGATCGTGAGCCACGACAGATACTTCCTGAACCGCATGGTCACGCACATCGTGGAACTCGATCGGGGCGTCATGGACCTCTACGCCGGCGACTACGATCATTTCGAAGTGGAGAAGCAACAGCGCTACGAGGCCCTGGCCAATGCCGCCAAGAACCAGCAGCGGGAGATCGAGTCGGCTGAGAGCTTCGTCCGCCGCTTCCGCGCTAAGAACACCAAGGCCAAGCAGGTGCAACAGAAGATCCGGCAGCTCGACAAGATGGAGCGCATCGACGCTCCTAACCTCGAGCGCAAGAAGATCAAGTTCCGTTTCCCCCAGCCGGGTCGCACCGGCCGCGTGGTGGTGGAACTGCGGCGCGTGCGTAAAGCATACGGGGACACGGTGGTCTACAAGAAGCTGGATCTGGTGGTGGAGCGGGGACAGAAGATCGCCCTTGTCGGGCCGAACGGCGCCGGCAAGTCCACGCTGCTCAAGTTGCTGGCCGGGGTCATCGAGGCCGACGGGGGGTCATTGGAGCTCGGGCACAACGTGCGTCGCGAGTACTTCGCGCAACATCAGCTGGAAGTCTTCGATCCGGACCGCAGCGTGCTCAAGACCATGGAGGACGTGGCGGCGCCGGCCGACAAACTTCTCATGGTGCGCGGCTATCTGGGCGCCTTCCTCTTTACCGGCGACGAGGTGGATAAGAAGGTGGGGGTGCTGTCCGGAGGGGAGAAGGCTCGGTTGGCCCTCGCCTGCATGCTCCTCGACCCGGCGGGGCTGCTCCTACTGGACGAGCCCACCAACCACCTGGACATGGCTTCCCGGGCGGTCCTGATCGAAGCTCTGCGCCAGTTCGAGGGCAGCGTCATCTTCATCAGCCACGACCGGCACCTCATCAACGCCATCGCCACCGAAGTGATCGAAGTGAAGGCCGGGCACCTCACCCACTACCTGGGTGACTGGGAGTACTACCAGTGGAAGTCGGGTCGCGCGGGCGCGGCCGCTCCTACCGCCCGCCTGGGCAGCAGAGACGAGGCGGCCGGCATCGAGAATGCGGGGAACGGCGGCCGGGGTTCGTCGTCGGTCACCGCCAAAGCAGGTGTGGGTTCGCCCTCCTACAGGGAGCGCAAGGAGATCCAGCGGCGTCATCGGCAATTGGAGAAGCGGATCGTGTCGCTAGAGGAGCGCCAACTCGAACTGGGTGCGCTGCTGGCGGACCCGGCCCACGCCACCGACTACGAGCTTCTCATGGGTGCGAGCGAGGAGGCCACGGCTATCAAGGACGAACTCGCCGGCCTGAATCCCGAGTGGGAATCGTTGAGCGAGACGGTGGCCGCCTGGGATTGAGAGTGGGAGCGGAGAGCGCGCGGCCGCGCCTGTCGTCGTGCGCGGCGCCGCCTGGTGCCTTACCGGTTGGCGATCAACGTGGGGTAGGGATTGATGGCTCCGCCGCCACCGGGGTGTATCTCGAAGTGAAGGTGCACCTCGCCGCCGCGGGCGTTCCCGGAGTTGCCCGCGTAAGCGATGACCTGCCCCGCGGACACCCGCGTCCCGCTCCCGATGCCCGAGGCGATCGAGGTGAGGTGCGCGTAGTAGTAGGAGTTGCCGTCGCTGCCGGTGAGCCAGATGGTGATGCCGCCCAGGCCGCTACCCGTGGCGTTGGCGCGCCCGATGGTTCCGCCCACCACGGCCACCACAGGAGTGTTGCGCGCCGTCATGATGTCGGTGCCCTTGTGACTGCGGCCCCCCGAGCGGGCGAAGCCCCAGTCGTTGATGAAGCTGTTGGGGCCTTGGACCGGGAATACCCAGCCGGACCCACCCACTGTGCGTCCGCTCGAGGAGCTCGAGGAGCCCGAGGAAGAGCCCGAGGAGGAGCCCGAGGACGAGCTACGTGAGGCCGACTGCGAAGCCGCCTGCGTGCGGGCCCGCTCGGCCGCTAGGCGTTTGGCTTCCTCCTGCTTCCGAGCCTCTTCCTCCCGTTTCTTGCGCTCCTCTTCCTCGAGCCTGCGTACCCGCTCGCGGAGGGTGTTGTACTCATCCTTGCTTTCCTCGAGCGCCTTCATCGCGTCTTCGTTCGCCAGCTCGATCGCTGTCAACTGCTCGGCCTGCAGGTTCTGAGTGCGCGTCAACTCATTCCGCAGAGCGTCTAACTTGGCCAACTGGGCCTCGACCTGCGAGAAGACGTCCTCGTCGCCGGTGAGCACTCGGCTTAGCATGCCCAGGCGATTGAAGATGCCCGAGAGGGTGTCGCCCTCGAAGAAGACGCCAAGGACGGCAAGGCGGTCCGCGCCGCCGTTCATGTAGATGCCCCTCAAACGATTGTTCAGGCGCACGCGCACGGTGTCGAGGTCGGCCGCGGCGCGATCGACCTCGGCTTGAACCTCGACGAGGCGGTCTTGGGTCTCCTCGAAGTCGTCCTGGGCATCGCCGTAGCGCTGGGCGAGCTTGTCGAGCTCGACTTGCCGTGCGCTGAGTTCAGCCTTCGCGGCCGCCAGTTCGGCCTGCGTCTGCGCGAGGGTGGTGGCGGCGACGGCGGGCTGGGCACCGAGCGTCGCGGCACTGAGTGCGGTGAACGCAAGGAGCGCCACCACGGCGAGTGTTGCGCGAAGCGAGGCTCGGAGCCCAGCGAGGGGTCCGGCCGTCTGTGTGGGGCGCGTGCTCCCGAAAGAACGGGGCCAGGCCCGTCGGGACGCCGCGGAAAGGTTCCGAAGTAACATGAGGCGGCAGTCTACCAGTCCTTGCTGCGGGAACCAAACCCGGCGAGTCTCCTGCGGTGCACATGGGGGGCCCCTGCCGCTCTGCTATCCTCACCATCGGCCGCACACAGCGGCGCGTTCAAGGAGGTTCCCACAGCTCGTGAGTCCGATAGATCAGAACGTGATCATCAGTCTTCAAGGGGTGTCGCTGGTCCGTGACGGCGTCCCTCTCCTCTTCGGGATCGACTGGCAGGTCGTTCGCGGACAGCACTGGGCCGTACTCGGCCCGAACGGCTCGGGCAAGACCACTCTGCTTCGTCTCGTGGCCGGGTATGTGCAACCCACGGAGGGCACGGTGCAGGTCTTCGGCAGGACTTTCGGCCAGGTGGATCTTCGTGCCCTACGTCGCCGCATCGGGTGGGTCAGTCCCGCCATGGCCGATCGTCTCCACTCGAGCGATCCTGCGCTGGATGTGGTGATCGGTGGGCTGTTCGCATCCGTGGGGCTGTTCTACGAGCACCCGACGGACGAGGATCGTGCCAAAGCGGCGAGTCTCCTCGATGCTATGGGTTGCGGGCACCTCGCCGGCCGCAGGTTCGGGGTGCTCTCGCAGGGGGAGCGCCAGCGGGTGCTCCTGGCGCGCGCGCTGATGTGCGATCCGTCTCTGCTGGTGCTTGACGAGCCCGCTGCCGGGCTTGACGTTGGCGCACGCGAGGACCTGCTGGAGTCTCTTGAGGTGCTCACCTCTGCCGCCGAGGGCCCTACTGTCCTCATGATCACGCATCATCTGGAAGAGATCGTCCCCGGCTTCTCCCATGCCCTCCTCCTCTGCGCCGGCCGCGTCCTCGCGGACGGCCCGCGGGACGTGGCGCTCACGGCCCCGCATGTCTCCGAAGCGATGGGAGTGGACCTTGAAGTCGTCGAGCGCGACGGGCGACTGTGGAGCATCGTGCGACGCAACGCCGGCTGACTCAGGTGGCCGCCTGGGGCGGCGGCGCCAGTCCCGCCCGACGACCCAGGGAGCGGGGTGACAAGCTAAGAGCGGCATCGGGTTGGGAAGAGCCGGCGCCGAGCCGAGCGTCTGACTGCGCCGCAACGCCGGTGGCGAGGAGCTGAGCGCGGTCGTCTGCGAGAGGGCCTGCTATCATCGGAGATAGGTCTGTTTCGCGTTCCACTCCAGGGGACGCGCTGTAGCGCGAGTGAGAGTGAGGAGTCATGCCGACTTTCGACGTCGTCAGCCGTGTCGATATGCAGGAGATGGACAACACGGTCAACATGCTGAAGAAAGAAGTGGCCACCCGCTATGACTTCCGTGGGTCGAAGACCGAGGTGGAGTTGGTGAAGAAGGACGACCTCATCCGCTTTCTCACTGAGGACGACATGAAGCTCCGTGCCCTTCGAGACATCCTGATCGCCAAGTCCGTGAAGCGCGGCATCGATACCAAGGCCTTCGAGTTCGGCGCGTCCGAGCGGGCTGGGGGCGACATGCTGCGGCAGGAGGTCAAGATCGTCAACGGCATCGACATCGAGGTCGCCCGCAAGGTGGTCAAATTGGTGAAGGACGCCAAGCTTAAGGTGCAGGCTTCCATCCAGGGCGATGAGGTCCGCATGACCGCGAAGAAACGCGACGATCTGCAGGATGTCATTGCCCTCCTCAAAGAGGCCGACCTGGGGGTTCCGTTGCAGTACGTCAACATGAGGGAGTAGCCTGGTGACCGGATCTCCTGATCAGCGCGTGCCGGCTTCCGCGTCCACGCGCGCCGCGCTGCGCCGGGAGGTGACGATCCCGGGCGACGCGGCCCTCGAGGGACTGCTGGAGTTGCCCGAGGACGGACCGCCGCTGGGCGGCGTGGTAGTGGCTCACCCGCATCCTCTGCACGGCAGCACCATGCAGCAGCCGGTGGTGCACTACGTGGCCAAGGCGTGTCGCCAAAAAGGCCTGGCCACCCTGCGCTTCAACGTCCGCGGCGTCGGAGCCAGTGAGGGTGCGTACAGCGGCCGGGAGGAGTTCCGAGACGTGAGGGCCGCCGCCGCCTTCCTGCGCGCCCAACTCCCACCGGGTCTGCCCGTCTTGCTCGCGGGCTACTCCTTCGGTGCCGTGATGGCGTCTTTGGCCGTCATCGAAGGCGAACCGGCCGCGGGGCTCGCTCTGGTGGCGTTCCCTCTGAGTTGGGACGAGTTCGTGTCCCACTGGTTCGAGCGCTTTGGAGAGTACGCCGGGCCGGTGATCGCCGTGTGCGGGGAGTACGATCCGATCGCTCCTCCAGCGGCGGTGGAAGCCTTCCTCCGTGGAGTCGGCTTGGATCCGACTATGGTGGTCGTGCCCGGAGCGGATCACTTCTTCGGGGGAGAGCGCGACAGTCTAAGCGAGCCTGTCGCACGATTCCTATCTGACGCGTCGCGTCCGTAGGTCAACGATGCCCTTCGACGAGACACTCGGGGTGTTCTATACGGACGAGGGGAGCGGCCCGCCGGTGGTTTTCGTCCATGGCCTGGGGCTCGGGCATGGCCTGTGGGCGGAACAGGCGCCTCTTGCCACGGAATTCCGCATGATCACCTACGACGCACGCGGCTGCGGGTCGTCGCGTGTGCCCACGATGGGCTACGACTATCCCCACATGTCGATGGAGTTGCTTGGGCTGCTCGATCTCCTGGAGATCGAGAAGGCGCACCTCGTGGGTCACTCTCGAGGCGGCGGTGTGGTCATGGAGACGGTGTTGCAGAACCCGGAGCGCGTCGCGTCGCTCTTCTTCATCGATACCGTGTTGCGGGGATTCCCCTGGTCGGACGAGTTCACGTCGATCATGCGTCGCTCGGCTCAGGTGGCCCGCGAACGCGGGCCGCGGGCGGCGTTCGACGAGGTGTGGGTGGAGGCCGGCATCTTCAGCTGGGTACGGCGGAAGCGTCCCGATGTGTTCGAGCGGATAGTGAGTCTGAGCGAAGACTGGTCGGGAGCCGAGTGGCTCGACCCCACCCGCTACCCAAAACAAGGGGTGGCGGACATCGATCGCCTCCAGGAGATCTCGGCACCCGCCTTCGTGTTGTCGGGGCAGGAGGACCTGCACGATTTCGTCGAGATAGCGAACATTCTCGCCTACTGGATCCCGGGGGCCATGCAGAAGTCACTGGTGGGGGTAGGCCACTTCCCTATGCTCGAGAACCCGCACGAGACCAATCTCTACCTGCGGGCGTTCCTCCGGCGCGTGGCGGGCCTCTCGGGATAAGGCTCTATTCGGTTCCTCGTCCCCACGGCTTGTTTGCCGGCGGCAACGAGTCAGCTGCCTCTTCCGGGGCCGCCGCTTTGGGCTATAGTGGGCTATAGTTTCTCTCGTAGCAGGCCCGCGGCCTATCCCCGGGCTTCCGAACACTTCGAACCCAGGACACGTGACACGACATGACTGACTTTGAGAGCTTCGGCCTCAGCGGACCCGTATTGGAAGCGATAAACAAGATGGGTTTCGTCGAAGCGACACCCATCCAGAAGAAGGCTATCCCGTTGATCATGGAGGGGCGCGACCTCCTTGGCCAGGCGCAGACGGGGACCGGTAAGACCGCCGCATTCGGTATCCCCATCGCCCAAAGACTCCCCGCAGACTCTCCGTCTGTGCAGGCGCTGATCCTGTCTCCCACCCGCGAGCTGGCGGTGCAGATCGCGGAGGAGGTACACGAGATCACCCTCTTCAGCGGCCACAAGGTACTGCCCGTATACGGGGGGCAACGCATCGACCGCCAGATCACCGCGCTCAAGAAAGGCGTGCAGGTGGTCGTGGGCACTCCGGGGCGCATCCTGGATCACCTGGGGCGGGGCACACTCGATCTCTCTGAAGTCAAGATGTTGGTGCTCGACGAAGCGGATATGATGCTGGACATGGGCTTCATCCCCGATATCCGGCGAATACTCCGACAGTGTTCTAAAGAGCGGCAGACCCTGCTGTTCTCAGCCACCATCCCCTCCGACATCGAGCGCATCGCCCGCGAGTACATGAAGAACCCGGAGAAGGTATCGGTGGTCCCGGAGACGATGACGCTCGAAGAGACCGAGCAGATATTCTACGAGGTCCCGGAAGACGAGAAGATAGATGCCCTGATGCGCCTCCTCGATTTCGAAGAGGAAGGGGCAAGCGCCATCATCTTCTGCCGCACCAAGCGCAACGTGGACAGACTCGCTCGCAAACTCAAAGCCCGCGGCTATGACGTCGAGGGTCTACACGGCGACCTTACTCAGGCGCAGCGCGACCAGATCATGCAGGGTTTCCGCGACCAGCGCTTCTCCTACTTGGTGGCTACCGACGTCGCCTCCCGCGGCCTTGACATCAGCCACGTCACACATGTGATCAACTTCCATGTGCCTCAAGACCCGGAATCGTACGTTCATCGCATCGGGAGGACCGGCCGTATGGGTCGCTCGGGGGTGGCCATCACGTTCGTGACGCCCGCTGAATACTGGGATCTCCTGCGCATACAGGAGTTCTCGATGGCGACGATCGAGGAGGGAGAGCTCCCCACCTCCGCTGAAGTAGACGAGCGGCGACGCGCCGCCCGGGGCGACGCCAAAGCCCGCCGTCGTGTCGAGGCGGTGGACAGGAGTGTGGGTCTGCCGGTTCGGCGCGCCGAGGAGGAGGCGGTCGCCGATGTCGAGGCAGGCGCAGACGTAGCCCCCGCGGCCGTCGAAGAGGCGGCCCCGGCAGAGAAGCGCCGCCGCGGCCGCAGGCAACCCGCGGAGGCGTCGTTGTCGGGCCTCCTGCGCCAGACCGAGGAGCCGACGACCGAGGCCGAGAGGGTCCAGCGCCGATACGCGTTGCGGGACGCGCGCAAGCGCATCGGCTGGGTCGACGCCGGCGAAGCGCTCAAGGAGGCGTCCCGGATCGAACATGAGGAGCGGGTGGGCGTAGCGCACGCGGCTGCGCTGGAGGGCGAAGCCGCTGTGTCCGACCGCGCCACGATTGCCGAGGATGCCTCGAGCCGCAGCGCGGCCGAGGACGCCCGGCGAGCCGACGTGCTCGCGCGACTCCGCGCGGCCGAGGCTGCGGTCTCGGCCGAACGAGACGCTCGGCTGCAATCAGGGCTCCCCGAGGCGGCGTTCGACGCCGCCTCCGCCGAGGCCCCGGTGGGCGTGACACCCTCCGGGAAGACGGTCGAAGCGGCCGCCGCCCCGCTCATCGAACCCGTGGAGGAAGCGCGTCTCCGGCGGGCTATGGAAATGCGCGCCCGTGTTTCGAACCTGGTGGCCGCACTGGATCTCAACGATCTGGCCGACTACGAGGCCATCCTCTCCCGACTCGAGCACGATCACGATCTTCGCCGGATCACCGCGGCTCTCATCAAGGCCTTGGCCGGGGGCGAGGAGGCCGGCGGCGAAGCCTCAACATTCGGGGCGCCCCCCTCTGAGGTCGCGGAAGAAGAGGAAGCAACCGTGCTAGCCGGGGACGGCGAAGGCCGGGCTGCCGACGGTGACGAGATGACGAGACTCTTCATATCCATCGGCCGCCGGGCTCGCGTCAACCGAGAGGCGCTCGAGCGCCTGGTCCGCGAGGCCGCCCAACTCGAGGAAGACGACATCGGTCGCATCGACCTCCTTCACAACTTCGCTTTCATCGAGGTGCGCAAGGCCGTGGCCGGTCGAGTGATCGAGGGTATGCACGAGACGATGTTCAAGGGGCGCGAGATATCGGTGGAACCGGCCAAGTCGAGCGCGAAGGACGAGTAGGCACAGACGAGGAGGACGCAGATGGAGCTCAAGGGGTCTCGAACAGAACAGAACCTGATGAAGGCGTTCGCCGGCGAGTCTCAGGCTCGCAACCGCTATACGTACGCGGCTGCGGTGGCGAGCGAAGAGGGCTACGTGCAGATCAGTAACCTCTTCGAAGAGACCGCGGGCAACGAGAGGGAGCACGCCCAGGTGTTCTTCAAGTTGCTCCAAGGCGGTACGGTGGAGTTCACGGCTGAGTACCCCGCTGGGCCCACCGGCGACACGGCCGAGAACCTGTTGGCCGCGGCCGAGGGCGAGAAGCTGGAGTGGGGTACGCTGTACCCGGACTTCGGCCAGGTGGCCGAGGAAGAGGGCTTCAAGAAGGTGGCCGCTACTTTTCGCAAGATCGCGGAGGTGGAGAGCTACCACGAGCGACGCTTTCGCAAGCTGCTCGCGAACGTCGAAGCAGATGCAGTCTTCTCGCGGCCTGAAGTCATGCACTGGAAATGCAACAACTGCGGTTACGTGCATTCCGGCTCGAGCGCGCCCAATACCTGCCCCGCATGCGATCATCCGCAGGATCAATTCGAGCTCTGGGTGGAGGCGTACTAGCAGAGGACTGAGCCTCGCTGAGCCTCGCTGAGGCTTAGGTCGTATACGCGGCTCCCGTACGGGCGGCTACGCTGGACGCATGCCTGCTCTGCCGCGAAAAAGGATCCTCCCGTACGTCGTCGCGGCCCTCGTGGTCGTGGTCGTCGGAGTCTGGAGTCTACGCGGCGCTTCGAGCGCCGAGGACGGCACTCCGGCGCCCACCTGGACGTTCGGCCCCAATGAGTCCGATGCGTCGGTTGCGGCCGACGCGGCGCAATCCGGCGCGCTCAGCGCCTCCTCTCTCGCCCCGTCCTCGTCTACCTCGACCACCTCGCCGCCGCCTCTCTTCGTGCAGGTCGCGGGAGCCGTGCACCGCCCCGGGGTGTATGAGGTGCAGCCCGGGGCCCGCGTCTTCCAGGTGTTGCTGATGGCGGGCGGCATGACGGCCGAGGCTGATAGCGAGGCCGTGCCGCTGGCGGCCGAGGTCGCGGACGGGGCCTGCATACGTGTGCCGCGGGTGGGGGAGGTGATGGCGGGACCAAGCCTGCAGGTGCCCGCCGCCCCTGGGGCAGCCGGGCCGGCGGACTCGCCTCCAGCAGGACCCGTCTCTTTGAGTACGGGCACCGAAGCGGAACTCGACACCTTGCCGGGCGTCGGGCCGAAGACAGCGCAGCGCATCATCGCCTACCGGGCAGAAAACGGGCCGTTCGTATCGGTAGACCAACTCGAAGAGGTGCCGGGGATAGGGGCGTCTACGGTGGAGCGCCTGCGCGATCTAGTCGTGCCGTGAGCCGAGGCTCGATGTGGTTTGAGCGGTGTTCGCGCTGGCTCACCCTTCGGGCGGGGGTCTCACGGTGCGCGTGGATGGCGGCGGCGGTGGGCCTAGCGTTCGCGGGCGTGGAGTGCCCTCCCGTGAAGGTCGTGATCGGCGTCACGGGTCTCGTTCTCGGCGCTCTGGTGGTGGCTGTGATCCGCTCCGGTGTCGGTCGTGGCGGCGCCCTCTCCACGCACGGAGCTCCCTTCCTGTTGATAGTCCTTTCTTTGACGGCCGGAGCCTCGTGGGGAGCCGTGCGTGTGGACGCTCAACTGCGGGGAGAGCTGGCGTCCATGGTGGGTGCGCGCTCGGAGATCGTGGTGGAGGTCATCGATAGTCCGCGTGACCGAGGGAATGGTGTGTCGTTCTCGGCGCGATCTCTCGGACCTCGAGGCGTGGGGGAGCATCTACTAATCGAGATGACGCGTGGCGCGTCGGGTGCGGGTGGGGCTGCCAAAGGATCGAGTGCGGACGGCGACATCCTGATCCAGGAGGGCGCCATCCTTGTAGTGCGCGGGCTCCTGCGGGCTCCGGAGTCGCCCACCGGCAGGGGCGGCGGGAGTGGTTTCGACGAGCGCGCGTGGCTGGCTCGCGAGGGCATCGGCGTGGTGATGGTGGCGGAGCCTACCGCCGTGCGGGTCCTCGGCCGCAGGGAGGGGCTCGCCGGAGCGCTCGATCGTCTGCGCACCCGGGCCCGCGTCCATCTTGCCGTGGGCATCGATCCGGTCACGAGTTCGATGCTGCGGGGCATCCTCCTCGGAGACAAAGCGGATATTCCTGACTCTTCGCTCGACGCTTTTCGCCGCTCCGGAATTGCTCACATACTGGCCGTGAGCGGGCTTCACGTCGGCGCTCTGGCCGCTTTCGTCATGCTGATCCTGCAGGGGGCGAGGGCCGCGCCTTGGGTGCGCACTCTCGCAGGTTCCGTGACCGTCGTTCTCTTCGCTTTGCTCACCGGGGCCGGCCCCTCGGTGACACGCGCGTCGGTGATGGTGATAACGATGTTGCTCGCGCGGTTCGTCGGCCGAGGACGGGACACGTGGGCGGCACTCGGGTTGGCCGCGGTTGTGGTGCTGGCTCGGGACCCCGGCGCGGCGATGGCCCCAGGGTTCCAGTTGTCGTTCAGCGCGGTGGCAGCGTTACTACTGCTGACTCGGCCGCTGGAGCAGCGACTCATCCCTCGGCTCCCTCCGCGTATAGCTCAGGCGGTGGCGGTATCCCTCGCCGCTACCATCGGCACGGCTCCCGTCTCGCTCCTTACCTTCGGGCAGGTGTCTCTGGTGGGGGTGGCGGCCAACCCTTTGGTTGTCCCGCTCGTGCCGTTGATAATGGCTCTTGGTCTTGGCAGCGTGGCCCTGGGTTTTGCGAGCCCGCTGCTTTCCGGTGCACTGAACACGGCGGCGGGTGTGCTCGTGGGATGGGTGTCCGTCGTCGCCGCTTTGCTCGCCAAGGCTCCAGTCATGACCATGGCCAACGCGGCCTCCGTGCTCATGGGCGTGGTTGGCGCTTTCCTTGGTTCGCGTGCGGCGACGGCCCGATACCGTGATGGCTCCGGGTCGTCGCCTCGTAGGCGGGCGGGGCCACACCCCGTGGTGCGGGTGGTGGCCGGCTTGATAGGGGGAGTGCTCCTGGGGACCGTCCCTCTCGGTGTTTCGTCGGCTTACTCGAGGGGCGCGGTATGGTGGGCCGCACGTGATTGGCCCGAAATGGGCGAAGTGCGGGTCTTGGACGTGGGGGAGGGGAACGCGGTACTTGTGAGGACCCCCCAGGGTTCCGCGGTGCTCATCGACGGCGGACCGGCTCAGGCGGACCTTCTCGACGACCTATTGCACCTGGGAGTCGGTAGGCTGGACGTGTTGGTGGTCAGCCATCCTCACGCCGATCATTTCGGGGGACTGGCAGAAGTGGTCCGCCGCATCCCGGTGGGGCTGTTCGTGGACCAGGTCGAAGAGGGGGCCGGGACCGGCGTCCTCGACACCCGGTCTTCGGCGAACTCCGGCGAGGGGAGCGCCATGAACAGCGAAGCCGAGGCCTTCCTGGCGGTGAGGGAAGCCGCGTTGGCGGCCGGGGCACAGCATGTTCTGGCAGGTGACGATGCGACGCTGACCCTGGGGGACGTATCCCTCGAGTTCGATGCTCCGGAGGCTCCGCTGAGGGCACGAGCAGATGGGGGCTGGGCACGCGCACGCGCGCCCTCGAGTCGAGATGGACCCGCGTTGAGCAGCGAGGGTCTGAACACCTCGTCGGTCGTCGTCATCGTCCGGCTCGGGGGCCTTGGTATACTCGTTCCCGGAGATGCGGAGGCGGCAGCCCTCGCGGGGTACACGCTCACGGATGTGGACTGCGTCGTGGTGCCGCATCACGGAAGCCGGGGAGCGGTGACTTCCTCTCTGCTTGGAGCGTTGTCGCCGGAGGTCGCCGTCATCTCGGTGGGAGCAGACAATCCTTTTGGCCACCCTGAGAGTGGGACCATCGAGACCATTGAGAACGCGGGCGTGAGACTCTTCCGGACCGACCTGTCGGGCTCGGTCTCTATCGCTCCGTCGGCCGGCGGAGAGTCTGGAATGAGGGTCGGCGCTGAGAAGGTCGCCGGCGGCGGGATCGGTGTCGCGGCGGGGAGGTCGAGACGATGACAGCCGGAACGTCAAGCGATACCAGCGGCGCCAAACCGCAGCCCCTGAAGCCCGCCTACTTGATTCTCGGCGATGATCGTCCCAAAGTCGAGACCGCCCTGAGGAGATTGCGGGCGCGGATCGTGGCCGAATCCGGCACCGAACTCAACATCGACGAATTCGTCGCCGGTCAGCACGGTGCGCGGGAGGCGATCGGCGCGGCGAACACTCTTGCGTTCCTGTCTGGGATACGACTGGTTCTGGTGCACGGAGTGGATCAGTGGCGCAAAGTCGACAAGGACCTCATCGCTGAATATCTGCGCTCCCCGGCTCCCGATTCATGTCTCGCGCTGGTAGGGGAGAAACTCCCCGCGAACGACCCTCTGCGGAAGGCCGTCACGGTCGTGGGTGATGTGCTCGAGTTCCAGGCTCCGAAGGCCGCCGAGTTGCCGAACTGGGCCATTCGGGAGACAAGGAAGCTTGGAGGGCAGATTGAGTTGGCGGCGGCGCGCTCGCTCGTGCAGAGAGTGGGCGACGATCAACGTCTCCTCATGAGGGAGCTCGAGAAGCTCACCACGTTCCGCGGGCGCGGACAGATCCGGGTCGAGGACATCGAACTCATGTGCAACCGCACCGTGGAGGCGAAAGTGTTCGACATGGTCGATGCCGTGGCCTCGCGGCGCCCGGCCGTCGTCTTCGTGAGCCTGGAAGAGCTCTATGCGGCCGGGGAGAAGCCCACCGGGCTGTTGTTCCGCGTGCTCCGGCATTACCAACACCTCAGCAAAGCGGTCGCGCTGCGTGAGGAGGGGTTATCGCCCTCGCAGATCCAAGCGGAATTGGGGCTGAAGCCGTATCCGGCCAAGAAGGTGGTCCAGCAGGCAGACAGCTACGGCGTCGATTCCATCGGACGCGCCGTCGGCCTGCTGGCCGAGACCGACGCCAGGATGAAAGGCAAGGGTAATTTGCCGCCGGAGTTGGAGTTGGAGATGTGCCTCGGTCGCCTCGTGGCGGGGTAGACGGGACGCAGAAACGCCCCGGTATCGGGGCGTTTCGAATATCTCTCGGACCACACTGATCTCGCGCGCTCGGACCACATCGGTCTCGCACGGCCGGGCGCCGAGCGGGGGAGTGGGTTCGTCTTAGAGTTCGGCGATGAGGCGGCTGACCTGCGCCTTCTTGCGAGCGGCGTTGTTCTTGTGCAGCGCGTTGTGGGCGGCGGCCTTGTCGATCGTCGAAGTCAGCTTGGTCGCCACCTGCTTTGCTGACTCTTCGTCACCTGAAGAGACGGAGGCTTTGAGGCTGCGGAACAGCGTCTTCACAGACGATTTGTACCGCAGGTTCTCCAAGCGTTGCCGCTCGGCGATGCGGACACGTTTACGTTGCTGCGGGCTGTTGGCCATTGATCACCTCCTCATCCTTGGTAACTTCTTCCCTTCGGGGCCGCAGGAGTTTAGCATAGCCTCCATCCATGGGCAAAGATGGTACACGTCGTCTGGCGGTGGCCGCCGCCTTCCTGATGGCCGCGACCGCCGGCTCGCGGGTGCTCGGCCTCGTCCGGGAGCAGGTGATGCTGAGCTACCTTGGCCTCGGTCCCCAGATGGGCGCCTTCACCGTGGCCTTCAAGGTACCCAGTCTGATCCGCACCCTCGTGGCGGACACGGCGCTGAGCGCCGCCTTCATCCCGGTGTTCTCGGGCCTGTTGTCCGAGGAGCGTCGCCGGGAGGCCTGGCAACTGGTAACGACCGTCACCTTCCTCGCTGTGGTGCTCTTGGGAGCCATCAGCGCCCTGGGCATGGTGTTCGCTCCGGAGGTGATCAGCGTCGCCGCCCCCGGCTATCGCGATGCGGCGACCATCGATCTGGCAGTCGGCCTCACCCGGGTGATGTTCCCGACGGTGGTGCTGCTTGGGGTCACCGGCATCTTCATGGGAGTGCTCAACTCCTACGATCATTTCACCTTGCCCGCGCTCGCGCCGATCGTGTGGAACCTGATAATCATCGGGTCGGTGGTCTTCTTCGCAGGTGACAGCGGTGGCGATCGCGCCTTCTACATACTCGCGTGGGGGACCGTCGTGGGGACCGTGGCGCAACTGGTGATCCAAATGCCGGCGGTGTGGAGACGCCGAGATTCCCTCGGTCTGCGTCTTGACTTCCGCGACCCCTCGGTGCGGCAGGTAGGTCGTCTGCTGGGGCCGGTCATGCTCACGCTGGGCATCGTGAACTTCAACGCCCTCGTCGGTACCATCGTGGCGAGCTACATCAGCGAGCCCGCCCCGGCGGTCATCGACAAGGCCTTCCGTCTCTTCCAGTTGCCCCAGGGGATGTTCGCCGTGGCCATCGGTACGGTGCTCTTCCCGGCACTCTCGCGGTTTGCCAACGCCGGAAGGATGGACGACTTCCGAGTGGCCCTATCGAGCGGGCTCCGTCAGATCTTCTTCGTCACACTCCCTTTTGCCGCGTTCTTCGTGGTCCTCGGAGTCCCCACTGTGCGCCTGGTGTTCGAGCACGGTAAGTTCCAGTCCGGCGACACAGCCGACGTGGCGTGGGCGTTGGCTTTCTTCAGCTTGGGGATGGCGTTCGTCAGCGCCAACACCCTGCTCAACCGGGCCTTCTACGGCATCCAGAAGGCCTGGCTGCCGCTGATCGTGGGGGTAGCCAACCTCGTGCTCTATACGACCATGGCGCTGCTGCTCTACAGGCCGCTCGGCGTGGGAGGTGTCACCCTGGCTACCGCCATCGTCTCGACGTTCAATTTCTTCGGGCTCATGTTCCTGCTTCGTAGACAGATCGGCACGGTCGACGGCCGGCGGGTCGCCGCATCGGTGGTGCGATCTTTCGCCGCCTTGGTCCCGCTATCTGCGGTCGCGTACGCGGTTTGGTGGTCCTTGGACGGCTGGTTGGGGCGGTCCGTGCCTGCGCAGCTCGTCTCGGTCGGCGCCGGATACGCGTTGGGTTTCCTTGTCTACGCCGCGGCCGCGCGCGTCATGCGCATGGATGAGTTGCGAGAGGTGATAGGGGTGCTGCGCCGCCGACGCGATGCGGCGACGACGCAAGAGGTAATCAGTCTGGAAGGCGAAGACCTCCCGTAACGGCGGCGGATGGTGCGGGTGCCGGGAGTCGCCTCCCGTAGTCGCCTCCCGCGGCGCCCCCCGTGGCCACACTCGTCGCCGCGCGCGCTCAACCCTGAGTGGATTCCGGCTGGGGTACAATACTTCGCCATGTCAGGTTTCGATCACATCCGCAACTTCTCGATCATCGCCCACATCGACCACGGGAAATCCACCCTGGCCGACCGCATTCTGCAACTCACCCATACCGTCGCCGACCGCGAGATGCGCGAGCAGGTGCTCGACCGCATGGACATCGAACGCGAGCGGGGCATCACCATCAAAGCGCAGGCGGTGCGGGTCTACTATCGCGCCCACGACGATCGCGAGTACCAGTTCAACCTCATCGACACGCCGGGGCACGTGGATTTCAGCTACGAGGTCTCACGCAGCCTGGCCGCGTGCGAAGGGGCGATCCTGGTGGTCGATGCGAGCCAGGGCATCGAGGCCCAGACCTTGGCGAACACCTACCTGGCCCTCGAGAACGACCTTGAGATCATCCCCGTGCTGAACAAGATCGATCTGCCCGGCGCGGAGCCGGCGCTGCGGGCCGAGGAGATCGTCGCCCTCATCGGCTGTGACGCGGACGATATCCTGCATATCTCGGCAAAGACGGGCCAGGGCGTGGCCGAGGTCATGGAGGCTGTGGTGAGGCGGGTCCCGCCTCCGAGTGGAGACATGGAGGGTCCGGCCCGCGCGCTCATCTTCGACTCCTTCTACGACCAGTACCGCGGCGTCGTGGCCTTCGTGCGCGTGGTCGACGGCACCTTCAAGAAGAACGACGTTATCCGCACCTTCGCTACTCAGCGTAAGAGCGAGGTGGAGGAAGTGGGCATCTTCAGTCCGGACATGCTGAAGACGGATCTGCTGAGTGCCGGAGAAGTCGGCTACATCATCACGGGTGTGAAGGAAGTAGCCCATCTGCGGGTGGGTGACACGCTGACGCACTCGGACCGGCCGGCGCGGGAGGCCCTGCCCGGATACCGGGAGGCCGTGCCCATGGTGTTCTGTGGGCTCTTCCCCATAGAGGGTAACGACTACCCGGAGCTGAAGGAAGCCCTCGAGAAGCTCACGTTGAATGATGCCTCTCTGCACTGGGAACCCGAGACCTCTCGGGCTCTCGGCTTCGGCTTTCGGTGCGGCTTCCTGGGCCTCCTCCACATGGAGATCGTGCGCGAGCGGCTACAGCGGGAGTTCGGCCTCGAGCTGATCGCCACCACTCCGAACGTAAAGTACGAGGTGGAACTCATCTCCGGCCAGGTGTTGGGAGTGAGCAACCCGGTGGACTTTCCCGACGCGGGTCTTATCGCGGAAGTGCGCGAGCCCTACATATTGGCCTCGGTGTTGACCCCAAGCGAGTTCGTGGGCAGTGTCATGGAGCTCTGTCAGGACAAGAGGGGCACCTTCCGGGACATGGAGTACTTGTCGGCCGACCGGGTGCGGTTGGTGTACGACCTTCCGCTGGCCGAGATAGTGCTCGACTTCTTCGACCTGCTCAAGACGCGCACGAAGGGCTACGCCTCCCTCGACTACGAGATGAAGGATTTCGAGCCGGGGGATATGGTGCGCCTCGATATCCTCATAGCCGGCGAGCCCGTGGATGCGCTCAGCCTCATCGTGCACAAGGACAAAGCCTACCCGGTGGGCCGCGCCCTGGTCGAACGGCTGCGCAAGCAGATACCTCGCCAGATGTACGAGGTGGCCATCCAGGCGGCGGTGGGGAGCCGTATCGTCGCCCGGGAGACGGTGCGGGCCATGCGCAAGGACGTGTTGGCGAAGTGCTATGGGGGGGACATAACCCGTAAGAGGAAGCTGCTCGAGAAACAGAAGGCGGGCAAGAAGCGCATGAAGACTGT
>JBBRDB010000013.1:0-27885 GCA_038204345.1 Thermoleophilia bacterium | reverse complement strand
TGATGGCCAGGAAGGTGCCTTCGACCATCCAGATGCCCCCTACCGCCAGCCAGCGGGGGGTACGACGCCCGCCCAGACCCGGTATCCGCTGCGCCACATCGCCGAGAGTAGCTATCGGGCAAACAGCGCACCACGAACGTGCGCTGAAGAACAGCAGGAAGGGCACGAGAGGCCACCAGAAGATCCACAGGTACACCGAGCCCAGGTTGCGGTGCGAGACAGGCGCTCCGAGCGCGAGTGCGGCCATCATCACCAGGAACACGACGAGCACCACGCCCTGCACGCCCTCCGGATAGACGCGCCGCCGGACGAGGGAGTCGAGCCAGGGCCAGCGCACGAGGAGATTGCTACTTCGCCTACCGCGACGGAGCGAGCGGAGCCAGACTCCGAGCGCCGTCGCGAGCGCGAACGCCACGATGATGACGCCGAGGCGTGGAGGGCCATCTCCCGCTCGGTCAAGCCGTTCGGGGTAGGTGACCACCACCGCCGTGCGTCTCACCGGCAGATACCAGGCGTCCCACGCATCGAACTCCTCGCTATCGGCGTTCATGAGTTCGCCCGCGCGTGTCCAGCTCACGTCCCGTTCACCGTGCGTGACGTAGACCATCCATTTCTTCATGAGGATCTGAAGGTCGGCGTCCCAATCGAACACGGCGCGGGAACCGCCATAGAGCTCCTGGAGGTACCAGGCAGTGCTGTCCACCGTGTAGACGGAGAAGTCGGCACGGTCCTGCGGAGTCACCCGGTACCCTGCGTCCCAAGCTGCACGCGCT
The DNA here is from genome assembly GCA_038204345.1 of Thermoleophilia bacterium. Classification (GTDB taxonomy): domain Bacteria; phylum Actinomycetota; class Thermoleophilia; order RBG-16-64-13; family RBG-16-64-13; genus JAHJSA01. The sequence goes on along the minus strand of JBBRDB010000013.1, from coordinate 27,112 downwards.
GCCAGGACCCTCTCGGCGGCGGTGTCGTAGAGGTGAAGGATCTCGCCCCACTCGTAGAAACTCCGCGGATCACCCGTCGCCTGTGCCTGCCTGCGGGTGAAGTCGAGGTACCCCTGGATCGCGCTGCGGGGATAGGGTACGTCGTTGATAGTGAGGGCGATGTCTTCCGGCTGAAGGGTGAGCTGCGGGAATGAGACACCCGACCCGGCAGGGGCGATGCTCTCGGTGTCTGCGAACGCAGGTGCGACCTGCGAGCCAAGGAAGAAGAGGGCCGCCAGGAGGAAGAGTGAGAGCGAGAGTCCCCGACCGCACGCCCGCTGACTTAACAAGGCTGTCGCTTCACGTGCACCAGTCGCGTCTAAGTAGCTCTGCTTGACCTGATCCGGCTGCACACAGACCGACCATTCGCGTGGGCCTTAACGGCTTGCCTGAAACCGAGTGACTCCGGTTTCCCCGCGTTTAACAAGAAGAGTCGCCAGTACGAACATCATCACCGGAACGGCGACGATGGCCACACCCTGCGTCAGCGTGAGTTGGCCGAGGAGGCGCGGATCGGTTCCGGCGATGCCTTCAGCCGCGCCGGCGCGCAAGAGGTCAAGGAGAGAGCGACCGATCAGATACCCGACGACCACCACCAGCGCGGTGGCACCAGGCGCGACGCGTCGCCTGAGTAGCAGGAGTCCCACGACAAGGAGCACCAGGCCGAGAGTCGACTCGTAGAGCGGGATCGGGTGCCGGACGGCTCCGAGATAGTCGATCCCCCAGGGCAACGAGGTAGGCCGCCCGGGGTGAAGCCCGGTGAGGAAGCACCCGACACGTCCGATGGCGAGGCCCAGGCCGAGACCGGGGGCGGCCACGTCGGCCATGCGGAGAATGGGAAGCCCGGCCCGGCGGAGGTAGACGACCGCGGCGGCGACGGCGGCGAGCAGCCCCCCGATGAACGTGAGTCCACCTTCCCAGATGGAGATGAGACGGAGGGGATGTGCGATTGTCTCGCCGATCAGATCGGGCTGCAGGGCCCAGAGCACTCGGCTACCGAGCACCCCGGCAACAGCGACCACGATCGTGAGCGTCCAGACTCTGTCTTCCGGGATGCCGCGGCTTCGGGCAAGCCGCACCGTCAAGTAGGCTCCCGCGAGTATGCCGAGCCCTACAAGCATGCCCCAAGTGCGGAGGTGGAGTGGACCCAAGGTGATCATCTCAAAAGTACGGTAGGGCACGGTGGCGCCTCCTTTATCGGAATCCGCGGGTCACATGCCCAACGGAACGCGGAAGGGCATGAGTCGGGAGCTGATCTCGACCAAACGGGTGAATTGGCCGCCAAGCATGAGAAGGCCGAACCCGGCCAAGACGACCCCGGTCGCCACGCCGACGAACCTCGTGGTCTGCTTGTGCCTGGAGAGTCCCCTAAGAACGGGGGTTATTGCCACCGCGGTGGCCACGTAGGGGATGGTGAGGCCAAGGGAGAAGGCCAACATCGTCACCATGCCTGCCGTGGGCGAGCCTGTGGTTCCGGCAACCGCCATCATTGATAGGAGCGTGGGAGCGATGCAGTGCGAGCAGGTCACGGCAAAGACGAGTCCCACCACCAGCGACCCGAGTGGGCCCCTCGGCTTGGAGAGCGGGCGCTTCAGCGGGAGTCGCATTTTGTCGAGGAATCCGAGGCGGAACACGCCGGCCATGGATAGGCCCATCAGCACGATGACGATTCCACCGATGATCTCGAGACCACGGGTGGCACTCTGCAGTGCCGCCCCGATCGCGCCGGCGGCGCCGCCGGCCAGTGTGAACACGATGGTGAACCCGAGGGCGAAGAGCAGCGTGTTGACGACGATGGTGCGCCTGACCACGAGCCCGGGCTTGGCGGTCAGCTCGTCCATGGTCATCCCTGTTATCAGGGTCAGGTACACCGAGATCATGGGCACTATGCAGGGCGAGAGGAAGGAGACGACCCCGGCCGCCAACGCCAGTAGGATGGGTGCTTCCACGAGCTAGGCCTACCCGAGCGGGAGGAGCCAGGTGACGGTGCGCGCGGGCACTCCGGCCACGTCTCGCATCGTGAGGGTGAGGTCGCCGGTCCCGGAGGCGAGATCAAGTCCCCTGCGCTCAAAGACGAGCAGTCCCGAGCGATGATGTCCCGAGTCGCTTTCCGTCTCCCAGCGGACGGCTTTGTGGTCTCCGTCCGGGGCGCTCAAGGTGGAGAGGGCCACCAGGTCAAGCTGAGAGAGATCGCCGGAGTGGGTCTCGAAAAGGACCATGATGCCGATCTCAGTCTCTGGGTCTACCAGCGCGGCCATGTCGGATAGGGTCGGGTCCTGTTCGATCGCCCCCGACGTCAACACCACGCCCATCACCTTCACGCCGCCCTCGCCGGAGTCTTGGGCCACGTAGTCGGGCTCGCTCGGCTCAGGGGCGGGGACTGCAGGGGATTGTTCCTCGGTGGAGGAAGCACTTTGACCCGCAGCCGCGCTCGTCGGTGGAGGGCTGGAGGCCGCCTCCTGCCGGTCTTGCAGGTAGAACCAAGCGACCGCGACAAGGGCCACGAGCCCTACCGCGAAGACGACTTCCGAGATGCCTCTTCTCATTCTGAACTCCTGAGGACAGCGGAATAGGACAGCGGAATATACCTAGGGGGAGTATGAAGGGTCAGCGTGAAGAGCACGTAAAGATGTGCGGTTGGGAACTGGGGATCACGACCGCGGCGGAACGGGGTGCTACAGGTCGAGCAAGGCCCTCTGAAAGACCTCGAACGGTTGGGCGCCCACTATCCTCCGGCTCGGCGTCTTTGCCTGCGACGGCGCGTTGATGGAGGAGTCATCGGCGGGCGGCCGTTCGATGAAGAAGGTGGGAACCCCGGTGATGCCCAGCCTCCGGGCGTCCGCCTCCGCCGCGAGCAGTCTATCCAGGTGCTCCCCGTCTCTAAGCGACCGAGTGAGGCCCTCGGGATCGAGCCCGACTTCCTCGGCGGCGGCTTGCAGCACCTCGATCTCTCCGATGTTCCGGCCTTCGGCGAAGTAGGCAGAGAAGACTCGGCGACTGAACTCTGGAAATTTGGCGTGGTCACGCGCGTACTCGGCGGCCAAGATGGCCGCGCGCGAGTTGGCGAGTAGCCGAGGTGGGGCGAACGGCAGTCCGAACTCTGCGCACCGGGAGCGGAGCATCTCGTGCATCGGGTCAAGGTCCACGCCTCGGTACAATTCTTCCAGGTGGCGACCCTCCGGTGGAGTCTCGGGATGGATCTCGTAGCTGATCCAGCGGTCCTCGATGTCGAACTCTTCCTTCAACCGGTCGACGATTCCCGCGCCGACGTAGCAGAAGGGTCAGATGTAATCCGAGTAGATGGTGATCGCGATGGTCATGAGCCGTCGTTCACCACCCGTCCGTCCACGAGTTCCAGCGTCTGGTCGGCCTGTCCGGCCATGCGGGGATCGTGGGTCACCATGACGCAGGTCATTTCGCGCGCGTGGATCTGCCCACGTAGCAATTCAAGCACCTTCTGCCCACGCTCGGTGTCGAGGTTGGCCGTAGGCTCGTCAACAAGCATGATCGTGGGGTCGTTCATGAGCGCCCGGGCGATAGCCACCCTCTGTCGCTCGCCGCCGGAGAGGTTCGAGGGCTTGTGTGACTTCCGCTTGGTCAGATCGAATTCGTCGAGGAGTTTCTCCGCCCGCTGACGATGCTCGAGCCGGACACGGCCGGCAAGGTGGGGCACGAGAAGCAGGTTCTCCAGCGCAGTCAGATAGGGGATGAGGTGGTGGTCCTGGAACACCAGGCCCACGTTATCCCGACGGAAGGAGGCCGCTTCAGCCGCTCCGCGTAGATTGATCGGTTCGCCCGCGAGCAAGATCTCCCCGGAAGACGGCTGCAGCAGACCCGCGATGATCGAGAGCATGGTGGTCTTTCCCGAGCCCGAGGGCCCCAGCACGGCCAGAAGGCGTCCGGCGGCGAGGGCGAGTGAGACGTCGTCGAGCGCCGTCACCATGGTGTGGCCGCTGCCGTAGTGCTTCGATACGTTGCGCACCTCGAGTACGTTGATGACAGGCTCCTAGTGTTCCGCGCGGTCGAGGGCGGTGGCGGGGTCGATCCCGAGGATGTTCCGCAGCGAGAACAGGCTTCCGAGGAAGGCCATGACGTATACGGCGATAAGAGACACGCCCCACTTCGCCACACCCGGGTCGAACGCCATCGCGGGAGGCATAGACGCACCGGCTCCCAAGGCCAGAACCATGCCCATCACCACGGCTATCGTAACCAGCACCGCGATCTGCAGCCACAGCTGGCGGTATAGGTAGCCGTTCGACGACCCGAGAGCCTTGACCGCGGCGATCTGTGCGGTCTTGTGGAGCGTGGTGATGTAGAAGAAGATCCCTATGACCAGGGCGCCGATCAGGAGGGACACCACCTGTATTCCGTCCACAGCCAATACCATGACCGGCATACCGTTGCCCGCCCGGGCGGCTGCTTGCGGCGTGGCCACCTCATAACGCCCGCCGAAGCGAGCGGCTAGGTCGTCGACCGTGACTCCCTTGTCGAGGAAGACGGCGGCGATGGAGGCCCCGCCGGAGAGTTGTTCGGTAAGCGGGGAGGTATCGGTATTCTCCGCAGCGTCTCCCGCGGCCGCCCCCGCGGCCGCCCCCACGGTCCCTGCCGTGCGCCCGAGGAGACTCGCAGAGTACACCTCCAGCCACGTTGGCATGTCCACGTAGAAGACGGGGGTCATGATGTAGCGCCGATCGTGGGTGAATCCCACCACCGTGAGGTCGCCGCCGACGGGGGAGAGCTGGACGGAATCCCCCAGAGATATGCCGTCTGCCTTGGCGGTTGCATCCACTACCGCCTCCTGACGCGCCTGCGGAAGGCGGCCTTCCAGCAGGGGCAGTTGGTCGAAGGCGTCGCTCAATCCAAGGATGCGTGCATCGAACACCGAACCACCAGCGTCGACCGAGATCATAGCGTGACCGACGCCGTACGCTTTCGCCACCCCCGGGGTTGCGGAGATGGTGGCGAGGTCGTCCTTGGTGAGCAGGCTGCGCTCGAGCGACAGCTGAGTGTCGCGCTGGAATACGAGCGCGTCGCCGGCGAGAGAACCTTTGGCTCCGGTCATGCCTGTGATGAGCCCCTCCGACATCGCCGACATGAGGAGAGTGAGAGCCACCACCAAGCCGATGGCGGCGGCGATCAGGCCGAACTTCAGTTTACTGCCGAGCAGTTCCTTCCAAGCGAGCACAGGTGTTCTCTCGGTCCCCTCGTTCCGTGGTGAGCGTACCGACCGTCATGAACGGCACCGTCGATGATACCGGAAAGCGGGCGAGGAATCCGTCTGCCGCTGCGTCAGCGGAGTGCCGTGCGCAGATCGACGAACTCGTATCCCTGTGCGCGGATATCGGCAATGAGCGACGGCAGGACCGCGGCCGTCTGCTTCCCGCCTACGTGCATGAGCACGATCGCGCCCGGACTGAGTCGGTTCATCACCGCATCGTAGATCTCCTTAGTCGTGCGGTCGGTCTTCCAGTCGAGGGTGTCGATCGTCCAATAGACGCTCACGTAACCCTCGTCTGCCACGAGCGCCAAGGTCGCCTTGTCCCTCGCGCCGTATGGGAATCGGAAAAGGGAGCGGGGATCGTCGGCGCCGGCGGCGGTCAACAGTTCTGCGGTTCTGCGCAGTTGCGAACGCGCCTCGTCGCGAGAGATCTTGGTGAAGTCTGGATGCGAGTAGGAATGATTGCCGATGGGCCGACCCGATGCCACCACTTGAGCAACGGAATCGGGGAAGTCCTCGACGAACTCTCCGGTGAAGAAGAACGTGGCCGGGACATCCTCCCTCTCCAGCGTCGCCAGGATGGAGGCGAGCGGCGACGGGTCGTACGCGGCGTCGAAAGTGAGGGCGATCCGTTTGGCGTCCCCAGGCAGACGCGTGTATTCGACGCCGCCCTCGGGGATGCTCGTGGGCGGGCTCGTGGTCGTCGTCCTGGTGGTCGTCGTCGTGGGGGCTGCGGTCGTCGTCGTGGTCGAGGGCTGCGTGGTCGTCGCCCAGGGGATGGTGGTGGTTGGGCTCACCGTCGTGCTGGATGCCGTCGTGAGCGACGCGGTCGTGCCGCCTCCACCGCAGGCGGTGAGCGCGGCCGCGAGGCCAAAAATGAAGAAGATCACGAGAACTCGGCGTGTCGTCCGGCGCGGATCGTTCGTGATGTCCCCTTTCGCATTCTTACGACGTTGGGAGTGGAGGAGCGGTGCGGCAGGGGTTCTGTCTGACGCTCCGTGCCGCCGCCGCTTCGGGCGACCCTCCTGTTATCATCACTCTACCCATCGATGGTCCCTTAGCGAACCTTGGGGGGTTAGAGAACGGGAGTCGCCAAGCCGCCGAGCAAGGGGAGCGAATCTGATGCCACGCCGGGACGATGTGCACAAGGTGATGATCATCGGGTCGGGGCCCATCATCATCGGTCAGGCGTGTGAGTTCGACTATTCCGGAACCCAGGCATGCAAGGCCCTGCGGAGCCTCGGCTACCAGATAGTGCTCGTCAATTCGAATCCGGCCACCATCATGACCGACCCGGTCATGGCCGACGAGACCTACATCGAGCCACTCAATGCAGCCACTTTGCGGGAGATCATCGCGGCGTCACGTCCGGATGCGTTGCTCCCCAATCTCGGCGGGCAGTCAGGACTCAATCTGTCGTCCGAACTCCACCGCTCAGGTGTGCTCGACGAATTCGGCGTGCGCATCATAGGCGTAGGGATGGGGGCGATCGAGCGGGGCGAGGACCGCATGGCTTTCAAGCGAACGATGACTGACCTCGGCATCGACCTACCGCTAAGCGAGATCTGTTACGCCGTTGACGAGGCCGAGGCGGTGGCGGCGCGGCTGGGATATCCCGTGGTCATCAGGCCTGCGTACACCATGGGCGGAACCGGTGGGGGCTTGGTCTACAACGTCGACGAACTGCGCACCGTGGTGACGCGGGGTATCGCGGCCAGTCTCGTGGGCCAGGTGCTCGTGGAAGAGTCGGTCCTGGGTTGGGAGGAGTTGGAACTCGAGGTGGTGCGTGACTCCCGCAACCAGATGATAACCGTGTGCTTCATAGAGAACGTGGACGCCATGGGGGTCCACACTGGCGACTCCTACTGCACCGCACCCATGTTGACGATCGCGCCGGAACTGCAGGCGCGGCTACAGAAGCACTCCTATGACATCGTGGAGGCTATCGAGGTCATCGGTGGTACGAACGTGCAATTCGCGCACGACCCCGCAACCGGCCGACTGGTGGTCATCGAGATCAACCCCCGCACCTCACGCTCCTCGGCTCTCGCCTCCAAGGCGACCGGGTTCCCCATCGCCTACGTGAGTTCTCTCCTGGCGGGGGGGCTCACGCTCGACGAGATCCCGTACTGGCGTGACGGGACTCTCGAGAAGTACACGCCCTCAGGCGAGTACGTTGTGGTGAAGTTCGCCCGCTGGGCGTTCGAGAAGTTCCCAGGGTCGGAGGACAAGCTCGGCACCCAGATGCGGGCTGTGGGCGAGGTCATGTCCCTGGGCAAGACCTATAAGGAATCCCTGCAGAAGTCCATACGGTCACTCGAGATCGGCCGCCACGGTCTCGGCTTCGCCAAAGACTTTCACGAGCGCTCCCTGGAGGGGCTACTCGCGCTTCTGGCGGAGCCCTCGAGCGAGCGTCAGTTCATCATGTACGAGGCGCTGCGCAAAGGGGCCGACATCGAGGTCCTGTTCGCGCGCACCCACATCAAGCACTGGTTCATCGAACAGATGCGGGAACTCGTGGCTCTCGAGGAAGAGGTCCGCGCCTACGGGCCGAATGGTGCTACCCCGGGCGAACTCCCCGAGGGCCTTCTGGCGCGGGCGAAGAAGGATGGGTTCGCCGATGCTTACCTTGCCCGGCTTCTCGGGGCGCCCGAGGCGGAGATCCGGGCTCGACGCGCGACTCTCGGCATCGTGCAGGGCTACGAGGCTGTGCCGGTGAGCGGCGTCGACGGCGCCGCCTACTACTACTCCACCTACAACGCGCCCGACTCCGTGCCGGTGAGCCAGGGGCGAAAGATCATGGTTCTGGGCGGAGGGCCTAACCGCATCGGTCAGGGCATCGAGTTCGACTACTGCTGCGTACACGCGGCCTTCGCCTTGCGGGAAGCGGGGCTGGAATCGATCATGGTCAACTGCAATCCGGAGACTGTCTCCACCGACTTCGACACTGCCGACAGACTCTACTTCGAACCCCTCACGGTAGAAGATGTGCTCGCCATCTACGAGAAAGAACGCCCGGAAGGCGCGATCGTGCAGTTCGGGGGCCAGACTCCGCTCAACATAGCGCGGGAATTGGAGGCCGCCGGCGTCACCATTATCGGGACCTCTCCCGAGACCATAGACCTGGCCGAGGACCGCGATCGTTTCAGCAAGGTGATGGAGCGGTTGGACATACCCATGCCGGAGGCCGGGATGGCCGCGACTCTGGACGAGGCGCTCGCTATCGCCGCACGCATCGGCTACCCGCTGATCGTGCGTCCCAGCTACGTGCTCGGTGGCCGGGGCATGGAGATCGTGCACGATGAGGAGATGCTCCGGCGGTACGTCGTGGCGGCGGTGGGTGTGACACCCGAGCGCTCGATCCTCATCGACAAGTTCCTTGAGAACGCCATCGAATGCGAGGCGGATGCCATCGCCGACGGCACCGACGCCTTCGTGCCTGCAGTCATGGAGCACATAGAGTACGCGGGCGTGCACTCCGGCGACTCCGCGTGCGTCATCCCGCCGGTGACGCTGTCGGCGGGTCAGATCGCCACCATTGAGGACTACACACGCCGCATCGCCATCGAGCTGGGGGTGGTGGGGCTCATGAACATCCAGTACGCCATCTCTGCCGGCACGGTGTACGTGTTGGAGGCGAATCCTCGCGCCTCGCGCACGGTGCCTCTGGTCTCGAAGGTATGCAACATCCAGATGGCGGCTCTGGCCACCCGAGTCATGCTCGGTGAACGGCTGGTCGACCTGGGTCTGGAGAAGCGCGCCTTCCCGCATTTCGGCGTCAAGGAGGCCGTTTTCCCCTTCAATATGTTTCCGGAGGTAGATCCGCTGCTCGGGCCGGAGATGCGTTCCACCGGTGAGGTCCTCGGACTTGCGGACAGCCCCGGACACGCCTTTTTCAAGGCACAGGAAGCCGCCGGCCAAGCTCTGCCGCTCGAGGGCACAGTACTCATCACAGTACAAGAGCACGATCGCTCGTTGGTGCTCGACGCCGCCCGTGAGTTCGCGCGGTTGGGCTTCTCTCTGCGCGCGACTGTGGGTACCCACGCCTTCCTGGCCGAGAACGGCCTCGAGGCCGTCCCTATCCTCAAACTGCACGAGGGGCGGCCGAACATCGAGGACGCGGTGCGCAACGGCGAGATACACCTGATCGTGAACACCCCGTCCGGCAAATGGAGTGAGTTCGACGACTCATACATCCGCAAGGCGGCCGTCCGGCACAAAGTGCCCTACATCACCACGCCCACGGCCGCGCTGGCCGCTGCGCGGGGCATCGCCGCCGCGCGGGGTTCGGGTGTCGGGGTGCGCTCGCTGCAGAGCTATCACGCCGACATCGGCTGACGCCCGCCGTGACGCTACCTGTCGCGCCTGCCGTGACCCGCGCCGTGACGCCTGTCGTAACGCCGGTACTGACGTCCGTTCGCGCCGGGTCTGACGCTCACATGGTCCGTTACCCTGCTGTATCATGGCTCGCGACCGTTAATCGCGTCCTGTGAGGCCGAACGGAATGGAGACCTGATGCCGCGCCGTACCGACATCCACAAGATCATGCTTCTGGGCTCCGGGCCCATAGTCATCGGGCAGGCGTGCGAGTTCGACTACTCCGGCACGCAGGCCTGCAAGGTACTGCTCGAGGAGGGGTTCGAGGTGGTCCTCGTCAACTCCAACCCGGCCACCATCATGACCGACCCCGTCTTCTCCCACCGCACCTACATCGAGCCCTTAGTGCCCGAGGTGGTGGCCCGCATCATCGAGAAGGAACGCCCCGACGCTCTGCTCCCCACCCTTGGAGGGCAGACCGCCCTCAACTTGGCTGTAGCTCTCACCGAAGACGGCACGCTGGAGCGCTACGGCGTGGAACTCCTGGGTGCTGACTATGACGCCATCCAGCGCGCCGAAGACCGCGACCGGTTCCGGAATACCATGGCCTCCATCGGTCTGCGGGTGCCGGAGTCGGCGGTGGTGCGCGACCTGGAGGGAGCGCGGGCGGCCCTGGAGGGCGGCCTGCGTCTGCCGCTGATCATCAGGCCCAGCTTCACCCTGGGCGGCCACGGGGGAGGGGTAGCCGAGAACAGAGACCACTTCGAGCGCGCCGTGAAGTCGGGCCTCGATGCATCCCCGGTGAGTCAGGTGCTCCTGGAGGAGTCGGTGATCGGCTGGAAAGAGTTCGAACTCGAGGTGATGCGCGACCGCAAGGACAACGTGGTGATCGTGTGCTCCATCGAGAACATGGATCCCATGGGCATCCACACCGGCGATTCGGTTACGGTGGCTCCCCAGCAGACACTCACCGATTTCCAGTACCAACGCCTGCGCGACGCCTCCCTCCGCATCATCCGCGCCATCGGGGTGGAGACGGGCGGCTCGAACATCCAGTTCGCATACTCTCCCGAGACCGACGACCTCATGGTCATCGAGATGAACCCGCGCGTCTCGCGCAGCTCCGCGCTCGCCTCCAAGGCCACCGGGTTCCCCATAGCCAAGATCGCCGCCAAGTTGGCCGTGGGCTACACCCTCGACGAGATCTCCAACGACATCACCAAGAAGACGCCGGCCTGCTTCGAGCCTACCATCGACTACGTAGTGGTCAAGACGCCGCGTTGGGCCTTCGAGAAGTTCCCACTGGCCGACGCCCGGCTCACCACCCACATGAAGAGCGTGGGGGAGAACATGGCCATCGGTCGCACCTTCAAAGAAGCCTTCCAGAAGTCCATGCGTTCGCGCGAGCTCGACGTGAAGCCCGATATCCCCGCGAACAACGAGGCGCTGGTGGCCATGATCGGCATCCCGTCGGCCGAGCGCTTCGATCTCATCCTGGAGGCCTACCGGCGCGGCGTCACACTTGAGCAGATCTTCCGCGTGACCATGATAGACGAGTGGTTCCTCGAGGAGCTGCGGGAGATCGTGGAAGCGGAGGAGCGTTTGAAGTCGTTCGCGTCGGTCACTGCCTTCGCGGACGCCCCACCACCGACTCCAACCCCCCGGCACGAGTCACAGGTGGGGTCGGCGGCGGTCGTTATCGGTCTGCCGGCGGCCGCCTCCGGGGGCCACGCGAGCGCCGCCGCTACAGCCGAGTCTGCCCTGGAAGTCCTGCCGCGCGAGGAACTCCGTCAAGCCAAGCGTCTGGGCTTCAGCGACGGCCGCATCGGCAAGCTTCTTGGCTGCACCGAGGACCAGGTGCGGGCGCGGCGCTTGATGGAGGGCATAATCCCTACGTACAAAGCGGTCGATACCTGCGCCGCCGAGTTCGAAGCCTACACGCCCTACTTCTACTCCACCTACGAAGAGGAGAACGAGGCGCTGCCCAACCTCGAGCGCGAGAGGGTGATCATCCTGGGTAGCGGCCCCAACCGGATAGGACAGGGCATAGAGTTCGACTACTGCTGCGTGCACGCCGTCATGGAGATGCGGGAGCAGGGTTACGAGGCCATCATGATCAACTGTAACCCCGAGACCGTGTCCACTGACTACGACACCTCCGATCGCCTCTACTTCGAACCACTGACGGTGGAGGACGTGCTCAATGTCGTGGACAACGAGAAGCCGGTAGGCGTCATAGTGCAGTTCGGGGGCCAGACTCCCCTACGCATCGCTGAGCGACTTCACCAGGCGGGAGTTCCCATCATGGGCACGGGCCAGGAGGCCATCGACCTGGCCGAGGATCGCGAGCGTTTTGGCGGGGTGCTGAAGAAGCTCGGGTTGGAGGCGCCCCCCTACGGGACGGCACGCTCGGCCGAAGAGGCCGTGGCCATCGCAGGGAACATCGGCTACCCGGTGCTCGTTCGTCCGAGCTACGTGCTCGGCGGCAGGGCCATGGAGATCGTCTACGACCAGACCGCGCTCGAGCGCTACATCCAGACGGCCGTGAAGGCTTCGACCCGGCACCCGGTGCTCATCGACCGTTTCCTGGAGCGGAGTATCGAGGTGGACGTAGACGCCGTGTGCGACGGCCGTGACGTCTACATCGGGGCGGTGATGCAGCACGTGGAGGAGGCAGGTGTCCACTCGGGCGACTCCGCCTGCGTGATCCCGCCTATGACGCTCGGGGGCGAGGTGGTCCACGCCATCGAGAAGCAGACCGAGGCTCTGGCGCTCGAGTTGGGGGTCGTCGGGCTCATGAACGTGCAGTACGCGCTGCAGTCGAGCGACGCCGGCACCACCATCTACGTGCTCGAAGTCAATCCCCGAGGCAGCCGCACGGTGCCCTTCGTGAGCAAAGCCACTGGTGTGCCCTTGGCCAAGATCGCCACCCAGGTCATCGCCGGTCACAAGCTGGCCGAGCTGCGCCCGCCCGGCTGGGAGGAGTCGCTGGCCACGGGACGCGTGCCGAGTCATCGGGGATTCACTCACGTGGCCGTGAAGGAGGCGGTCCTTCCCTTCCCCCGCTTTCCCGGGGTGGATACGACCCTCGGCCCGGAGATGAAGTCCACCGGCGAGGTGATGGGGATAGGACGCAGTTTTCCGGTAGCGTTCGGCAAAGCCTCGTTGGCCGCGGGCGACCGTCTGCCCCAGCGTGGCACCGTTTTCATCTCCGTGTGCGACGCAGATAAGGCCGCGGCCGTGGGAGTGGCGGCCACCCTGGCGCGGCTGGGTTTCCGCCTCTTGGCCACTGCGGGCACCCAGGACACGCTCACGCGCAACGGCATACCGGCGGAGATGGTGCTGAAGTACTCGGATGGCATTGCGGTCCGCGAAGAGGACGCCGACGTCGTCACCATCGTCGATCTCATCGACGGGGGGGAGGTCGACCTTGTGATCAACACTCCGCGTGGCGGGGGCGCTCGAGCCGACGGATACGAGATCCGGGGGGCGGCTGTTCGTCGGAAAGTGCCCGCCATGACCACCATCGCGGCGGCACAGGCGGCCGTGCAGGCGATTGAAGCGGCGCGCACCGGCGAGGTGCCGGTGGCCTGCCTGCAAGAGCTGCACGGACCCTCATTGGGCTTCGCTGTCCACGGCTCCGCCGCCGCCGCCCCGGGGGTCCAGCGTTCGGCCGTCCGCGACTCGGCGGGCGGCGACTCCGCGCCTGGACGCTCGTGACCCGGCGGGCGGCGACTCCGCGCCCGGCCGCGGCCCCGGTCGCTGACGGCGTGGGCTGGATGTGCAGGTGAGAGCGGACGCCGACGATCGAGGACGGTCGGACTCCGACCCCGGACGCGACCCGGCGGTCGTGGGCCGGGTGGTCCACTCCCGCACTCTCGGCTCGATGGTCGAGCTGACCGTCCTGGTGCCAGGTTGGAGGGCGGCGCGATCGGGTGAGTTCGCCATGATACGGCTCGTCGGCTCCCGCCGCTTCTTGCCGCGCGCCTTCAGCGTCCACAGCGAGCGCCCGGCCGAGGCCGGCGAGTCCGGGACCCGGGTCGCCTTCTTGATCTCGCCGGTCGGCCCCGCCACCATAGAACTCATGGCGGCCTCGAAGGGGAGTGAGGTGTGGGTCGTGGGTCCGCTGGGACGCTCGTTCGACATCGATGCTCTTTCGCGGTCCGAAATCGGGGCGGGGGAGAGGTGGGGTGGGGCCGGCTCGCGGCTCCTCATCGTTGCGGGTGGGGTGGGCGCCGCACCCTTCCTGTTACTACTCGAACGTCTCGCCGACCGCGTGCGCGCGTCGGCGCCTCGTGCGGCGGAGGTGCTGGTGCTCCTGGGGTTCCGCGATTCGCCTCAGGCAGCGGTGCTGGATGCGTTCGAACCGCCTCTGGCCGCGTTGGACGCGCTGGGAATGCGGGCCCGCATGGAGACTATCTGCGAGGACGGGAGCTTCGGCCGCGAGGGTCTGGTCACCGACCTGCTGAGCGAAGAACTGAGTGATGGAGACGCTCTGTTCTGCTGTGGGGCCCACGCCATGTGCGAAGCCGTGTGGGATCTGTGCCGGACCAGGGAGGCCGTGCGCGCCTGGTTCAGTCTCGAGGCGGGCATGGCCTGCGGAGTGGGGTCCTGCCAGGGGTGCGTCATCCCTATGGCGGACGGCCGTCTGGTCCGGGTATGTCGCGAAGGTCCGGTCTTCTCAGGTGAGGAGGCGTTCGGCGAATCCGGCCATCCCTGCGTGGTGGGCGGCGGCGGATCGTGAGGGGTAGTGGATCCGTGAGGGGTGATGCATCGTGAGCGGCCGCGCCGCCCAGAACATCGATCTGACCACTCGACTGGGACCCATCGAGCTGCGTCATCCTCTGATCAACGCATCGGGCACCTTCGACCTGTTCGAGGTGGCGGAGTCCCTTGGCCTTGGCGAGGGAGAGGCCGGGACCCGGTTGCTCCTGGACCCTCCGTTCGCCGCCTACGTGCCCAAGACGGTGACCCTGGCACCCCGCAGGGGCAACGAACCTCCGCGCATCCTGGAGACCGAAGCCGGCATGCTCAACTCCATCGGGCTCCCCAACAACGGGATCGATGTGTTCGTGGAGCGCGAACTCCCTCGTCTTCTTGGTCTGCCGCGCCCCTTGATACTGAACGTCGGAGGCTTTTCCATCCAAGACTACGTCGTGACGGTGGAGCGACTCCGGCGTGCCCTCGACGAACAGACCTCGTCGCGGCCGACCGCGGCGCCTTGGACCGAACGTGTGGGGTTGGAGCTCAACGTGTCGTGTCCGAACGTCCACTCAGGCTGTATGTCCATAGGCGCGGACCCGGACGAGACCGCTGCGCTTCTCCGCGCGGTGCGACCCTTGTGGCCGGGCCTCCTCATGCCCAAACTCACCCCCAACGTCACCGACATCGCCTCCGTGGCGCGAGCGGCGGAGGCCGCCGGCGCCGACGCGCTCTCCCTCGTGAACACCTTCAAGGGGCTCGCCATCGACCGCGTGTCCCTGCGGCCCAGCCTGGGCGGGGTGACCGGGGGCCTTTCGGGGCCGGCGATCAAGCCGTTGGCCCTGCGTTGCGTGTACGAAGTCGCGGCGACTGTAGAGATCCCGATCGTCGGGATGGGCGGGGCCACGGAGGTTCAAGACGTGGTCGACTTCTTGGCCTGTGGCGCGTCCGTCGTGGCCATCGGCTGTGCCACGTTCCGTGACCCGGCAACGGCCCGACGACTGTCGGGGGAACTGGCGGACTTCCTGCACTCACGTTCGCTGAGCATGGGCGACGTCGTCGGCGCCGCTCACCGGTGAACCCTGTTGCGTCAGGTGACTTCATGCGCAATAATCACGGATACATGAACCCCCCCCCAACGACATCGGCCCCGACTCCGGAGCGCAGCCACCAGCAGCGTTTGGACGCTCTGCAGCGGGCGAACGGCATCCGCACGGAGCGCGCCCGCCTGAAGGAAGCGCTCAAGCACGGCACGATGCGTATCCAGGATGTGTTGGTGGAGCCGCCCGAGTATGTCCATACGGCGAAAGTCTTCGATCTGATCATGGCCGTGCCCAAGTACGGCCGGGTCAAGACTTCGCGCATACTGGAGCGTTGTCGAGTGAGTTCTTCCAAGACAGTGATCGGCCTCACGCCGCGCCAGCGACGCGAGTTGGTAGAGAACCTCAAAGGTTGACGGAGTAGACGGTCGCCAGGCTGATCGTCATCTCCGGACCTTCAGGCGCGGGCAAGGGCACACTCATCGCCCGTGTCCTCCCTCTGTTCAGTGACCTGGTGGTATCGGTCTCTGCCACCACTCGTCTTCGCCGGGCCGGCGAACTGGAGGGGCGAGACTACGTCTTCGTGTCCCGCGACGAGTTCGTGCGGAGAGTCGAGCAGGGAGACTTCCTCGAGTGGGCCGAATACGGTGGGAACCTCTATGGCACTTGGGCTGCGCTGGTCGAGGCACACCTTGATCGGGGCATGGACGTCATCTTAGAGATAGAGCTGCAGGGAGCTCGGCAAGTCATGGAACGCGTCCCTGGGGCCGTCACGGTATTCATCGCCCCACCATCCTTGGGCGAGTTAGAGGAGCGTCTTCGCCGGCGGGACACAGAGACAGGGGAGACCATCGAGCGACGCATGGAGCATGCCCGTGACGAGATGGACGAGCTGGCGCGCGACGCGCTGCGGGAAAGTAAAGAATTCCACTATGTTATAGTGAATGACGACGTAGACGTCGCCGCGGAGCAACTCCGCTCCGCCATCCAGGATATCCGAGAGAACGACTCAACGAGGTGAATGCTGTATGAACCGGCCCACCGTGGACGAGATTATCGCCGGCCTGAGCGAACACAAGGACGAGAACGACGAGGCGCTCACCCGCTACACCGCTGTGATGGTGGCCGCTCGGCGGGCCCGCCAGATCAACAGCTACTACCGCAGTCTCGGCGAGGGCGCCGGCTTCGAGGATCTCGCGCCACCGCTGGTGCACACTACCTCGCGTAACTACCTGACGATCGCCATGGAAGAGGTTGCGCGCGGGGAGATCACCTACCGCCTGCGCACGGAGCGCTAGGGCCCGGCGGGTGATTCCACCCTTTCCGCTGAGGGAACGATGACCGGTCAGCCAACCGTTCTGCTGGGCGTCACCGGTGGCATCGCCGCCTACAAGTCCGCGGAACTGCTCAGGGGATTCCAGAAAGCGGGCATGGAGGTGCGCGTCATCATGACCGACGCCGCCACCAGATTCATCGCGCCTCTCACTTTCGAGACGCTATCCGGCTACCCCGTGCACGTGGGCGAGCTGTTGCGGGCGGATTCCACCATCGCCCACATCGAAGAAGGCAACGCGGCGGATATCTTCGTGATCGCCCCTGCCACCGCGAACACTCTGGCGAAACTCGCGAACGGGCTGGCCGACAATCTGCTGAGTGCCACCTACCTCGCGTATTCAGGCACAGTTGTGGTGGCGCCTTCGATGAACACCAACATGTGGAATCATCCCTCGACGCAGCGCAACGTTGCCGTCGTCAGGGATCACGGCGCATTCGTGGTGGAGCCGGGGGCGGGCGAGCTGGCCTGCGGGGTGTACGGTTCTGGGCGCATGGCCGATCCCGACAGCATCGTGGCTGAGGTCAAACACCGTCTGCAGGTGGTGCGGAAGACCGACCTGCGGGGTATGAGGGTCGTCATCACGGCGGGCGGCACTCGGGAACCCATCGATGCCGTGCGCTACATGGGCAACCGCAGTTCGGGCAAGATGGGCGTGGCCCTGGCGCGCGCCGCCTTCGACCGAGGGGCATCGGTCGACTTGGTGAAAGCCAACATCGATCTGCCGCGGGCCCCCGGCGTTCGAGAGTACGAGACCCCGACAGCACGCGCGATGTACGAGAGGGTCATGGACCTTCTCCCGAATACCGACATCCTGATCATGGCCGCGGCCGTCGCCGATTACCAGGCGGTGGACGCCGCCGCCGGCAAGATGGGGAAGAGCCAGGACGAGCTGATGGTGAGGCTCGAACCCACCAAAGATATCCTCTGCGAGGTAGCCGCGAGCCGTAGGGACGGCCAGATCATAGCCGGCTTCGCGGCTGAGTTCGGCAACGCTGGTGTGCAGCGGGCCCGGGAGAAGCTCGCGCGTAAACGACTCGACCTGATCGTGGTCAACGACATATCGCGAAGCGACATCGGTTTCAACTCCGACTACAATGAAGTGGTCATCTTGACCCCGGAAGGGGAGACCAAGGTGAGCCGCAGTCCCAAGGAGACCGTCGCAGAGATCATCCTCGACCACATCGCCCGCGAAGCGAGAACCCGTCGCGGCGAGTTCGTGCCGGTGACCTAGGGACCGGACGATTCACCAGGGCCGGCGCTCCGAAGAGGGGTCGTGCCGCCGGTCACCTGAGCCGCGGCGGCTGCTGCAGCATAAGAAAAGGCGGCGCGTCCGGAATCGCCCCCATTATTAAATTGAGGGTGTCGTCGGAGTGAAGGGGGCGATCCCTACTCTCTTCAGGCGCTCTCCCGCATCGCCAGGATATCCACCGAGTTCTTGATGGTCTCGAGGGCCTTGGCCTCGATTTGGCGGATGCGCTCGCGGCTCACGTTGAAGCGGGAACTCACCTCAGCGAGCGTGCGGGGGTGCTCGCCCTTGAGGCCGAATCGCAGTTCGACCACTTTACGCTCGCGTTCGTCCATCGTGCGCAGCACGCGGTCGAGGCTCTCCTTGGCGATGATGCTGTGCACGGCCTCGGCCGGATCGGGAGTGCTGCTGTTCTCGATGAAGTCGCCCAACTCGGCGTCTTCCTCGTCGCCGATCGGGGTCTCGAGAGAGGTGGTGCGCTGAGCGATCTTCCGCATCTCGCGCACTTCCTGCGGTTCGATACCGAGCTCGTCGCCGAGTTCTTCGTCGGTGGGCTCACGGCCCGTCTCCTGGAGGAGCTTGCGCTCCGTGCGCACCATCTTGTTTATCTTCTCGATCATGTGCACCGGGATGCGGATGTTGCGATCCTGATTGGCGATGGCTCGGGTGATCGCCTGGCGGATCCACCAAGTGGCGTAGGTGGAGAACTTGTAGCCCTTGCGGTAGTCGAACTTCTCCACCGCGCGTATCAAGCCGGTGTTGCCCTCTTGGATGAGGTCCAGCAGGTCCATATCCTGGGTGTAGTAGTTCTTGGCGATCGAGATCACGAGACGGAGGTTCGACTGGATCATGTGATCCTTCGCCCGCTTATCGCCCGCCTCGATGCGCATGGCAAGCTCGATCTCCTCTGCCTTAGTGAGCAGGGGTATTTCGCCCGCCTCCTTGAGATACAGACGCAGCGGATCGTGCGTCACCGTCTCGATGGAAAGGTCGAGTGCCGGTACCGGCAACTCGAGCGCGCCCTGCACCACCGGACTCTGCTCGTAGACCTCTATAGAGAGGTCGAAGAGTTGCGAGTACAGGTCTTCGATGGCTTCCGTGGCCATGTCGAGTTCTTCCACCAGGCCCATGATCTCGTCGCTGGTCACGTAGCCGCGTTCCTGACCGATGATGCAGAGTTCCGCGACGTCCGCGACGGGCCGACACTCTATTGACACTGTGGTATCGATGTCTCTATCCCTCATATGCCTCGACCAACCGTTCCTTGATTGCGTACCGCGTGCGGGTCAGCTCCATCCGCACTCTGGACTTTGTTCTTTGAAGTTTCGTCAAGCAAACCCGCGCATTGTATACCCGATGGGGGTACATGTCCATACCCAATTGTTCTGAGTTAGCCCGACCTCGCCGCCGCCGGGCCCCCACACGATTAAGAACGGAGAAAAACCCAGCCATAGACGCATGCGGATACTGAGCCTACCCGCCCATTATACCGAACAAACGTTCGTGATACAAGGGCTATCGTGCGTCCCCATCAAGGCGATATGTACCGCCGAAGCGATCTTATCCTACCGCCCGCGTAGTTGGGTCCGATAGAGGCGGGCGTAGGGACCATCGGCGGCCAGTAGGCCTACGTGGTCGCCGTCCTGGACGATACGACCGGCTTCCATCACCACTATACGCTCCGAGTTTTCCACGGTAGAGAGCCGGTGCGCGATGATGAGCGATGTGCGCCCCGAGAGGAGCCGAGAGAGTGCGGCTTCGACCAGGTGCTCGGTGCCGGGGTCCACGCTGGAGGTGGCTTCGTCGAGGATGAGGATGCGTGGTTCGGAAAAGAACGCGCGGGCGAAAGACACCAACTGCCGCTCACCCGCGGATAGCCTTGACCCCCGTTCCTGTACCTCGGTCTCGTAGCCCTCCGGGAGGCTGGAGAACAGTTCGTGAACGCCGAGGGACTCTGCGGCGCGCAGGACTCGGGCCCGGTCCGCGTCTGGTTCAGCGAGTCGGATATTGTCGAGGATCGTCCCCGAGAAGAGGTACGGCTCTTGAGACACGTACCCGACACGTCGGCGGTAATCCTTGACGTCGTACTCCCGCAGATCGACCCCGTCGATGAGGATGGTGCCGGAGGTCGGGTGGTAGAAGCGCAGGAGAAGCTTGGCCAGCGTGCTCTTGCCCGCTCCCGTGGGCCCGACCAAGGCGACTCTCTGCCCCGCGGGGATAGACAACGTGACTGAGTCGAGGACCCGTGTGCCTCCGCGCGCATAGGAGAACGAGACGTCGGCGCACTCGATGCGGCCTGCCAGATTCGCGCTGGAGATGCCTCCCGGCGCCTCAGTGTCGCCGGGCTGCGTGTCAAGTACCGACAGCACCTTCTGCAGGGCGGCACCGGACGATTGGAAGGTGTTGTAGAGCTCAGAAAGCGACTCTACCGGGTCGAAGAAGCTGGACAGATACGCGATGAAGGCCACCAAGACCCCCAGCGTGATCTGGTCGTTGGCCATCCGGCTGCCGCCGTAGAGCAGGATGATCGCGGTGGCAACGGCGCTGAGGAACTCGACACCGGGGAAGTAGGCGCCCGATATGTAGACCGTGTCCATGTTGGCCTTGCGGTTCCGCTCGTTGACGACGACGAACGCCTCGGTGCTGCGCCGCTCGCGCCGGAAGGCCTGGACTACCCGGACGCCGCCCAAGGACTCCTGTAGGGCGGCGCTCACATCGGCTATGGCCGTTCTCACCCGGCCATAGGCTCGGGAGGCTTGGTTGCGAAAGACGACGGTGCCCGCGAGCAGCACCGGGATTACGGTCATGGTCACCGCAGCCAGGCGGGCGTCCATGCGAAAGAGGATGGCGGTGGCCCCCACCAGGGTGAGCGTGCTCACGACAAGTTGCACCACGCCTTCCACCAGCAGGCTTTCGAGGGCCTCTATGTCGTTGGTCAGACGCGAGATGATCCACCCCGCCCGCTGTTTCGCGTAGTAGTCGACGTCAAGGGAGGTGAGATGGCGGAAGAGCGTGTCGCGCAGATCCCGCACCACGCGCTCGCCCACCCAGTTCACTCCATACGTTTGCAGTCCATTGAAGACCGCCCCCAGGATGCCTGCTCCAAGATAGAGCGCTGCTACGTATCCGAGGTAGCGGAGGTCTCTCCCCCCGATGCCTTTGTCGATCGCGAGACGCAGCAGGTACGGTCCGGTCAAGCCGGTGGCCGTGACCGCGACCATGGCGGCGAGCGTAGCCGCGGCCTGCCAACGATAGTCGAGGACGAACCTGGCGAGCCTGAGCACTGCGCGCTTCTGCAACCAGACGCGGATGCCGTCTTTCGAGTCCTCGGCGGGCGTGGACCTCACGTCGTCTTCTCGAGGCGACTCTGGTGGCGGCCGCCCCTGCTCTCCCGTTCGAGCGTCTCCTGCGCATCTCGCACGAGGATCTCCTCCCAGGGCACCTCGCGTGGTGTGCCCACCCGAGACACACGTCCCCGGTCCATCAGCACCACGCGATCGGCCAACATGACCGTCGAGGGGCGGTGGGCGATGACGACGGTCGTGCGCGTGCCGCGGAGCCGGCCCAGCGCGGCCACGATGCGAGACTCCGTGTCGGCGTCCACGCTCGACGTGGCGTCGTCGAGTATCAAGATCGCGGGGTCCACCAGGAGGGCGCGGGCGAGAGCCAAGCGCTGGCGTTGACCTCCGCTCAGAGTGAGCCCGCGCTCGCCTATGACGGTGTCGTAGCCGTCAGGCAACTCCTCGATGAACTCGTGCGCCGCGGCTGCACGAGCCGCACGCTCAACGCGCTCGAGGTCTGCGTCGGGGTCTCCGTAGCGGATGTTCTCGATCACCGGCAGGCTGAAGAGGAAGGGGTCCTGGTCTACCAGTCCTATGGAGCGCCGCAGAGAGGAGAGCGTGATGTCGCCGAGGTCATGACCGTCGAGCCGGACGATCCCCTGAGACGGGTCGTGGAAGCGGGGGATCAGGTGGGCCAGCGTGGTCTTCCCGCAGCCTGTCGGCCCCACCAGCGCTATAGTCTCGCCCTGCTCGATGCGGAGTGTCACTCCGCGCAAGACGTGTCTGCCGCCGTACTCGAAGGAGACGTTCTCGAACTCCAGGATGCCGCGTGCCTCCCCGAGGTCGCGCGCGCTGGGTGAGTCGACGATCGTGGGGGTCTCCTCCAAGATGTCGAGGATGCGTTCCCCCGAAGCCACTGCACGCTCGCCCCAACTCACGAGCATCCCCAACATGCGGAGCGGCCAGATCAAGAGCATGACGTAGCCGTTGAAGGCCACCAGGCTGCCGAGAGTCATCTGCCCGTCGATCACCGCCCGGCCCCCGTAGAACAGGATGATCATAAGACTGATACTGGGCAACAGGCCGAGCAGTGGGACGTAGCGACCTCTGATGGAGGCCGCATCCAGATTCTGTCGGTAGATGCGGTCGGAGGAATCCGCGAAAGCCTTCTGCTGCAGATCCTCGATGGCAAAAGCCTTGATGACCCCGATACCCATGATGCGCTCCTCAGCGACCGCCGTCAGTTCGGCCACCCGTTGTTGTATCGCCCAGAGCGAGGGGTGAAGGCGCTTGCTGAACGATCGGGCGACGACCAGGACGAGCGGGAGGGGTGCAAGGCTCATGAGAGCCAGCTTAGGATCGAGCACGATCAAGATGACTGTGACCCCCGCAAGGGTGGCGAGGTTGGTCAGTATGAATATGAGTCCGTATCCCAAGAACATCCGGACCGCGCGCACGTCGGCGAGAGCACGGGACATGAGCTGGCCGGTCTGCGAGCGCATGTGAAAGTCGAGACCGAGTCTCAGCAAGTGGTCGAACATGTGGTTCCGCACTTCGGTCTCCACGGCCACGGCCACGCGCCCCGACACCACCCTCCGCGAGAAGGCGAAGATCATCCGCAAGAATCCGGCGCCCACGATGGCAAGTGCGAACACGGTAACGAGGTCCGAGCGCTGCGGAACCAGGGCCCGATCCACAGCCAACTTGGTGAGCCATGGGATGAACATGCCCATGCCGGTGGTGGCGAGGGCGAGCAGCAGGGAGACTCCGACGCCCACCCTGTGGGGCCCCAGGAAGATGCGCATCATTCGGATGAGAGTTCGCATTCGACTCCGATTGTAGCGTAGAGGTCGGATGGCTCCGCGGACACGGAGCACAAGGAAGGTGCCGGTACTGGTATCGTAGGTCCGACGGGATGCTCCTCCCGGGAGGGTCCACAACTTGTAGGTGTCGGGTGGTCGGGGAGAGCGACCGTCGGATCAGGAGGGAACGTGTCCATGGGATGGAGCGAACGGCGTCCTATCGCGCTGGCGCTCGACGCCGAGGGGGGCGATCGTGCCCCGGAGGAGATCGTAGCGGGAGCGCTCGCGGTGTCCTCCCCCGAACTGCGGGTCCTGCTCGTCGGGCGTCCCGAGGTGCTGGAGTCCCTTGTTCCGGCGGACGCCGCCCACGTCGAGATCCTACCCAGCGAGGGCGCCATCTCGGCAGATGAAGAGTCCGCTCGAGCGGTCCGGGCCCGGCCGATGTCGTCGATCGTGGTAGGGGCTCGTGCCGTGGCCGAGGGGCGCGCCCAGGGTTTCGTAGGCGCCGGCAGCACCGGCGCCATGTTGGCCGCGGGACTGTTGGTGGTGAAGCGGGTGCCGGGAGTCAAGCGGCCCGCCATCGTCACGGTGCTGCCCGGCGCCGACGGCCCCGTGGTGCTGCTGGACGCGGGCGCTAACGCCGACTGCCGCCCCGAGCACCTACTCGAGTTCGGAGTCCTCGGCTCGGTGTTCGCACGCCTGGCCCTGGGTATGGGATCTCCGCGAGTGGGCCTGCTCAACATCGGCGAGGAGCAGACGAAGGGCAACAGCCTGGCTCTCGGTGCCTATCCGTTGCTGGCCTCTTCCGATCTGCACTTCGTCGGGAACGTCGAGGGGCGTGATCTGCTCTTCGGCGCGGCCGACGTGGTGGTGACCGACGGCTTCACCGGCAACGTCGCCTTGAAGCTGCTGGAGGGCACAGCGCACGCCCTGATGTTATCCGTTCGCGAGGCCTCAGAGTCCGACCTCCGCTCGAAGGTGGGGGCCGCGCTCTTGCGGCCCGCCCTCCGCCGAGTCCGGGCCGCCTGGGACCCCGAGGAATATGGAGGGACGTATCTCCTCGGGCTGCGCGGGCTGGTGGTCATCTGCCACGGTAACTCCTCACGGAAGGCGATCGCCAACGCACTTGAGTTCGCAGCGAGCGCCGTTCGCCAGGGAGTCGTCGAGACCGTTCAACGGGAACTCGGAGTGGGAGGAGCTTTCTGACGGTCTTCCCACGGCGCGCCTAAACAGGCTGCTGAGAAATGACGCTTGGCCGTCGGGATGCACTGGGTACGCGCAAGGCTAGGACGCAGGGAGCGCTCGTAGCAGCGCTACGGGCGCGACTGAGGACAACGCATGGCGCCGCCCAGTGCGGTCCGCCGGCCGAGGTTTCGTTTTTCAGCAGCCTGCTACGTGCGGTCCTTTGCCTATGAGGCACTCGTTGCTAGAATGGCTCCAATCTTGCAGTAGTCATATATCGATATCTCGATCCATGAGGAGTATTTGATGACCAAGGAAGAGATTCTCGCGAAGATTCGCGACATCCTGGTGGACCAGCTGGGAGTGGACGCCAAAGCCGTCACGATGGAGGCATCGTTCCAGGAGGACCTGGACGCCGACAGCCTCGATCTGGTGGAACTCATCATGGAACTCGAGGACCAGTTCGGGGTGAAGATCTCCGACGAGGAGGCCGAGAAGATAACGACCGTCGGCGAGGCGGTCGAGTTCATCGCCGCACTGCAGTAGGAGATGAGAGGTCGGCGTCGGCCGGGTCTGGGCTGTCGTCCGCAGGGGTTCTCGAGGGGTCTGCCGCCGGCGGCGCCGGGCCTCTCGGCATGGGGGGCGGCGGGTGTGCAGGCGTCTCGGATGATAGCCGAAAAAAGGTTGGGCGCTTCCTGACAGATCTTGACGACAGCCGCGTCCGGGATGCGGTTGACCCGACGATGCCGCCGTTGATCTCACTTATCCGCGAGTTGCCGCGCGACCTACTCGCCACTGCTCTAACGCACTCCTCATGGGTCGCGGAGAGGACATCATCGAACGAGCGCCTCGAGTTCCTCGGCGACAGCGTACTCGGTCTTAGCGCGGCCGTAGATCTCTACGAACGATTCCCCGATGAGAACGAGGGAGACCTGGCGCGCTGGAAAGCGTTCATCGTTAGCCGCGCCAGTTGTACGGTGGTCGCCCGTCGTCTCGGCCTGGACGAGTTGGTCATGACGTCGGCGCCGGGCAGTAAGGACCAGCGGGACGAACTCGCCGCGGCGCCGGCGGCGCTCGGCAACCTGCTGGAGGCGCTGATCGGAGCCTGCTATCTGGCGCACGGCTTCCTTGCCACCCAGGCGGCGGTCGTCGACGCATTCCGCGATCAGGTCGCGTATGCGGTCACGGGCCACATGGACTACAAGAGCACGTTGCAGGAACACCTGGCCGCCACCGGGGGGCGCACGGCCTCATATGAGGTGGTGGACGAACAGGGGCCGCCGCACGAACGTGTGTTCCGGGCGCGGGTACTGGTGGACGGTCGATCTTTTGGCGAAGGCACAGGCCGCAGCATCAAGAAGAGTGAACAGCGGGCCGCCATGGAGGCCCTGGTGAGACTGGGCGTCCTCTCCCGGGCGACTCCCGGTCCCGAAGACGACGAGCCCGACGACCACGATCCCGACGACGACGCCACCGCGCACGCGGCAGTGGCCGACATCGAGTGAGTGGGCGCACTCCGATGGCCTTCCTCAATCGCATCCGCATGAAGGGGTTCAAGACCTTCGCCCGCTCCACCGAGATGATCTTCGAGCAGGGCGTCTCGGTGATCATCGGTCCCAACGGGAGCGGCAAGAGCAACATCGCGGACGCGGTCCTGTGGGCATTGGGGGAGCAGAGCCCCACGAGCATCAGGGGGCGCTCCATGCAGGACGTCATCTTCTCCGGGTCCGACGGCCAGCGGCCCGCGGCCGTGGCGGAGGTGTCTCTTACGTTCGACAACGCCAGCGGGGTCTTTCCCCTCGATTTTCAGGAAGTGGAGATAAGTCGGCGCGTGACGCGTGACGGTGCCTCGGAGTACCGCATAAACGGTGTGGCGAGCAGACTGATCGACGTTGAGGACTTGGTGGGAGGCGTGGGTCTCGGTCGGGAGATGCACAGCGTCATCTCGCAGGGCAGGGTCGATGAACTGGTGAACTCCACCCCCGCGAGCAGGCGGGCGCTCGTCGAGGAAGCTGCCGGACTCGGACGCTATAAGAAGCGACGCGATCGGGCATTGGCGAAACTCGAGAAGGTGAATGCCAATCTGCTGCGGGTGTCCGACGTCGAGCGAGAGGTGCGCGGGGCACTCCGGCCGCTGAAGCAACAGGTCACGGCGGCGGAACGCTACGCGGAGGCCTCGGAGGAACTCGCACGGCTGCGCGCTGAGGCGGCCATGCTGGCCCTTGTGAAGCTGGAGGCCAGGATCGCCGAGGAGCGCCTGGCGCTCGATGAGGTCTCGGCTCGGCGGGGGGAGACGGAACGCTCGTTGGAGCAACTCCGTGAGGAGCGCGCCAGAGAGGAGGCACGCTTCACGACCGCGCTGCGCGAACGCGAAGCCCTGAGCGCCCTCTACCATCAAGCTGCGGCCGACGTCGACCGGGTGCGGTCACGAGGGGCCTCGTTGGAGCAACGCACGGCGCGTATGGAGGCCGAACTGGCCCGGGCGCGCCGTCGCGTCTCCTTGGCGGTGGAAGAGGACGCGCTGGCCCGCGCCCGCGCCGAGGATCTTGGCGACGGGCCCGCCAAGGCGG
Organism: Thermoleophilia bacterium; assembly: GCA_038204345.1. Taxonomy (GTDB): domain Bacteria; phylum Actinomycetota; class Thermoleophilia; order RBG-16-64-13; family RBG-16-64-13; genus JAHJSA01. The sequence goes on along the minus strand of JBBRDB010000013.1, from coordinate 377 downwards.
CCGGTCGCCTGCGCGTGGTGAGCGTGGCGGGCGAGACTCTGGCGGCGAGGTTGCAGGAAGCGCGACCGGCGCTGGTGGCAGCCTCGCAGGAAGAGGAGAGTTTGAGGGACGAGGTCTTCGGCCTCGAGGCCGAGCGCGCCCGGGCACTGCAAGAGAAGGAATTCCTGGCACGCGAGATGGACGGTCGGTCTCGGCGGGCGGAAGACCTGGCTGAGCGCTCGCACGTGGCTGTGCAGCGACTCCAAGAAGTGCGGAACGCGGCCGCCGAGCGCACCGGGATGGTACAGGCCGCCGAGACGAATCACGCCAAGGTGGAGGCGGAGGAGGCGGCCGCCCGCGAAACCGCGGGCCCCCCCCCCGGTGAGGCCGCACCCCGA
>JBBRDB010000012.1:0-28250 GCA_038204345.1 Thermoleophilia bacterium | reverse complement strand
AAGACGAAGCCCTGGAGGTGATCGCGAACGCGCTGCGCCGCGCCCGCGCCGGCCTCGGCGACCCCAACCGTCCCATCGGCAACTTCATCTTCCTGGGGCCCACGGGGGTAGGGAAGACGGAGCTCGCCCGGGCCTTGGCCGAGTTCATGTTCGACGACGAGAAGGCCATGGTGCGCATCGACATGAGCGAGTTCATGGAGAAGCACTCGGTGGCGAGGCTCATCGGCGCTCCTCCCGGCTACGTGGGCTACGAGGAGGGCGGCTACCTGACCGAAGCCGTCCGCCGCCGCCCCTACTCCGTGCTCCTCTTAGACGAGATCGAGAAGGCCCACCCCGAGGTCTTCAACATCCTCTTGCAGATCCTGGACGAGGGGAGACTCACCGACGGCCACGGCCGCACGGTGAGCTTCAAGAACGCGGTAGTCACCATGACCTCCAACATCGGCAGCCAGTGGATCCTCGACCCCGACCTCACCGAGGTGGAGATGAACCACCGGGTCTCAGAAGCCATGCGGGCCACCTTCAAGCCGGAGTTCTTAAACCGGGTGGACGATACGGTGATCTTCCACCGGCTCACGCTCGAGCACATCCGGCGGATCGTGGAGATCCAGCTCGCTCAGTTGCGCGCACGCCTCTCCGAGCGCGACATCGACTTGGAACTCTCCGAGGAGGCCCTCGACTACCTGGCGCAGCAGGGCTACGACCCTGCCTACGGGGCAAGACCGCTCAAGCGCCTCATCCAGAAGGAGCTGCAGGACAGGATCGCGCTTTCGCTGCTCAAGGGCGACATCTCGGACGGGGATACCGTGCGGGTGGAGGCGGAGGGGTTGGGGTTGGTGGTGGGGAAGGAGTGAGACGGCTGGCACCGGGTGGCCGGGCGGCGAGAGCGACCGCGCGCGCTCACAGCGGGGTATAATCGAACCGCCCAGACGCCATGTCCGGAGGACGCACCGTGAACGAGATCATCTTCGTAGTCGACGAAGCCCCCGAAGGCGGCTACACTGCGCGGGCCCTGGAAGCTCCGATCTTCACGGAAGCAGACGAGCTTGCGCAGTTGGAGGCCCAGGTCCGGGACGCCGTGATCTGTCATTTCGAGGAGGCGGGGCGGCCGCGGATCATCCGTCTACACTTCGTCCGCGAGGAAGTCATCACGGTATGAGGCTGCCGCGCGACGTCTCCGGCGAGGAGCTCGTTCGCGCCCTTCGCGTCCTCGGATACGAGACCACGCGGCAATCCGGGAGTCACGTGCGGTTGACCACCCAAGAAGGTAAAGAGCAGCACGTGACCATTCCTGTGCACGACCCGCTCCGGCTCGGCACCCTGTCGGGCGTACTGGCAGAAGTGGCGCGGCATCGCGGCTCGACGAAGGAAGCAGTCTTGGAGGCTCTCTTCGGCCGCTGATATCGCGGGCGTGGACCACCCCCCGACGTCTTCAATATTCCGCTGCAGATTACTGGACGAGGGTAGACTCGCCGACGGCCGCGGGCGCCGCCCGTCGAACCTACGCGAGATCGCCCGGATCGATTCCCGCCAACTTCAGGAGATGCGTGAAGAGGCCGACTTTGAGAGGTTTGCTTCCATGGACGGGTACCGACAGCCGCACATCACTGTCCAGTCTCGAATAGATGTGATGACTGCCGTGAATCCGGACCAGACACCAGCCATGGCGTTCCAGAAGGCGCCCGAACTCCTTGCCTGAGAGGGGTCTCACACCGCGATCTCGAGCACCTGATCCGATTGCTTCAGGGCGAGGCCCCGCACGTCGACTGACAGACACCCCGTCACGGCTTCCTGGACGTTCTCCAAGAGTTCCTCGAGGGTCTCTCCTTCGCTGGCGCACCCAGGAATAGCGGGGACCTCGGCCCAGAACCCGCCTTCCTCAGCCTCGTGGACAACGATCTTGATCTTCAATCCAACCACCCCCCGCTGCACGGCCCTCGCGACCCGCGAGTCTCTGCCAGCCTCATCCGGCCAGCCTGACCGGACATAGCGCCAGAACTCTCATGGTCACAGTGCAGTCTAGCACCGCCGCCCCTACTCCGTGCTCCTCCCCAACGAGATCGAGAAGGCCCACCGCGGACGTCTTCAACATCCTCCGTCAGATCCTGGACGAGGGGAGACACACCGTCGGCCACGGGCACACGGTCGGCTTCAAGAACGCGGTGGTCATCATGACCTCGAACATCGGCAGCCAATGGATCCTCGACCCCGACCTCACCGAGGTGGACCGGGGACCTGCGGGTGGTGGAGGCCATGCGGGCCACCTTCAAACCGGAGTTCCTGAACCGGGTGGACGACGTAGTCATCTTCCACCGCCTGAGCCTGGAGCACATCCGGGCGATCGTGGAGATCCAGCTGGGGCAACTGCGGGCCCGTCTGGCCGAACGGGACATCGCCCTGGAACTCTCAGAGGAGGCCCTGGACTACCTGGCCCGCCAGGGCTACGACCCGGCCTACGGGGCGCGGCCCTTGAAGCGGCTCATCCAGAAGGAGCTGCAGGGTAGGATCGCACTCTCGCTGCTGCGGGGTGACATCTCGGACGGGGATACCGTGCGGGTGGGGGTGGAGGGGTTGGGGCTCAGGGTGGAGAAGGCGGGAGCGGGGTAGCTCCCATGCGTGCCCTGCTCAGCAATGCCCCTGGTGACGCGGCGCTTGTCAGAGTTGTCGGCGCGACGACATGTGTTGTTGCGAAGCCAGAAGCCTGCGAGCCACGGGACGAGCCGAGCGCCGCAGCCATCATCATAATACTGGCTACGACGAGCAAGGCGCTTCCACATCTTGCCGGTATCAGTCGAGACGGTTCCTTCGCCTGCGTTACTAAGCAGAGTCTATCCGCTTGAGTCGAATGTACCACCCCCATTGGCAACTGGAATTGTTGAAATGGGGAGGGCACCCGCCGCCGCCATCCTCCGCACGAGGAACGGCAGCAACCATGCGGCCTCCACAGGCTTTCGCATGAACTTGGTCACGGGATTCTCTCGGGGTTGCACGCCCATGGTCAAGTGCGGTGGGGCGGAACGCCGCCCAGGTTTCGGATGAGATCCACAGACCCTCAGTGGACATACAGCATGTACGTTAGCGGGTACGGCAACCCGCTGCCGTGAGCCGTGCTGCCGCCCTTGTAGTACCAGTACCAGTGAACATCATCCATATTTCCTCCATACGCTACCTTGACACACCCATTCGAGTAGTAGTCGCTTGAGCCGTCCCAGCGCTGTGGTTCATAGGTTGAGCTTTGACCATTGCTGGGTGTTTCTTCGCTGTGAACAAACAGCCCGGTACGCAGATCGCCAGCAGAGTTCACCTTGTCAGACAGATACCACACCCTTCCGTATATGGCACTGCCGTTGTAGTCGTTCCAATGTCCCCTTATGCTGTACCATCCAGTTGGCAGCCAACCACCCGGTCGTACGCCTGTAATCTGTTTCTGGTCATTTAGGGCAGACCCTGATCCGGCCCGCCAAGAGCGTGAGTACACAGAGGGCTGGTAATCGATCGTGTACTTCCATGTGAGCGTGCCATTCGTGTTGGAGTTGTTGCGCGCGTAGTCAAACCATCCCTGATAAGTGACGGCCACGGCCGTCGCCGGCAGCACTCCCGCGACAAGCCCCGCAATGACCATGGCGAGGACGGGTCGGAGCGCTTTTCTCTTCACAGCTGTTGGCAGCACGGCTTTCGCTCCTTAGCGCGGTCGGCTGGGGTTGTACACCATCTCGGCCACGGCCGGCCCACCAGGCGAGACCCAGCGACGGCACTCGCCCGACGCGAGGTCGTAGGTGACGATGACCGTCTGCTCGAGTTCGACCGTGTCGGTGCCTTCCCGCATCGCGAACGACACCCTGCTCCCCGTTTCGTCGAGCAGGAACTGCACGATACGCCCCTGACGAATACCGGGGCGTCGCTCGAAGGTGAGGATCTCCTCCAGCTGAAGCGTGTCATCCTTGGCCGAGAGTATCGCCAGATCGGCCGGAGGCACCGACACAGCCACCCGGTCGCCCTCCCACGAAGCCCCGTAGGCGAACATGAGCGGCTCGCCCGTGGCCGGATCGAGCACTCCCTCGAGGGAGAGTCGGGCGATCTCCCTGCCGGTCTGCCATTCGATCTCCCGCACCGTGAGGGGTTCTCCAGAGTCGGGGCCACCGGTAGAGACGAGTATGCGAGTGCCGTCGGGGCTCAGGGCGATGAAGTACTCCTCCGGGGCAATCAACCTGCGGATCTGGTCGGGTCCATCGATGGCGAGGAGTTCACCGCCGCCGTCTATGAACTCGTGTGACACAATCAGGGAGCCATTGGCCCACTGCAGGACCAAGTAGCTGCCCGCATCGGTCGTCCACGTCTCAGCGGGCCCGTCCAGTCCCTCCCGGACCACCACCCGAGATAGATACGGCATGTCGGAACGATAGTCGGCATCTACACCCAGGGCGTAGGCCAGCACGCCGTCTTCCCGCCAGGCCACTGAGTGGGCGCCCGAGACGACTTGACGATCCTCGCCGGAGACCAGATCGAGCACCCGGATGGAGGGAGTGGCCATGTGACTTCCGGGCGGTATCGTCGGTTCGCCCCGGCGTTTCTGCGGATCGTCGCTGATCAGCCACTGCCAGAAATGATAAAGCACCTGTGTCCCGTCGGGAGACGGGACCGCAACCGGCAGACCCTCGCCGCCAAGGCCGTCTTTGGTCATGGCCATCTTCGAACCGGGAGGCCCCAGTTGGAGAGGCTTCTTCGCCTTGGTGCCAAACAGAACGCCGGGAACTTCGAAGTTGACCCCGAGGCGATGGCTGATGACCATGACCCCTGGGCCGAGTGCCGGGGTGTCCTCTGCCGGAGATACTACCCTGCTCCGGACCCCGACCGCCTCGCCCGAGGTCGTCAGGGTGCCATCTAGGGAGCTCACGGTGGTGGTGGCCTCCTGTGTGATCCTCTGGTCGCCTTGGTCGGAGGCATCCGAGGAGGTCACTTTCTCGTAATCGCCGCAGCCGGCGATGAGCCAGGTAGACACGATGAGCAGAGTGACGACCACACACGACGTAGTGCGTCTTACCATGGTGGCCTACCTACCTTTCATACACAGCCTGGGGTTCAGCTCTCATCGCCAACCGTCGCTGTCCAGCATGTGCTCCAAGTTCGGCGAGGCCCCACAGGCAGACTTCGAGATCCGTGGAACTGCCGAGGTTCCCTGTGGTCAGAAGACCTTCCTCTTCTCGATGAGAGCCGTACGGCTCTCATCCTAACCCTCCCAAACCCAAAGTCAACAGGCACCTGACTTAGTAGTACTTCGTTACACCCTCCGATGGAACAACACCAACTGCTGGAGGTCGACGGGCTGGTCACAAGTGCGGCTGGCGGCCGTCCCGGGCACCGCAGGAGGGGCTGCAGGAGCAGCACCGCCCGGGGGGCAGTGTCAGACCGGCCGCCGGGCCTTTGGGGAGAGCCGCTCGCACTTGAGGAAGGCATGAGCACAGGTGACCAGAGCACAGTGATGGTGGAAGCCCGCATAGCTCCGGCCCTCGTAGTGATCGAGACCAAGCTCGCCTTTCAGCTGCCGGTAGTCGAGCTCGATGGTCCAGCGCAAGCGGGCGAGGCGGGCCAGACGTTCGGGCTCGGTGTCTTCGGGGAGGTTCGAGAGCCGGTAGTCGGATGGGGAGTCCTTCCCCTCGGGCCACTCGATGATGAGCCACTCGGTGCGGGGCGGCAGATGGTCGCGCAGGACGGCGTGGGCGGCCGTGACCCGGACGAAGGCGAAGCGGCCTTCGACCTCCTTCCCGGCCGGGGTCGTGCGGCAGGGGAGCACCTCGAAGGCCGAAGAGGGCAGCTCGTGGGCCAGAGTGGGACCGCCTGCGGAGCCTGATCTGCCCGCCAGGCAGAGGGCGGCCGGCCCCGCCTCCCCGTGCGCAGAGGCACGCTGAACGTGGTCCCCGGTCCGAACACCCCGAGCTGGGGGGAGGCGGCCACCACGTACTCCCGGGTGAATTCGTCGAGGCGCGTGCGCAGGGCCGTGTTGTCGCCGTAGGCGGAGTCAGCCAGGATGGGGGCGCTCGGGATCTCCCACTCCGCCGCCTCCGCGGCCAGCGCCGTGGCCAGTTCGGATTTGGTCCGGAAGGAGACCCCGTCTGGGATCTTGGCCTTCCAGCGCCGGGGTTGGTCCCGGCACCACTCCTCGGGCAGGTAGAGGGCCCAGCCCAGGGATGCCGTAACCCCTTTCCCGACCGCATGCAGGCTCACGGTGACTTGGCAGTTGCCGACCTTGCCCAAGGTACCCAAGTACTGGCGCTTCACCCCGGGGGAGTGGGTGCCGTCCTTCCCGGATGCCGGTGTCGTCCACGACCCAGGCCTGCGTGTCGATCTCGGGGCATACCCGCTCGGCGCAGGCGCGCACCAGCAGCGCCGGATCCCAGGGGGAGTCGGCCAGGAACTGCTGCAGGCTCTCGAAAGCGGGCGGCGTCTTCCCCCAGGCGGAAAAGCGTAGGCCAGAGACTCTTGCGACCCCCGTGTTCGACGAGGCCGCGCACATAAAGGAGGGCGTTCTCCCGTTGCCGCACGTGGGAGAAGCCCGCCACCATCTCCCCGACGAAGGCCGCCAGGCGTTCGCGCGCGTCGGCCGCCGTCACATCCGTCGACATTGTGTCGCCTGCATCTTCCCCTCCTTCCCGACATGATTCCATCCGCGGACCATGTTCGGCGTGGGAGGAAAAAGTTCTACATTACTCTAACAAAGTACTACTAGGCGACCTGGAGGTCGATATCTCGGGCAAGAAGCAAGGCGTCCGCCGCCGCGTCCGCGCCGGAAACCGCATCCTGCTCCCCTCCGATCTGAAGGCGCCACTAAGCCATGGTGGGGTTGGAGTTAACCCGCCCACAGCGGCGTCGACGCCGGCGCCGGGCACGGTCAGACAGCGCGGGGCGCCCCCTTGGATGGACTCACCCACGCACTGATAGTCGGGAACCTCGGCGCCACGGCGGCGGTGATAGCGCACGGTCATGCGTCGTCCGCAGCGTCCGCAGATGACCAGGCCTTGCAGCAGGGCCCTGGGCGGTATACTCGACCCGTCCACCTAACCCTCGTCGAAGGATGCAGCGTGAACGAGGTTGTGTTCATTGTCGAAGAGGCCCCCGAGGGGGGGTACACCGCGAGGGCGCTCGGTACTTCGATCTTAGCCGAGGCAGACGAGCTTGCCGATCTCGAGACCCACGTGCGAGACGCGGTGGTGTGCCACTTCGAGGAACCCGAGCGACCAAAGATCATCCGTCTCCATTTCGTGAGAGAAGAAGTCATCGCCGTATGAGGCTGCCCCGCGACGTCTCCGGTGAGGAGTTCGCTCGCGCGCTCGACGTGCTCGGCTACGAGGTCACACGCCAGACGGGGAGTCACATGCGACTGAGCACGAGTGTGGGTGGGGAGCATCACGTCACCATCCCGAAGCACGGCGCGTTACGTGTCGGAACCCTGGCCGGCGTTCTGGTCGACCTGGCTCGGCACCATGGTCTCGAGCCCGGTACAAACCGTCCTCGTCTGCCATCTGCAAGGAACAACTCCTTGATCGTCGCACCAGTCCACTCCCCGGCAACATGACCGCCCGCCGCGAGCAGAATGACTACCGCCCCAGGCATGGAGGACGTGAGGGGCTCGGCACCTGGATATCGAGCGGGAGGACCTGGTCAGAGTGCTGTTTGACCGCTGAATGTGACTGTGACGGATCCGCATGGCAGGGGTGACCCGGCCTGCTGCGTCTCCCACGATCCACAACAATCGCGTGAGCGCAAGGGATAGCTGCCGATCAAACTCGAGGTCGCTCCTCGCACCAGCACGTCGGCGTCGCCCTCCGGGCCGAAGTCTTCCCGCAGGATGGAGCCGGAGAGCGCCAGCCGCCGGATTTATTCCACGCGGCGGTCGAACGACCGCCGCGGACTATGGGCTCAGCCTACGAGCGCGTCCTCTTGGGCGACGCGGCTTCCTTGGGTTCAGCGCGCCCGACGAGATAACGGCCGAAACCCAGTCCCAGTACCGCCACCGGCAGGTTCATCAGCCAGAATTCCGCAAAATTGTGGGCAAGGAAGAGGTTGGCCAAGCCCCCCATGACGCCGAATACCAGCCCTACCAAGATGAGCAACCACCCGAGTGCGAACATGGATCCCCCTATGTGATTGTGCACTCAAGCACAACATGGTCGGTTCTCGTCCGCCCCGCCGCGGCCCCCCGCCGACCTTCAGGCTCGATTCATTCTGGCGGCTAGGCGGGGCGCTGTCAAGATGTACTAGACAACACTTCAGCGGCCGGCGCGGATCAACCCACTTCTGCTACGCGGCTACTCGCCCCCACGGCTTCGGCGCCAAGGCGACACCCGTAGTTCGGACACCAGCATCCCACAAAGGATGGCTGCGGCGCCGACCCAACCTGCCGCCGATAGCCGCTCTCCGGCCAAAGCGTAGCCGAAGACTCCGGCAAAGACGGGCTCCATGGTGAGGATGACGGCGGTACGGGTGGGGGAGGCGTACTTCTGAGAGAAGGTCTGCACGTAGAAGGCGGCCGCGGAAGCGAAGAGCGCCGTCACAGCCAGGGCTATCAAGACGGTGGGTTCCCGCACCGCGGCCAGGGACAGCGGCTCTCCAAGAGCCCAGCCACCCAAGGCGAGGAGTCCGGTGCATACAGTCACGACCGCAAGCTGCACGACCGTTAGCAGCTCGGCGTCGTGCCGGCGCACAGAGCGCGAGGTGGCGATGATGTGCGCCGAGAAGGCGAGGGCGCACAAGAGAACAAGCCCGTCACCCAGAAGATGCAGTTCCGACGCACCTCCCGACAGCAGGAACAGGCCGACCGTCGCCAGAGTGACGCCGGTCACGACACGCCGGTCCGGCCAGAGGCGCCACATGAGAACCTGCAGCACCGGAACCATGACCACGAACATCCCCGTGATGAAGCCCGCGTTGGAGGCGGTGGTGCGCTGCAGTCCGAAGGTCTGAAAGACATAGCCGCCGGCCAGGAAGACTCCCATGACAAGGCCGGCCGGCCCCGAGGCGCGCAGCCCACCACGGCCTGGTCGAGTCCCAGCCGTGCCGCCGCGCGCATCGGGGCCCTGTTCGGCGGCGCGGGGGGCCGTTCCCCCGGCGCTCTCCCGCGCCTCCGCAACGGCCCTCGTGTCGAGTGCTCGGCGACGAGACCGTCGGCCGCGCACCGCCCACGTCACGAAAGCCATGATGACGGTAGCCACTCCGAACCTGATAGCCAAGAAGGGTAGCGGCGGCAGGAGGGCAACCGCGTCTTTGACCATGACGAAGGTCCAGCCCCACACCACGGTCACCCCTACCAGCAGTATCTCGGCGACCAGGCGTCTGCTGCGATCGGAGGGTGGACCGTCAGGCAAAGCGCTCCATTCTGCGGGTGATGGTGGGCCGGATGGCCGGTCGGTATACTACCAGACCGCGTTCCGAGCGCCGCGCACAGCACTCGCGTCGCTCGATGCCACCCGCGCCAACGACGTCTGGAGAGTCCGCCGTGACCAAGCCGCACCGGGGAGAGACGCTCGAACTTTCGATCACCGGCCTCGCGTTCGGCGGGCAGGGGGTCGCCCGCCGGGACGGCTTCGTGGTCTTCGTGGCCGGAGCCGTCCCCGGCGACCTTGTCCGTGCCACCGCAACCCGTGTCAAGAAACGCTACGCGGAGGCGCGCCTGGACGAGATAGTAGAGCCGTCACGGGACCGCGTTTCCGCCGCATGCAGCCATTACGGCACCTGCGGTGGCTGCCGCTGGCAGAGCCTCGCCTACGACGTCCAGCTCCGATACAAGCAGCAGCAGGTTGTGGACTCCCTGGAGCGCCTCGGGAAGTTGACGGATTTTTCCATCCAGCCGATCAAGGCCATGGAGGATCCGTGGCGGTACCGCAACAAGGTGGAGTTCTCCATCGGACGCACCGACGGGCGACTCGTCGTGGGCTTTCACCCACCTGGGAGATGGGACGCAGTCCTCCCGCAGACTGAGTGCCACCTGCTGCCGAAATCCACCGAAGGAGTGCGGGCGACCGTCGAAGAGTGGCTGCGCAGGGTCGACGCGACCCCATGGGATCCGCGCGAGAATCAGGGGTACGCTCGCCAACTTACGGTGCGTGAAGCACACGGCACCGGAGAGATCCTTGTGAGCCTGGTCACCGCTCCGGGAGCGCTCACTCAAGGGGAAAGCCTGGTCGACCTGCTCCTTGAGCGCCATCCGACCCTGGTCGGAGTGCTTCACGCGCAGAACGGAGGGCCGGCAGACCTAGCCACCGGTGTCCCCTACGAGGTCCTGTGGGGGCGCCCGTACCTGTTCGAGCTCCTCGGAGACCTGCGCCTCAAGATCTCCATCGACGCCTTCTTCCAGACTAACTCGCGCATGGCCCCCGTCCTCTATGCCACCGCCGCGGAGGAGGCCGCTCTGTCGGGGGGCGAAGTGGTCTGGGACCTCTACTCGGGCATCGGTTCAATAGCCATCTATCTGGCGGAGAGGTCACGCTCCGTTCTCGGCATAGAGATCGTGCCGGCCGCGGTGAGGGATGCCCGGGAGAACGCAGTGGAGAACGGCGTCACCAACACCGCCTTCCTCGAGGGCAACGCCCGGGTGGTCCTCAAGGAGATATTGGAAGGCCGTCGGGCGCTGCCTCCGGAGCTGATGCGACCCGATGTGGTGGTGGTCGATCCCCCTCGCGGCGGACTGGCTCACAAGGTCATACGACGAGTGGCGGCGGCCGAACCCGCGAAGGTGGTGTACGTCTCCTGCAATCCCACGACCCTCGCCCCAGACGCGGCGCTTTTCCGTGAACTCGGCTATCGCATGACCCGTGTGACTCCTGTTGACATGTTCCCGCACACCCCTCACATCGAGGCCGTGGCCTTACTGGAGCGCGAGGCTTAGCCGGGATCGCGGCGCCTCCCGTGCGCAGAACGGGCCCTACCGACGAGAGGGCCCAGGTTGACAGCGAGGAACGCGAGAGCCAGAAGCGGCAGCGCGGGGATGGCCGGCTTCCAGGCGAGCGCGACGGACACGGTGACCAGCAACGAGACGCCCATCGCGACGAAACCGGCGACCGGCCGCAGGCCGGCACGGGCGGAGCCCGCGGTGAACAATGACAGGAACACCACGTCGCTGATGCCAAGACCCATGCCCGATCCGGAGGAGCCAAGCATGGGGAAGTGGATGAGCAGGTAGTCGAGCAGAAGCGGCGCCTTCTCCACCACGACCTTCGTAGGCCCGGCGAAGACGCTCCACGTGTCGGCCACGATCGCGACGGCGGCCACGGCGGCCAACCACCACGCCTCGGCGACCTGCCGCCCAAGCAGTACGCCGCCGCCCGCCGCGAGGATGACTTTGAAGGGGACGGCCATCAAGAACAAGCCCTGTCGAGACAGAAGACTCGAGACGACCAGGCCTCCGACCACAAGTGTCCCCAACAAGGCGGCGGGCAGGAGCCCACGCACCAAGGTCCACGCGATGAGCAAGACCGGAAGGAGACCGAACGCGAACCCAAGGAACGCGTTCACTTCGACCGGGCCGGGGGCCGGGAGCCTCGGCAGGAATAGGAAGAGGGCCACAGTAAGCACGACCCAGAGGGCGGCCCGGGCCAACACCGACACCGCAGCGCGACCGCTTGCCGGCGGCATCAGTAGGGAGGCTCGTCCTTGTACCAATCGCCCAGCGCCCGGAACGCAGTCCAAAAAGCCCGCTTGGCCTCGGCGTCATCGAGAGATTCGTCGATGTCAGGCGTCACCAAGGCTCGGCAAAACGGTGTGAACTCCTGGATCTCTCCCGGAGTCCAGGAAATCTCGGCCATGGTTGCGAGGCGGTTGCGGCTCAAGACGCCCAGAGCCTCTCGCCCCATCACCACGAGCATCTTCGGTTGCGTGATCTGGATCTCCTCGAGCAAGTAGCTGGGACAGTTGGCCTCACCCTCCTCTGGGGTCACCGCCGTACACTTCACCGCGTTGGTCCCGTAGAGGAGAAGCGGGTCGACACCCAGGCGCTCGACACTCTTCAGGATGGCGGCGCCCGACCTGCCGAAGTAGGCGACGCCCTCACTGACCTCGAGGTATCGAGGACGATACTTGACCATGAAGATGTCGGCCAGAGGGTGCCCGGAGCCGACGGTCGGTAGGAAATCCCCGCGCTTGCAACGTCGGCATTGCGACACCGTCCGGTTGAGATCGTTGCTTTCGGCTATTGCACGCTCCTCCAACCTGCGATAGATCTCGTTCCCGTCTTCGGGGACGGCTGGGGGCTTAGCTTTTCTTCTGGATTCCGTGGCCATAGACCATCCTTTGGGACCCGGGTGGACCATGTCCCGGGGTTGCAGACATATTCGTCCTCGCACGCATGAAGTCCTTCGCTGAAGGCGGCGGTCGCAGAAGGCGGCGGTCGCAGACCGCCGCAGAGACTCAAGACCCCGGCAGCACGTGATCGAGGGTGGTGCGCAGCAGTTTGAGGGACTGGAGGTAAAGCAGGCTCTTGCGCCTGGTTACGATGTCCGCTTCGCACAGGGAGGCCATGAACTCGTCCGGCCCCTCGAACGTGGGCATGCGCAGCATCGCCGTGCCTAGTCCCGGCAACACGTGCGCGTCACTGCCGGCACCCGCCGCCACGTTGTACTTGGCCGCGAAGCGCTCCGCCGTGAGGTTGAACTGAGGCAGCATGTTCCGCGCGTTGAACGTCTCGACGACGTCTATGCGATGGAGATTGTCCACCATGAGGCGGTAGGAGGGAGTCGTGCGCAGCCGGTCGAAAGGGTGGGGGACGTACACGAGTCCGCCCTGCTCCTTGATCATCGACAAGGTCTCGTCGAAGGTATGGCCTTTCGGGATGAGTTCTTCGATGAAGAGGCCGATCACCTCTCCCTGCTGGGTCATGATCTCCTCGGCCACGATCACGGTGAGGTCGTCACCGGCCATATCGCGCGCGAGCAAGGCCCCCTCGATCGCGTTGTGATCGGTGATCGCGATGGCCCCGAGACCCACTTCGCGCGCGGTCGCTAAGATCGCCTCGACCGTGCTGGTGCTGTCCTTAGAGTACTCGGTGTGCATATGAAGGTCGGCATGGATCCAGCCGCCGCGGGCGAGGACGGGTCCCTTGCGGCGGCGGCGAATCTTGGTAACCCGGCCCGCGACGCGCGTGCCCTCCCGGCCCACCGAGCCGCTGCCGGCGGAACGCTGGAGGGCCTCGGCATAGGCTGCGATCGTTGCGACCCCGACCTCGCCCATCTGATGACCGGCTACCGGCACCCTCGCCTTGTGGACGGCGTGCTCGATCGCCCGTCCGAATCCGGCCTCCCGATCCGGAGCGAAGTACGACCCCGCGTCATCATCTTCCACGAGGGCCCTGAGGATCGGGAGATCCGGTCCTACTACCGGGCAGCCCACCGCGAGAGCCTCGGCCGCCGTCTGCAGCAACCACTCGCCGCCGAGGAAGGGTAGGATCACGACGGCCGCGTTCCGGTAGGTGGACGCCAGCTCGATCGGATGATCGAAGTCCACCCAGCCCACACGGTCGCGTAGGGACCTTGGGGCCGGGCGAGGCGGCCACAAGCCTGCCGACGGGCGGTGCACGGCCACGCGCAGCCGGTCGATGCTCGGGGGGAAGCCGACTTTGAGCGTGCGCATAAGCGCCCGCAGGCCTCGTGCGTCGTCGCCTCGGTACACATAGAGTGCCGTGCGAAACCGCCCTTCCAGGGGGTGTTCCTCCTCTGCGAGGACACCGGCGGCGCCCTGATCGGCCGGGATACTCGTCCCGGGGGATATCACCCGGTACTCGCCGCCGAACAGCCCGCTGAGTACCGACGCCGCGGACCCGGACGTGACGATCCTCTCGTCCAGCCGATCGAAGAAGCGAGAGAGGACGGGTGAGCCAAGCTCGTAGGCTACCAGCGCTGCCGGCGTGAGGTGGAAGGTGGCCACCACGGGGCTGCGTGATTCGCGAATCGCGGTGAAGCTCAGGGAAGGCGCGAGGGGCTCGTGGACGTGGACCACGTCGAAGCCTCCGCCCACCAGCATGCGCTCTAATCGCGAGTGGACGTCAACGGGCAATCCGATGCTGGTTACCGAGCCGTTGAGTCGGAAAGCGAAGCTGCGGCCGAGCGCGACGACCGGGACCCCGTGCTCCGGGCTCAGGGGGCCGGACTCTTCGCTGGGGAGTAGGCGGTCGTCCGGCACCGTGCCCGGGTTCCACTGAGCCAGCAGCCCCATCACCAGCCGACCGTGGTGTTGGGTGAGGCGGCGCATGCGCCGCAGCTCACCGGCGTGGTCTGACGAGGCGAGAACTAAAGGACGATGTCCCCGGCTCAGGAGTTCCCGGGCGAGATCGGCGACGTGCTGATTGACCGAACTCGGTCGCACCCACGAGAAGGGAGTGACCAGAGCCACCCTTAGGCTCTGGTCGCTCGCCTCGCTCGTTTCCACATGCTGGTCCGCATCCATATGGATGCGCGTGTACCCGTCCGGACCGTCAGGCAGTCTCGCCCGAGGATTCCCCTTTCGGGGCCGACGGCGAGGCCGCCGATGCGGCAGAAGGGGCGGCAGAAGGAGCGGCGGAGGGGGCGGCGATGAAGGCTTCTGTCGCTTCGTGCGCCTCCGAGTCGCTGTACTGTTCAGGGGGCGACTTCATGAAGTACGACGCGGGGCCGAAGAGCGCACCACTGATGCCCCGATCCAAGGCCAGCTTAGCGCAGCGCACCGCGTCGATGACGATGCCCGCGGAATTGGGCGAGTCGACCACCTCGAGCTTGAGCTCGATGTTCAGGGGCACGTCCCCGAAGGTGCGGCCCTCAAGGCGGATGTACGCCCACTTGCGGTCGTCCAGCCATTCCACGTAGTCAGACGGGCCGATATGCACGTTCTTGGCACCCATGTCGTAGTCGAGCTGCGAGGTGACCGCATTGGTCTTCGAGATCTTCTTGCTCTCCAGGCGTTCGCGCTCGAGCATGTTTAGGAAATCGGTGTTGCCGCCAACGTTCAGTTGACTCGTGCGCTCCAGGCGTACGCCCCGCTCGCGCATCAGGTGGGCCAGCACCCTATGTACGATGGTCGCCCCCACCTGCGACTTGATGTCGTCGCCGATGACCGGCAGCCCGCGCTCCTCGAAGCGCTTCTGCCAATAGTCCTCGCGGGCGATGAACACCGGTATGCAGTTCACGAAGGCGCAACCGGCATCCAGAACCTGCTCCACGTACCACTTCGTAGCCATCTCACTGCCGACGGGCAGGTAATTGACCACCACGTCGGTCTTGGTCTCCTTGAGGATGCGGACGACGTCGTCGGTGGGGCCGGGGGCCTTCTCGATCACTTGAGAGAGATACTTGCCCAGACCGTCGTGCGTCATGCCGCGCGACACCTTGACGCCCATCTTGGGCACCTCGGCGAACTTGACTGTGTTGTTCATTCCGCCGTCGATAGCCACGGAAAGGTCCTTGCCCACCTTGGTCTTGTCGATGTCGAAAGCGGCGGTGAACTCGATGTCGGAGATATGGTAACCGCCCAGGTTCACGTGCATGAGTCCGGGCACGAACTCGTCATCCTTCGCATCCCGGTAGTAATGAACCCCCTGGATGAACGACGAAGCGCAGTTGCCCACGCCGATGACGGCGACTCTTACCTTCTCGCCCAACAGAATCCTCCCTCTCCTGTCTCGCACCGCATCCCCGCTCGACCGACCCTAGCGGGAACGCAACTCACGATAGGTGTGCACGACACGCTGAACGACTGTGAACGTCGTCAGCGCCGCCAATATGTAGATCACATACGGCAACACGTTGAAGAACAGACCGATCGCCATGAGCACGATCCGCTCCGGGCGGCTCATCAAACCGACCTTGCATTCCAATCCCAAAGCCTCAGCACGGGCGCGCGTGTAGCTGACCAGCAGCGATCCGAGCAGTGCGACCATGGTGATGGCGACATCCACCGGGTGTCCCTGCCGGGCGAACACGTACGCGACCGCCACCAGGATAGCACCCTCTGAGGCGCGATCGAGTGTGGAGTCGAGAAACGCGCCGAATGGCGTGACCTTCTGCGCGAAGCGGGCTAGCGCGCCGTCGAGCATGTCGAAGCAACTCGCCACCACGAAGACCAGCCCCGCCACGACGAGGCGCTCCCCCGCCAGCAGGACCGCGGCCGCCAGATTCATGGCGGCCCCAACGACCGTGATCTGGTTGGGAGTGATGTGCAGACGCTCGAGGCCCCGAGTGAGAGGTTGGAGGACGTCCCTCAGGCGCTCGCCAAGGAAGTCACGCACCCCGTTCATAGTATGCCCGCGTCTTTGCTCCAAGCCGCGATGAGTCTAACAGTAATGCCCGGCGCCAACAAACGCCCCATCCTCGGCCTTGACGACGTGATCGTCCCCGCATTCGTGAGTGTGGTCATCAGAGCAGACCACTTGGGTCCTCTTGGCTTTCGCGCGCACCAACGGGAGCCAAAGGAGCCTCCTGCGCTGTCGCCGGCACGGGGGCCGCCAGGGTGGTCTGGTCGTCCGCGATCCAAGGGGCGCGTGAGAACCTAACCTGGAAGAAGTCCAACGTATACCGCACCATCGCGAGTAGCGGCAGCACCGCAAGCATCCCCAGGATCCCTCCAACCTCGGCCCCGGCCAGAAGAGCGAAGATCACAACGAGGGGATGGACCCCGACCGAGGCGCCCATGATGTTCGGCACCAGGATGTGGTTCTCGAGCAGTTGGATGAGCCAGAAGGTGATCGCTACCCAGACTGCCGTGATGGGCGAATGGAACAGGGCCAAGATGATCGGAGGCAGAGCCCCGATCCAGGGTCCCATATACGGGATCACCTCCGTGACGCCGGCCCAGAAGCCGAAGAGCAAGGCATACTGGCCTCCTTCTGGCCAGATGCCTACAACGTCCCATCCGAGGATCCACACTCCCATCCCCGCCGCGAACCCCACCGACAGAGCGAGGATGGCCTGGCCTTTGACGAAGCGTGTGAACGACGTCTGCAGGCCATCAAAATAGACCCGGGCGACGACATCTTCCACCGGGAACAGGTGAGCCAAGGAGGCAATGATGCGTCGGCCGTCGATGAGCATATAGAAGCTCACGATGAGCACTAGGAGGAGCGAAGCAAGGCTGCCCGCGACACCAACGCCGAGGTTGAGAAGCCTGCCGAAGGATTGGAGACTCGCGCCGCCCAACCACCGGACCGCACTGTCCACCAAACCCACGAGATCCACGAAGATGCCGTGACGCTCGAGATATGCTTGGTAGTCGGGGAGGTCATGATTGATGGTGGCCGCCCATTCGGGCGCCCGCTCTACGAGTCCCTGAGCCTGCCGGATGAGGGGTGGAACCCCGATCGCCACCATCACGCCTACGGCGGACAGCAACGCCAAGTACAGCACGGGCACGCCAAGGGCCCGCGGCACGTGCACCCGTGTGAACAGCTGAGCCAACGGGTTTAGCAGCAGCGCCAAGAGGGAGGCCATGAGGAACACGAAGAGAGCATGGCTCACCGCACGGGCGAAGTAGACGGTCAGCAAGACCACCAAGGGGATGACGATGAGTTGAGCCCAGCGAGGTATGGTGATCTGCACCGCCACCCCTTTTCAGCTGACTTCGCGCAAGGACAGGCATCTTGACCGTCTTGGCCTTACGCCTCGACCCATGTTACTGTACCGCTGATGCCAGCGCACCTGTCTCGACACCACATCGAGCGCGAAAAGCGCCGCAGGCACGTGGTAGTGCGGCGGCGGCGAACGCGTTTTCTTGCCATCTTCGTGGTAGCCATCCTGGCTGCGACCGCCTATACCGTCACGAGCCTCGCCGAACGATCGACGGCACAGGTGTCCCAAGCCGAGCTTCTCGTAGCGGAACAGCGGGCGCCCGACGGCCCCGTCGACCCGACCGGTCCAACGTACCCCGTCTTCGCCCGCCTGGACGATAGGAACTTGTCGCTGCCCGTCGCCGCGATGAACGTAACGATCATCGCCTACAATCCTCTTCTAGACGAACGCAACATCCCCTTGACCCCCAACGGCACCCGAGTCAACGGCGGTCTCGTATCGCGAGCTCTCCACAGCGTGTTCTCCAGCGATTCTTCGATCCAGTACTACGTGCTCGACAGCGCGACCTCCAGTCTTGGAGGTATCGGGTCCGTGGATATCGGCGCTCCGACAGGGACGCCGATCGTGGCTCCGGTGTCTGGCGTGGTGACCGGGGTGACGGAGTACCTACTGTACGGCAAGTACAGCGACGTTCAGATAGACATCGCACCCGATGGCGTGAGCGATGCCACCCTCAGCATACTTTTCGTCGATGAGCCGGCGGTGACCATCGGCCAGACGATCGAGGCGGGCAAGACGCAGCTGGGCTTGATACGTGAACCCGCAGGGGAACTGGGGGCGCGTATCGGCGAGTTGACGCACGACTCGGGCGCTCACATCCACATCCAGGTGATGCGCGGCGCTCCTCGGTGATGCGCGGCGCTCGTTGGCTCACAAGTTCCAGGTCTTCGCCTCGATGTATCGCAACGCTTCAAACGCCGCCGACGCGCCGCCTCCCGCCGCCGTAACCACCTGCTTCAGGGTCCCGTTGGTGATGTCGCCCGCCGCGTAGAGCCCTGGAACGCCGGTTACGCCGTCATGGTCTATCACCGCGTAGCCCTGGGCGTCGAGTTCAACGATATCGACCAGCAGTTCATTCACCGGGTCGACCCCCACGAAGATGAACACGCCTTCTAGGGGGAGGAACATGTCGGGCTCACCTTTGGTCGACTCGAGCTGCACTCCCTTCAGCTTGCCTCCCTCACCCACTATCTCAGAGACAACGCGGCTATACACGAAATGGATCTTGGTGTCGAGGAAGCAGTACTCCTGTATGCACTCTGTGGCACGCAGTTGGTCGCGTCGGTGGATCACGTGGACCCGGGTTGCGAACTTCGAGAGGAACAAAGCTTCCTGAAGCGCGGCGTCGCCCCCTCCCACGACGCACACCTCTTTGCCGCGGAACAAGGCCCCGTCGCAGGTGGCGCACCACGACACCCCGCGACCCGTGAACTCGGCCTCCCCAGGAACGCCGAGCTTCTTGGGGATGGCTCCGGTCGCCACGATCACCGAATGAGCTCCGATCTCCTCATCGTTGACTGTGAGGATGAAATCTCCACCCTCTGTCCGTAGATTCTCGACCGGCGAGAGCGTATGGAACTCGGTGCCGAACCGCTCAGCCTGCTTGTGCATGAGTTCCCCGAGTTCCGGTCCCGAGATGCCGTCAGGGAAGGCGGGGTAGTTCTCCACCCACTCGGTATTCACTATCTGCCCGCCGGGCAGTCCTCTATCGAACACGGCCGTTCGGGCCCGTGCGCGTGCTCCGTACAATCCGGCGGTCATGCCGGCCGGTCCGGCTCCTATCACGGCGATGTCCAGCTTCTCAGTCACGCGTTCCTCCATGTTTTCGACCAGTGCTCATTTTACGCAAAACCGACGCTTCGAAACATGGCCGTGCGTGGACGATCCAGGTTGGAACGGTTCTGAAGCCGCACCGATCGCCTACCTCAGCCGCACCGCCGTCCCCGGTCCGGTTCTCACATCCTATTACTCGTTGCGAGCGGCCGATATTCGCGCGCGTTCACGCCACCCCTTCACACCTTCACCCAACCGGCGAGGATGTACGATGCGGCTGCTACCAGACCCGTGAGAACGGCGCCCCACACCATGTCGGCGATCGCGACGGTGGTCGACCACCCCTTGATCGTGGCCAGATTGGTGAGGTCATAGGTGGCGTAGGCCACGAGCCCGAGAAGCGCGCCTCTCCACACCGCCTCGAACAAGGATCCCGATGCGTGACCGGGAAGGACCGCCAGGACAAGGATGCCCACGATGTACAGCAAGTAGAACGCAACGGCGATGGCCCAACGTGGGGAGACCAAGAGCAGCGATCCGATCTCGCGCTGATACAGGCCCCGGGCGACCAGCCCGATCCACACAATGTCGATGATGAAGAACACGGGAACGGTGAGAACGTAGAGCAGCAGGTAGCGTTGCATGGCCGCTAATCCTCCCTCGATTCGAACAGGTCCACAGCCTCTTGCATCAATTCCACGATGGGAAGACCCTGAGGACAGACCTCTTCGCAACTCTCACAGGCCGTGCACTCGGAGGCTTTGCCGATGTCGCGCATGTTGTAGACACCCCGAGTGAACGCAACATCTTCGTAGAGCGCCGCGTCGTTAAGGAGCGCGATCACCCCTGGGATGTCAACACCCGAGGGACAGGGGAGACAGTAGCGGCACTCGGTACAGTCCGCTCTGAAGCGGGCCCGGTAGGCGTCGCGGGCTTCAGCGATCGAGGTAAGTTCGGCCGCGGAGAGCGACCCCGGGTGCGCCTCGGTCGCGGTCTCCAAGTTCTCGAGCAGTTGTTCCATGGTATTCATCCCGCTCAGCAACATGCTGACGTCGGGATCGTCCCACACGAACCGTAGGGCCCACGCCGCCGGAGAACGGGTCACGGGCGCCCGATCCCACACAGCCTGGATCTCGGGAGGCACGCGTTGGGCCAGGCGGCCACCGCGAAGAGGCTCCATGACGATCACACCCAAGCCCCGGGCGGCCGCGTAGCGCAGCCCCGCCGTGCCTGCCTGATACTCCGTGTCCATGTAGTTGTACTGGATCTGACAGAACGTCCAATCGTACGAATCGACGATGGGCGCAAAGACCTCTGGGTCTCCGTGGAACGAGAAGCCCGCGTAGCGGATGCGCCCATCGCTGAGGGCGGAGTCCAGGAACTCCAGGACCCCCAAACTCCTCAGATTCTCCCAGGAACCGGCGTTCAGCCCGTGCAGCAGGTAATTGTCGATGTGGTCGGTGCGTAGGCGTTCCAATTGACTGTCGAGGAACCCGTCCATGTCCTCTCGCGTATGGACGAGCCAACTGGGCAGTTTTGTCGCCAGGCGGACGCGGTCCCGGTAGCCGCCCTGCAAGGCCTCTCCCACGAACACCTCGCTCATTCCGGGCTCGGTACGCGAGGTCCCGTGGTACGGGTAGGCGGTGTCGACGTAGTCCACGCCCGACTCTATGGCGTGGTGCAACATGGCTGTTGCCGCCGGATGGTCGATGCGATCGTGCCGCCCGTCGATAACGGGCAGTCGCATGCAACCGAAACCAAGGACCGAGACCTGCGGCCCCTTAGAACCCAAACGACGATAAAGCATGCCCACCTCCATGGAATCCGCCCGTCCGTTGAACGGACCGCACCCTACCGAGCAGTGACGCCACCGTAATGCTACCGCGTGCGGGCACCGCAAGCACGCTACGACCGATATCGAGCGCAGCCGGTTTGACCGGACGTCCGTGGAGAGATAACTGACAGCGACGGCTCAAGACAACACGATCGGCGGGGCCGAGCGACGGAGGGCGGACGCGAAGGCGCGTACGATCGAGTCGTCGCCGCTGGAGCCAATCGGGCCGGAGGTCCGCAGTCGGAGTAGTGACACCGATGTTCTGATAGAGGCGAGGTGCAAGATGGAAGATGTCCACGAGATCTTCACGAAGTTCAAGAACGAGTTTCCGGAGGTGCACACGCGTCACGAAGAACTGGGCAAAGAGGTCCACCTCAATGGAGGACCGCTCGACGAGAAGACACGCGCACTCATGAAGGTCGCGATATCGGGCGCCAGCGGCCACCTGCGTGCACTGGAGACCCACGTCCAGGCGGCGAGAGAGTCGGGTGCGTCGGACGCGGAGATCTCTCATTCCCTACTTCTGCTCATCCCCACGTGTGGATTCCCCACTTTCATGGAAGCCTACAAGACGTATCGCGAGTTCGAGATCTAGGAGAGAGGAGCCAAATCATGGCCATGGCTGAACGACGAGCCGAGATCGAGTGGAAGGGCGATCTGGCCCATGGACGGGGGATGGTCACCGTCGCAAGCGGAGCCTTCCCCGAGTTTCCCGTTACGTGGGCGTCGCGGACTGAACGGTCCGACGGCCTGACCAGCCCCGAAGAACTGATAGCCGCCGCTCACGCTTCTTGCTTCTCTATGGCGTTCTCTAACGACCTGGCGGAGGCGGGAACCCCACCTGACCGCTTGAAGGTGACTGCGACCGCGACTCTCGACCTCCTTGACGTGGGATTGCGGATCACCACCATGGAGCTCAACGTGCGTGGTTGGGTCCCCGGGATCGATGCCACGGCCTTCGAAGAGGCGGCTGTTGCGGCTAAGAACGGCTGCCCGGTGTCCAATGCCCTGACCGGTGTTGATATTCAGATCAAGGCCCACCTGGAGGAATAGGCCCCCTGCCGGATTGCCGCCGAAGGAGCCGGCGCCATGTTGCGCCGGCGGCGGACCTCCGGCACCCCCCTCTCATCGCCCTCGCCGCCCGGCAAGTCGGCCGGCCCGCTCTGGGTAGGGATGCGCGAGCCCGACCGCATCGAAGGAGACGGGGGCCCGGGAACCAAAGTCGAGTTCGACCTCCACATGCTGGGTATCCGCATGCATGAGACCGACGAGACGATCGAGGAGCGTCACAATCCTGACGGGAGCACGGACTGGCGCCTCCCGGGCAGTGTCCTGGGCAAGGTGGCCGACCGTCTCGTCGTGGAGAAGATGCAGAGCCGCGACTTCCGGCACAGCCTCGAGAACCTCAAACTCCTGGCCGAAGCCTGATCGCGCACAAGAGGGCCGCGCACGACAGACCGCACTCCGGGGTCTCCTGGAAGATCGGAGCAGCGCCGAACACGACGAGCGTCTTCATGTCTTCATGCTTCCTCCGTGTCGGGGGTTCCCAGACATCATGTCGCTCGTCGAGCGTGCATGACCGGCCGCGGCGAGATAGGCGTGCGGTTCGATCAGCCGGCCTGAAGCTCCCGAGCCAACGCTTCATAGAAGTCCAGCGACTCCGGGTTCACAAGGGCATCTCTGTTGGTGACCGGCCGCCCGTGCATCAGGTTGGTCACCGCCGTCTCCACCTTCTTGCCGTTCAGGGTGTAGGGGATGTCGGGCACGGCGATGATCATGGAGGGCACGTGACGGGGCGAAGCGTTCTCGCGGATGGTCTTCACGACGGAGGCCTTGAGTCCCTCGGTGAGTTCCTCACCCGGAGCGAGCTTCACGAAGAGGAGGATGCGCTGGTCGCCCTGCCGGTCTTGGCCGATGGCCAAGGAGTCGGCCACCTGGGACAGCTTCTCCACCTGGTTGTAGATCTCGGCGGTGCCGATGCGCACGCCTGAGGGTTTGAGCACCGCGTCCGAGCGACCGAAGAAGGTTATGCCGCCGGTCTTAGAATCGAACCTGACGTAGTCCCCGTGACGCCACACCCCGGGAAAGACGTCGAAGTAGGCCTCGCGGTACTTCTTCCCTTCGGGGTCGTCCCAGAAGTAGAGGGGCATGGAGGGCGCCGGGGCTTCGCACACCAGCTCTCCCTCCTGGTCGCGGAGGGGCCGCCCGGCCGGGTCATAGCACTCGATCTTCATGCCGAGGCCCGGACCCTGGAGCTGGCCGGCGTAGACCGGCTGGGTGGGGCTCCCGAGGGCGAAGCAGCCGTTGATGTCGGTGCCGCCGGAGATGGAGTTGAAGTGGTGATCGGCCTTCACGGCGTCGTAGACGTAGGCGAAGCCCTCGGAAGAGAGGGCCGAGCCTGTCTGCAGGATCTCGCGGAGGGCGGAGAGGTCCGCCTCGTCCTTGGGCCGGTAGCCCTGGCTCTTCAGAAGGCCGAGGTAGCTTGCGCTGGTGCCGAAGATGGTCACGCGCAGTTCGGCGATCAGTCGCCAGAGAGCGCCGGTGTCGGGGTAGGCCGGGTTGCCGTCGAAGAGCACGATGGTAGCGCCGACGCCGAGGGCGGAGATCAACCAGTTCCACATCATCCAGCTGGCCGTGGTGACGTAGAAGATGGTGTCGTCCCGACCGAGGTCGGCGTGGAGCACCAGCTCTTTGCGCTGGTTGAGGAGGATACCGCCCCCGCTCTGCACCAGGCACTTGGGCTTGCCCGTGGTGCCCGAGGAGAACATGACAACGGCGGGGTGGTCGAAGGGGAGCTGTTCGAAGGCGATGTCCCCGCCGGACTCCGCGGCCAAGAAATCGTCCCAGGAGACGGCGCCCCGGATGAGGGAGAGGTCGGTGCCCGGGTCACCGGCGTAGTGGCTCACCACCACCCGCTCGATGCTGGGGATCTGCGCTACCACCTCGGCCGTGTTCTCCCGGCAGTCGAAGACGCGGTCTTTGTAGCGGTAGGCATCCACCGCGAAGAGCACCTTGGGCTCGATCTGACCCAGACGATCGGCGGCGGCGGCCGGGCCGATATCGGTGGCGCAGCTCGACCAGAGGGCGCCGATGGCCGTAGTGGCCAGCATACCCACGGCCGTTTCGATCATGTTGGGCATATAGGCGGCCACCCGGTCGCCCACGCCCACCCCGGAGGCGCGCAGGGCCCCAACCACGCGTGACACCGTCTGGTAAAGCTCCTTGTAGCTCATGCGCCGCGGCGCCGCAGTCTCGCCCACGAAGACGAAGGCCGTGCGGTCGTCACGGAAGCGCAGCAGGTTCTCGGCGAAGTTGAGCCGGGCGCCGGGGAACCAGTGCGTGCCTGGGAACACCGAGAGGTCCTCGACCGGCGTCGTGAAGGGGATGGACGCCTGGATCTCGAGGAAGTCCCAGGCGGCCGCCCAGAAAGCGGGGATGTCGGTGACCGACCAACGGTAGAGGGCATCGTAGGAGGCAAAGTCCGTCTGGTGACGCTCGTTCACGAAGGACATGAAACGGGTCATGTTGGCGGCGGCAATTTGCTCGGGCGATGGTTGCCACAGCAACGTCGTCATTTCATGCCTCCCCGGATCTGCATCTACATGAACTCAGCCGAGGCGAGTGCCGTCCGCCAACCCGTCGGGTCGACGTCACGCGAGCACAGACCGGATCCATTCAATTCCCGGTCGCCGCCCAGCTTTCGCCCGGCGTCCGTCGGTAGCCCACAGTTCGTACTTGGTGGCATCTGCTCGTCCCAATAGTTCACCGACCAGCCACCGAACGCGAAGCCGCCACTGTCGTCCTCTCCAGGTCCGCCCGGGGCCTGCATCACCCCGTCCAGGGTCAAGGAGGTGCTCACGATCAGCTTTCTCAACTCTCCAGTCCTTTCGATCGGATCCCCGGATCGAGCTAAGGCCACCGCAGGATCGTCACGCCCCCACGAGCGCCCCTCGTCGGGCCACAGAGGTGATGCGCATGAGCGGCGCCCACCCTCACTGGGACAAGTCTAGCTCACGGCGTCCTCTCGATGCGCTTGTCGGGTGGCCGCCAGTGCCGTGAGGCTCTAGCGTGTAGTGGTTTGGCCACCGATGAGCGCGGGGACCACTACAAACTCATGGCCCACCGCGACGCCAATCGTGGGTCCGCGCAGCAACCGGACTCGGAGCCGCCAAGGATAAGCACAGGAGGTGGGAGTCTCTATGGCTGAGAACAAGGCGAGCAAAGAAACGACGAAGAAGGCCGCGAAGCCGGCTGCGAAGAAGGCCGACGGCGAGGGCGACGTACTTGCGAACATCACTTCAATGTCGGGATCGGATCGCGCCATAGCCGAGCGACTCCATGCGATCATGAAAGCCAACGCGCCCGCCCTCTCACCGAGACTCTGGTACGGGATGCCCGCGTACGCCAAGGACGGCAAGGTCGTCTGCTTCTTCCAAAGCGCGCAGAAGTTCAAGACGAGGTATGCGACTTTTGGCTTCCAGCACGAAGCGAACCTCGACGAGGGTCACATGTGGCCCGTGGCCTTTGCGCTGACTGAGATTACCCCCGAGGAAGAGGCGAGGATCAGCGCACTGGTGAAGAAAGCCGTGAGCTGAGAAGGCCCAGACACGAAACGCCACCAGGGGGAATCGACCAAGCGCGCCCCAGGTCCGTCCAACGTCCGGCGCTTCATCGCACCGCAGAGCGGCAGCGCGCTTCTGCGCATCGGGGCGAAGCGCTTGTTAGATGGACGACCTTCGACCCATTCATTCCGGCTGGTGAACGACGCTGTGCTCCGCGGCGAGGACGTAGTGGTGCCGTGCCTGAGTTGTGTCGCCGATGATTTCGAACGATCGCCCCAAGTTGACGTAGAGCGAACCTATGAACGGGGCGACTGAAGTCTCCTCAGCAGATCCGGCGTGGTCGAGCGCGACTTGATTCCAGCGCAACTGCTCCGCGGGATCGGTCTCCAGGTGAGCGATGTAGTGGGCCGCGACGGTTCGGTCGTAGTCATCGACCGCCTCATCCCAAGACCGGCGATAGAGTCGACGTGCGTCGTCGACCCGGCCTTGGCACTCTGCCTGCGTCCCTTCGACACAGAGTGCGATCGAGCGTCTGCTCAGATCCACAGGCGCTTACACTCCCTCGCGGTCGCTGTACGCCATCCGACGTGTTGCGCATGAGCAGACCGCCCATGCGCCCTGTGTTCAGTCTACCTTCTGGCGTTCTGCTCGATGCGCTTGCCAGGCGCGCCCGCACGGCGTAATAGCCGGCCTACGTCCCAGCCAGAAATGCAGGATGATGCGCCACCTCGCCCGCGGGCATCTCACCGGACATCAAGAGGCAGAGCACATTCTCGTCCGGCACGCCTGGCCAGACAACTCCCGGATACTGCCTGAATCCGAAACGGCCGTAGAAGGCTGGATCTCCGACCAGGGCACACCCGCGGGCTCCTCGAGCGCGGAGCGCCTCGAGACCGGTTTCGACCAACGCGCGTCCAATCCCCTCACCTTGGCGGGCCGGCCGGACCGCAACCGGACCGAGCAGAAACCAGCCCGTAGACGAGCCGCCGATATCTGCGGCTGAGAATGCGATATGGCCCACTACCTCACCTTCAAGCTCAGCGACGAGCGACAACTCCAATGCGTCGGCCGCCCGTAGCGCCTCCACAATGAGGTGCTCTGTCTGCTGACTGTAGGGGTGACCCTGGAATGCGACGATGTTGACCTCGCGGATGCCATCGAAATCCCGATTGGTTTCTGGACGAACAATCACGCGAACCTCCTCTTACTGTGGCCAACGCCCCGGCGCTTCAGCTGCGCGCCTAAGCTTATCGCGACGCGCCGAGCGCTTCGGCGCGCCGGCGTGCGTGGTCACTCCACTGCTTTCCTGATCTCTTCCTCCATGTCAGGAGTGATTTCCGTAGAGCGAGGCTGGACCTCGATCGTGCTTCGTTCGCCATTTTGCTCAATATCCTCAATGAGCAGCTTCATCTCCGCGATCTCGAGGACCTGAGCCTTGATAATCCCGTCTGCCAGCTCACGAACGCGCGGGTCGCTGATGCTCGCTTTGCGGGAACTGTTGATGGCGATGGAGTGGTGGGGGATCATTGATTTCATGAACGAGACATCGCTGATAACGGCCTGGCTCCGGTTGACCGAGAGCAAGGCGACTCCCACAAGCGCGGCCACTACGAGGACCGCTATCTTGGCGCGTTTTCCTTCGAACATCGACCACATGAAAGCGAGCATCACGACGGTCATGACGCCCGCCATCACCAACGACGAGATCAGTCGGTTCACGCTGAAGGTCACGTGGTCGAGCGCATATACCAGCTGATACATCAGGAAAAACATGATAAGGGTCGAGGTCGCGATCGTGGCGGCGAAACGACGCCAACTCATGCTCATCTGCTTGTTCTCATTCATAAATAATCTCACCCTTCTTCCAGCACGCGAGGTCACCTCTGATCGGACGGGGCCTACCCTTTCCCCGGGGTTCTGGAACCACCTGTTGTGCGGCAATGGAAGGAAGGGAGCCTCAGCGGCAGGAGATGAAAGCCAAGGAGTGCGAGTGCGGCGTTGAAAGCGAACAAAACCGGAAACGTCACTAAGAGACCCTTGGGACATGCACCCGGCATGTTGGGACCCCAGATCCAAGGCTTGACGCCGGCGGCGTACGCATCATAGATCGTCAGCGCAGTCGAACTACCTGCGCGAACGGCCGCCCGACCGGTCCGCGAGGGGCGCCCTCGATCCCCTTGAGCTCACACCGGCGTGTCGGGAGTGGGATCGTCCTTCACCGGGGAACACGTCGGGGAACACGACAATCGCTTGAGGAGGAACGGCCATGGCTGGCAGCATCACATTCGTGGGCACCTACTCGCTTCCCGAAGGCCGGTTCGAAGAGTGGGTCGATGCCATCACGGATATGGTCGACTACGTGAAGGCGAACGTTCCGAGGCTCTCCAGCTTCGAGGTGTATGTCGACGACGCGAGGTCAGAGGCAACAGGCATCTACGTTCATCCGGATGCCGATTCGTTCGTAGATCGCATGCGGGTCGCCGCCGATCGTGTAGATCGCGGCGC
>JBBRDB010000011.1:0-29045 GCA_038204345.1 Thermoleophilia bacterium | reverse complement strand
AGGGAACTGCTCCAGGGCGACCAAGTCGTCGATGCGCGCGATGATGCGCGCGAGCCAGTCTCTTGTGATTTGGACCTTGTTGGTCTCGAGGACCGCTTCAGCCTTGCGGAATAGCATAATGGGCACGCTGTTTGTCACGCTAACCTGTCGCGGCGCCGCCCCGTCTGACATCTCGGTTCTCGATTCCTCTTTCAGTAGAAGACTACACTCTCGTACTATATTCGGTAACAGCATAGGATGCAAATCTAGTTTTCCGCCCCTTGAAGAGGCTATATCGTGCCCGCGCGAGGGGCGTACGGAAAATTCCCGCCTGCTCAAGGCGATCGTGAGCGTTGCCGATGGGTTCCTTGAGACAACACCGGCGTCTCAACCACTGGTCACGGGCGAAACGGGAGAGCACCAAAGATCATGTCTGCGTCTGGATCACTTGCGACGCTTCGTCTGGCCGAGCTGCTGCAGGTAGCCGCCCTCTTCAAAAAGATGGGTTCTATTCGGTTGGTCTTCCCTGGCCAACGAGTGATCACGGTCTACTTGAACGATGGCGCACTGAGCGGACTCACCGACAGCGGTCGGGTGTGGCAACTGGGCGATCTGTTGGCCTCCTTGGGCCGCATCAACTCGGTGGAGAAACAGCGTCTGCTCACCGAGAGCACCACCCACGGCAAGCGCCTAGGCCAGCTCCTGATCGAGCAGGGCTATCTGAGCAAGATCGACATGGAGCAGATGCTGCGGCGTCTCACCATGCAATCGCTGCTCTTCGCCGCAGAGAACGAGTCGAACGGGACCTTTGAGATGCATCTCGGAGCAGTGTCACAGACCACCATGATGTTCCCGATCACGGACATTCTGATGGAGCTCACTTCAGCCATCGACGAACTCGAGAGGCTTCGCAAGATCCTCGGCCCGGGGGGCACGCTGCTGTGGGTGTCGGACAACGGCGACGACAGGGATACGCTTCGAAACCTCCCGTACAGAAAGGTGCAGGTGGTGGCGCACGTCGACGGGCAGAAGAGCCCGATGGAAGTGGCGGCGACATCTCCGTTCTCTCCCACCGAGACGCTCAGCATCCTGTGCGACTTAGCGCGCTCGGGTGTGATCGACTGGGTGCGCCGGGGCAGTGACGATGTTCCCCAGCAGGCGCTCGGCATGGTGGTTCCGTTCCGGGCCTCGATCCGCGATCAGATAGCCGAAGCCCCCATGACGCCCCAAACGCACGAGACGCGGGAGGCGCCCGACGCCTCCCGGACGCCGGGAATCACGGTGGGGCAAGAGCGTCGGACGCCGGGCGGCGTCTGATAGAATCCCGGCGAAGGTACCGGTACCGGTACCGGCACCGGCACCGGCGGACACTATTCCTGCGAGGCGACGATTGCGCATCGGATTCGACGCTCGAACGATCGACTGGAGCGGTATAGGCACGTACTCACGCAATCTCCTCGAGCAGTTCGGGAAAGAGGAGACTGCGAGCGACGGCGTCGAGATGGTCGTGTTCTGCCCCGATCAGAAGCGAGAGTCGGTCCCGGCAGGTAAGCGGTTCTCCCTCGTGTCCGCGAACGTCGATCCCCGTTCCCACTCAGGGCGTGCCGTCTTCGCGCGCATAGTGGAGGGGAGCGGCGTCGACTTGTTACACGTTCCCAGCCACTACGCCCCCGTCCCCGTCAACGTGCCCGTGGTGGCGACGATCCACGACGTCATACCCCTCATCTATCCCCGCACGGTGCGCAATCCCGCTGCGCGGGTACGCTACCGGCGCCAACTGGATCGCACTTTGAAAGCCGCTCGGTTCATTATCACGGTGTCTCAGATATCGCTCTCGACGCTCACCGCCTTTACCGGGGTCGAAGCATCGCGGGTGCGTGTGATTTACAACGGTGTGTCGGGTCAATTCCGACCGGTAGAGGATGAGGGGGAACTCGAGGCGGTACGTCGGCGCTATGGACTCCCGGAACGCTTCGGGCTGTGGGTGGGCGATTTTCGTCCGAACAAGAACTTGGAGTTCCTGGTCTCGAGTTGGGCGGCGGTCGAGGAAGCGCTGGAAAGCCCGTTGGCTTTGGCCATGGCCGGGGCGCAGGAAGGTGAGTTCCGTAAGATCGTGCGCGAAGTGGAACGCCGCGGACTGAAGGATCGCGTCGTGTTCCCCGGGTTCATCCGCGACGTCGACCTGGCGGCCGTCTACTCGGCGGCCAAGGTGTTCGTTTTTCCCTCGCTCTACGAAGGATTCGGCCTGCCGCCGTTGGAGTCCATGGCGTGCGGGACTCCTTGCGTAGTGTCCAACTCCTCGGCGCTGCCGGAGGTGATGGGGCGCGCCGCCATGATGTTCAACCCCACCTCGTCGGAGCAGCTCGTCGACTGCGTTCGTCGCCTCCTCACGGAGCCGGAACTCAACGGCAATCTCCGCCGTGAGGGGCTCCGTCAGTCGGCGATCTTCAGTTGGGAGAGGGCGGCAGCCGAGACCCTCGAGGTCTACCGCGCCGTTCTAGAGTGAACCTCGCCCTGCGGCCAGGAGTGGACCCAGCTCGGCCCAGGGCGCCCCTCCCTATTCGACGTTCAGGGATAGGATCAGCAGTTGATCGCAGCTCTTGGCCGTCTCGATCATCACGAAGGTGACGATGTCACCCTCTTCGGCGATGACCTCCCCCGCCGGGCTCTCGATGCGGCGCAAGGCGCGCTTGCCGATGAGAAAGTGCTTCTGCTGAGAAGTGAAGTCATCCTCGGACGGCGCAAGCGGAGTAGCGGTCGCGATCGGTTCCACGTTGGCCGCGGTAGTCTCGGGCTCCGTGGTCTCAGCTTCGGCTGGTTCGGGCTCAGCCATCTCGGGCTCCGTAGTCTCAGGCTCGGTCGGCTCGGGCTCCGTTGGCTCAGGCGCGACCTCGTCTGGGGACGCACCACTCGCGGTCTCCATCGGTGAGTCGGCTGGGGTCGCTTCGGCTGCTCCCTCGACCGGCACCGTTTCTGCGGCGGGTGCTTCGGTAGACGCTTCAGTTGCGCTCGCCGGCGCTTCGGCGGCGGTGTCCGTGGTCGTGTCCGTCGCCGCGGGTCGGACGATCCTCTCCAAGGAGGTCTCGTCTTTCATGAGGTGCTTGTCGTAGTCGTCTTCCAGGACCACCATGTCCCTGCCCAGCCGCACGATTACCGACGCTGGAATCACGGCGGTGCTTCGCGGATAGACCGTCTGGTCGGCGGCAATGAACTCCATCCCCACGACATCGCCCGTCTCAGTGTTCACGAAGAAGTCGCCGATGATGCCCACGCCGCGGCCGGAACGGGTGATGGCCTTGGCTTCCGAGATGGCCACGTCCTTCTCCGCCAAGGTCTCGAGGGTTGGGTTGGCGGAAATCTCGGTGATCTTGTCGGCCGATTCGACGATAATCGCATCCGAGCCGACGGCGTATGCCGACTCGAACGGTAGTGTCGAAGCCTCGTAGAGCCCCGTGTCCACCAGGAACCCGGCCACCTTCATCCCGGCGTCGTCGATGAGCAGCCCGTCGACCTCGCCCACGACCGTCGCGCTATCGAGCGCGATGATCTGCAGGCCGAGAAGGTCGGTATCGATCCTCGCCATATTAGTCACTCTCCTTCTCTGATCCGGACGCTCCATCGGTGGCACCGACGTCGGTCCACTCTAATATCTCCGATAGCGTGCGCTTCAGGTGCTTGAGCAGCACCGGATTGTCGGTGTAGGAGGTCACCTGCACACGTGATGCTCTCCCAATATCGGTCGTCTGTTGTTGGCCACTGTCAGAAGCGATCTCCACGTAGAGTCTCAACTTCGCCTCTCCACCGTCAGCGTGAGTGAGAGCCTTGTTGAAATGGGCGACGCCGTCTTCGCCCAGCGCGTTCGCAAGAGGCTCGAGCCCCAGGCGCACCTGAAAATCGAAGCCTACCTGATCGGCCGATTCGGTGCGCGTCGTCGGCTCGGGAACCGGGGCGACGGTCGAGGCGGGGGCTTCTGCTACATCGTCTTGAGATCCGGGGTCTGTCTCGAGCGGGATGTCGGTTGCTTCGCCCTCCGCATCTGTCGCGACCGGCGACTCGGGCGAGGGGTCGGTGGACGATGCGGAAGGAGCGGAGCTGGGTTTCCTACGACCGGCGAGCTGCGTCGCGAGATCGGTAGCAAGGGGCTCGTCGATAAAGGCCCCGTCCTCTTTCGCTACCCCCGCGGGGGCGCTCCCCGCCTCGGATGCGTCTGCCGCCGTGCGGGCACGGCCGACCAGGAACGAGAGCACGATCAGGACCAAACCCGCAAGAACGAGGACCCCGGCGATAGCGAGCACGAGGGTGTTCATGTCGTGATGGTCCCGATAGTGCGTGGGCCGCCGGAGTCTCCGGATGGGCTCGCCGTCAGAGGGCGTCCGGCGAGGAGACTGTCCTGCCCTCGAAGCCCGCCTTCAGCATCACCAGTTCGGAGCCTATCCTGATCACCTCTGACGAGGGGACAAGATAAGCCTGGTCCGAACCCTCTTCGGAGTCCTCAGGAAGGATCTCGAGCCCCTTGATCGCACCCGTACTCGGGTCTACGTAGTAGTCACCCACGATGCCAACGAGGTCACCCTTGTCGGTCATGACCAGGGTGTCCGACACATGCACGTCAAGCTCGGCCACTTCCTCGAGGGCGGCGTCCTGCGAGATCGGCTTCACGGCCGCGGCTGCTCCGATCATCACCGCATCTTCACCGATACTGAGAATGTCGGAGAAAGCCAGTACCTTGGCCTCGTAGACGCCGAGATCGATGACCAATCCGGCCACTGTGGCGCTGTCGTCGATGAGCAGGGCATCGACCTCACCTACGACCGACGCGTCCTCGAGACTGACGACCTCGAGGCCCAGGAAGTCCTTATCCTTACGTGCCATGTACACTCACTCCTCTTTGTACTGCGGGGCGCACCGGTGCATGGCGGGGGCCGTGCCCGAGTTCTTCCCGCATCATAACAGACGGGAGAGACCGTTAGCGGCTGTGCGATACTGTGACGCGAGATGAAGTGCGAAGGTCACAGTCCGAGGCTGTCGGCAGCCATTCGATCGAAGGATAGAGGTTTCCCCGCAGCGAGAAAGGCCGGGTAGCTTGTTCTCGCGACGTTCTCTCCTTCTGATAGGGCTGTGTCTCGTTGTTGCGGGCGCCGCGGCCGTAGCCGTGCTCCTTCTACGCGAACCGCAGACGGGCACGTCGACGACGACTTCACTCGGCGTCACGGGTTCCACAGTGGAGGCGGCCATCCCGGGCACCTCAGAACTTCTTCGAGGCGACCTGGACGGGGCCCGCTCCAAGCTCGTGGCACACATCGCAACCAACCCCGCGGACATCGCTGCGCGGTATCTGCTGGCCGCCGTCGAGGAGCGTGCGGGCGATCTCGGAGCCGCGCTGACAGCATACCGAGATATCCTCAGCCAGGACTCTCGCGACTTCGAGGCCCATTATCGGATCGGGAACATCCATCGTCGCCTGGGCGATCTGGAGCAGGCGACCACCGAGTTCGAAGAATCCCTCGAATTGAATGGTGACTTCACCGCCGCTCGGGTCGCCTTGGCCCAGACGTTGGCGGACCTTGGGGAGCCCGACAAGGCCATCGAACTCTACTTCGATGTGATCGAAGCGCAGCCGATGGGCGTCCATTTCGACCAGATCAGGTACGCTCTGGCGCGTCTATTGACCGAGGTGGGGCAGCCCGACAACGCCGCGCTGCAGTTGGAGAAAGCACTCGTGGAGAATCCAGACTACCCGGAGGCGAGGGCGCTGTTGAAGGAACTGCGGTCGCGGCCCCCCACTACGACGGCGCCCGAATCGACCACCACCACGACGGCCGTGGGCGCGACTGGATCGACCACCGCTACCACTGCCATCGGCGCGGGCGCGTCGACAACCACCACGAATGCGGAATGAGAAGAAGGCGGCAACAATGAGGATACCGCCGCGAATCATTGTTTTCGCGTGCCTCGCCGCTCTCACGTTCGGGGTGCTTTCCATGGTCTTCGTCGCGTCCGCGCCGGCCGTTCTCAGCGCAGACGATTCCACGGCCTCCCGCGGACGGCCGGAAGCGGCCGGGTTACGCCGGCAGAACCCCGTGTCCTTTTCCACCAGCCCTATCGCTCCTAACGGCGGGTCGGGATGGTTCAAAGGATCAGCCCCGACTGTGACGCTCACGGCGGTCGATCCTGAAGCCCCCGTCCCTGCCACGTACGATTGGGGGGTGAACCCTCCGGCGAGCCTCTACGCCCAAACCTTCACAGCGCCTTCAGGGGAGAACACGCTGTACTTCCTCTCGAGAGATCCGACGCAGGACGCGGAGACCGTGAGCGCACAACTGTTCAAAGTGGACACCAACGTCGCAGCTCCGGTCATGACGACGCCACTCGGGGACGTGGGATCGCCCGCGCCGGTCGGGGCTGTCGTCGACCTCGCGGCTACCGCCACCGATGCGGTCTCGGGCGTCGGCTCCGTTTCCTTCTTCTACTATGAGCGGGCGGGTGGCGCTTGGAATGCAGTGGGCAGTCTGATCGGCTCGGTGCGGACTAGTGCGGAGCAGGAGAACACATACGTTGAGTCGTGGAACACTCTTCTCGTGCCCGACGGTCTCTACAAAGTGGAAGCGCAGGTGCGCGATGTGGCGGGTAACATCAAGTTCTCCGCGTCGCAGTTCGTAAGGGTAGACAATTCTCTTTCTCCGGCCTCCACTGCATCCAGACCTCGATAGGCCGGTCGCGCCCGTCTGACGGTCAAGAGCGGTACCAGTGACCCTTCCGCAACACAAAGCGGATTGCTTTGCTTAAGCTTTCACAAGACCTGTGGTAGATTTCACGAAGCGGCGCTCGATACGAGGCGCCGCGCTCGGCGCCGATGTCGTTCGTCCGTACCATGGGGATGGGAGTTCGATCCGGGTGAGATACGAGAAAAGCAGCTTGCTGAACGCAGAAGCTAAGGAGTACCTGCCCGGCGGCGTGAACAGCCCGGTGCGGGCGATGAGAGCGGTAGGCCGTGAACCGGTGTTCATGGACCACGCCGGTGGCTCGCGCATGTGGGACGTCGACGGGAACGAGTACATCGATTTCGTCGGTTCGTGGGGGCCGATGATTTTGGGCCACCTCCACCCCGCAGTGGTGGGCGCGCTGGAAACGGCGCTCGCGAAGGGCACCAGCTTCGGCACTCCCTCGGCCCTCGAGGTCGAGATGGCGCGGCGCCTGGTGGAAGCCGTTCCGTCGGTAGACATGGTGCGCATGACCAACTCGGGCACCGAAGCTACCATGAGCGCGCTACGCGTGGCCCGGGGGCATACCGGGCGCGACCTGATCCTGAAGTTCGTGGGGTGCTACCACGGCCACGGCGACTCTCTCCTGGTGAGCGCGGGCTCGGGTGTAGCCACCTTCGGCCTGCCCGACAGCCCGGGCGTCACTCAAGGCACTGCGAGGGACACCCTGACCGTCGAGTTCAACGACCTCGAAGCCGCGGAGGGCGTGTTCGCGCGCGTGGGAGAGCAGATCGCAGCGGTCATCGTGGAGCCGGTGGCCGGTAACATGGGAGTAGTGCCTCCCATACCGGGGTTCCTGGAGGGCCTTCGTGCAGTCACGGACCGGTACGGAGCGGTGCTCATCTTCGACGAGGTGATGACCGGGTTCCGCGTAGCCTACGGGGGGGCTCAGGAGCGCTTCGGGGTCATTCCGGACATGACCACATTGGGCAAGGTCATCGGCGGCGGGCTCCCAGTGGGGGCCTTCGGAGGGAAGGCCGAGATCATGCAGAAGGTCGCGCCGGCCGGACCGATCTACCAGGCAGGTACCCTGTCCGGAAATCCGCTGGCCATGGCTGCGGGCATCGCCACTCTCGATGTGCTCAAGGGTGGGAATGCCTATGAGGTGTTGGAGGCGCGGGGCCTACAGCTGGAGGTGGGTCTGATCGCGGCCGCGGCCGCCGCCGGAGTACCGGCCCGCATCCAGAGGATAGGGGCCATGCTCACCGCGTTCTTCACCGATAGGGCGGTCGTGGACTTCCCCTCGGCAAAGAGCAGCGATACCGATCGCTTTGGCGCCTTCTTCCGGGGTATGCTGGAACGCGGAGTGTATCTGGCGCCCAGCCAGTTCGAGGCGGCCTTCTTGTCCACCGCCCATACGGAGGAAGACATCACACGCACTGTAGAGGCGGCGGCCGAAGTCATTGGGGGACTCGCATGAACGGGCGGCAGCATGGTTGATTATGTGGACAAGTCCAAAGTGCCTCAGGCCACGGTGCCGCGCCTCGCCCGCTATCTCCGAGTGCTTCATCGGCTCGAGCGTGACGGAGTGCCAAAGGTCTCTTCCAAAGAGTTGGCGGAGAGGCTGAACGCGAATGCTGCCCAGATCAGGAAAGACTTTAGCTACTTCGGCGAGTTCGGTGTACGCGGAGTCGGATACGAGGTGAAGTATCTGATCGGTGAACTTTCGAAGTGCCTGGGACTCGACGGGGACTGGAACGTCGCCATCTGCGGCGCGGGCAAGTTGGGCCAGG
This sequence comes from Thermoleophilia bacterium, assembly GCA_038204345.1. Classification (GTDB taxonomy): domain Bacteria; phylum Actinomycetota; class Thermoleophilia; order RBG-16-64-13; family RBG-16-64-13; genus JAHJSA01. Next base: position 20,572 of record JBBRDB010000011.1, on the reverse strand, counting down.
CCCTCGCGCGCTACCGGGCCTTCGGCGAGGAAGGGTTCCGACTCGCCGGCATCTTCGACAGTTCGCGTTACGTGGTGGGGACGGCAGTCGACGGATTGGTCATCCGTTCCGAGCGCGAGTTGACCTCCTTCTTCCGCGAGAACAATGTGCACATCGCGATCATTACAGTGCCGGCCGAGGCGGCCCAGTCCGTAGCGGACAAGGCGATCGAGGGTGGCGTGAAGGGTATCCTCAACTTCGCCCCCGTGCGCATCACGCCCGTTGAAGGCGTGTACATCCGTCAGGTCGATCTGTCCACCGAGCTGATGGTGGTATCGTTCTACCTGTCGCAGCGTCCGCGGTGACGTCAGCGGCGCCGCGCGCCGCGCCCGCGACTCCCCGACCCAGGAGACGGTGCCGAGCATGAAGGATCTCCGTGATTTCATCACGGTTCTTCGAGAACATGGCGAGCTTGCGGTGATCGATCACCCCGTCGACCCGGTGCTCGAGATCACAGAGATCGCCGACCGGGTGGTAAAGGCGGGTGGACCGGCTCTCCTCTTCCGTAACGTCAGAGGTTCGTCTATGCCGGTGGTTATCAACCAGTTCGGCACGCACGAGCGCATACATCTGGCGTTGCGCACGCCTTCATACGACGCGCTGGGCGAGCGGGTCCGTGCCCTCTTCGATCTGGATATGCCCGAGGGCGTACTGGAGAAGGTCAAAGCCCTGGGACGGCTGCGCGACCTTGCGTCGTTCGCTCCAAAGAGGGTGAAGAAGGCATCGTGCCAGGACGTGGTGCTGCGCGGTGACGAGGTAGACCTCGGCCTGCTGCCCGTGCTTCAGTGTTGGCCCTTGGACGCGGGCCGCTTTGTCACGTTGCCCTTGGTGTTCACGCGCGACCCACGAACAGGGGTGCGCAATACGGGTATGTACCGGCTCCAAGTGTTCGACCGGAACACCACCGGTATGCATTGGCACCTGCACAAGGACGCCGCCGACCATTTTCGAGAGGCGGCGCAGCGTGGGTCCGATCGTCTGGAGGCGGCCGTCGCTATCGGGACGGATCCGGCGGTCACCTACGCGGCTACCGCGCCACTTCCCGGCATGGTGGATGAAATGATGTTCGCGGGCTTCTTGAGGGGCGAACCCGTGGAGATGGCTCGCTGCGTGACCGTGGATATCGAGGTCCCGGCCCATGCGGAGATCGTCTTGGAAGGTTACGTCGATCTCCACGAGCGCCGCACGGAGGGCCCGTTCGGCGACCACACGGGCTACTACTCCCTGGCCGACGAATACCCGGTGTTCCACGTCACGGCTTTGACGCACCGCACCGACCCTATCTATTCCACGACCATCGTGGGCTCGCCGCCGATGGAAGATTGTTTCATCGCGAAGGCTACTGAGCGGCTCTTCCTTCCGCTCCTGCGGCTGACGCTGCCCGAGGTGGTGGACATGGACCTGCCCATGGAGGGCGTCTTTCACAATTGCGCCATACTCTCCGTGCGCAAGGCCTACCCGATGCACGCGCGCAAAGTCATGTACGCCGTGTGGGGCGCGGGGCAGATGCAATTCACCAAGTGCGTCATCGTGGTCGACGCCGAGGTCGACGTGCACGACCACAGCCAGGTGGCGTGGCGGGTATTCAATAACGTGGATCCGAAGAGAGACATGGTGATCGCGGAGGGACCACTGGACGCCCTCGACCACTCCTCTCCTACCGCCAATTGGGGGGCCAAGGTTGGCATCGACGCCACCACCAAGTCGGCCAGCGAAGGCCACCCGCGCGAGTGGCCGCCGGACATAGTCATGGCGGCCGATGTGGTAGCCCGGGTGGACGCCATGTGGGCAGAACTCGGGCTGGGCGATGTTGGCGCAATGCGGGCCGCCGGTCGGTCCGGCCGCGGCGTCAGGACATCCGATCGGCCAACCGGAGGGATGGGACGCTGACGTGACCGGGACGCTGACGTGACCGGGACGCAGCAGGATGCCCGGTGCTATGGCTGACGTGAGCGCGTCTCGCACACGCACGAACGCCTGGCCGGCCTACGCGCTGCTCTTCGTGAGGCTCGTGAAGTTCGAGCACTCGATTTTCGCGCTGCCGTTCGCCTACTCGGCGGCGTTCCTGGCGGAGATGCGCATCCCCGGCTTCTGGACGATGTTCTGGATCACAGTTGCGATGGTCTCCGCCCGCAGTCTGGCCATGGCCTTGAATCGGCTGCTCGACGCCGGGCTTGACGCGTTGAACCCACGGACCGCCTCCCGGGAACTCCCCTCGGGGCGACTCTCGGGTATCGAGGCCTGGGTGTTCTCCCTCGTTTCGCTGGCGGTGCTGATCGTGGCGACCTTCAACCTGCCGGTGGTGACGCGCTACCTATGGCCCATCCCGGTGGCGGCCTTCTTGATCTACCCGCTCACCAAGCGCTGGACGTGGCTGTGCCATCTCTTTCTCGGCGCCACCATCGGGTTGGGCCCGGTCGGGGCGTGGGTGGCGGTGACGGGTGAGGTCACGTGGGCTCCTTTCCTCCTGGGCGGGGCTGTGGCCGCGTGGATCGCCGGCTTCGATGTCATCTACGCGTTCATGGACGTGACCTTCGACCGCGCTGCGGGCCTCCACTCCATTCCGGCCGATCTCGGCCCGGGTGTTGGTCTCTGGGCAACGCGGCTCCTCCATCTGGTCGCGATCGCGCTTCTTGCGCTAACCGGGCTCGAGGTGGCAGCAGGGGCCGCGTATTACGTGGGAGTGGCCGCGTGCGCAGTGCTCTTGTTCTACGAGAATTGGATCATGCGGCGGGCCGACCTGGAGAAGGTGGGCGTGGCCTTCATGACCATGAACGGAATCATCAGCGTGGTATACGTCGTCTTCACGACGATCGCCGTCCTGGTGGCGTCGTGAGAGAGGTCGATGCTCAGACCGGGCGACGGCGCGACCCTTCGGCGCGACCCTTCGGCGCGGGTCTGATGGCGCGCGACCGACGGACGGCTTTCTGATGGCGCCTCGTGTCGACGCGAGCCCCGAGCCCGGCAAGATCCAGGCCATGTTCGACTCTATCGCGGGGCGCTACGACCTCCTGAACTCGCTCATGACGGCCGGCCTCCACCATCGGTGGCGTGAGCTCGGGGTGCTACTGGCCGGAGTGGGGCCCGGTGACTCCGTCCTTGATGTGGCCTGTGGCACGGGTGACTTCGCCTTCGCGTCGAGGCGCGCCGTGGGGCGAGAGGGCCGCGTGGTCGGTCTGGATTTCTCCGACGAGATGCTCGACGTGGCCCGCGAGAAGTGCGGCCGCAACCAACTGTGGGTGGACTTCGTGCGCGGCGATCTGCTCGATCTGCCGTTCCCCGATGGAGGGTTCGATGCCTGCACGGTGGGCTTCGGTATCCGCAACGTGCCCGACATCGAAAAGGCGTTCTCCGAGATGGGGCGCGTGTGCCGGCCGGGCGGAAGAGTGGTGTGCTTGGAGATCACTCGGCCGCAGATCGTTGGGTTCCGGGAATTCTTCGGGCTGTGGTTCGACCGGGTGGTGCCTGTTCTGGGGCGCCTTACGGCCGGGGACGCCTTCGCTTACAGCTACCTGCCCGCATCGGTGCGCCGCTTCCCCGACCCCGATGTCCTGCGCGACATGATGGAGACCGCCGGGCTTTCCAACCCCCGGTACGAGATTCTGGCCGGCGGCATCATCGCACTGCACCACGCGTCGGTGTAGGGTAGGTAACGGGCTCCGCCCGTCGCACGATCTTTGCCATCGTTCCTCCTCCGAGTCGGTCAGCCGATAAGTACCAGGTCGACTCCAGGTTGTCTTCGAAGTCCCTGCGGTTGCGAGTGAGGAGGCGGTAGCCATGCTGGAGCCGGCGGAGGCCGCCCAGCCGTTCCTGCCGCACGCCCGGGTCGGCGGCCGCCTCGGCGCCGAAACGGAGTTCCGCCATGGTCGCCGGGGACAGAAAGACAGGTTCATCGTGGGTGATTGCGGCTACGCCCCCGGGGGACAGCATTCCGCGCTCGACGTCGATCCACATTCGCCGACCGTCGCTGTGGGTCTTCGGCTCCATGGGCTCCATGGTTTGAGGTCTTTCGCCTCAAGGGTAAGGAAGGGCATCGCTTGGCTCAAGTGTAAGGAAATACATCGGAAACACATCCGAAATACATCGAGTACTGGGGAGAACGATGAAGCAGAAAGCTGAAGGGGATGGGAAGTCATGGAGATAGGTAGTGCGCTCTTTCTCATCGCAGTGGGGGCCATCCTCCGCTACGCGGTGACGGTCAAGGTGTCCGGTTTCAACATTCAGCTCGCCGGACTGATACTGGTGATCGTCGGCGTGATTGGCTTGATCATAGCCATCTACCGACGGCTGGTCCGCCGGCCTGTCAGCCGGCGTGATCTTCCGCGTGACGACGATCTGCAGTGACAGGTCAGGATGGTAACGGGCAATATTTTCTGAGGATCGCCTATGCCTCCGACGAGGCGCATCAGCGTGCGGACGAGTGGGCGAAGAGATAAGATCCGAAGCCTCAGGGTGAGACCATAAACACCTAGGTTCTATCCCGATGGTTCTATCTGAGGGAGGTGAGTTCAAATGAGTACAACGACCTTGATAATCATCATCGTAGTATTAGTGCTGCTGTTCGGCGGCGGCGGATGGGGATGGAGCAGACGGGGTAGGTAATCGTCGTCTGCTGGTCAGGCAGCGGGGCTCATCGGCAAGGATGCCGCAACTGTGCCCGTTGCCTGACTTCTCCATCGCCGATAGGCCGCGTCTAGACAGTGCACGGGCGGGCACGCCAGTCGTCCCTATGCCTGTGCCCGAGACCGGGGGGTGCCAGTCGTCCCTATCTATGCCCGTGCCCGAGACCGGGGGGTGTGCGAAGCCCTAGTACGTGACGACGCGAGGCAGCTCCTTGGCTTGGGCCAACCAATCCGCCACGTTGGCCTCCGTGGGTAGCTGTCGTACCAGCTTGTACTCTTCGTTCACCTCTACCAGCTTCTGGAAGAGGTTTTCTGGCTTCCTCTGGGCAAGCTCGGGCACCGTGTCAACGCCGGCTGCTTCAAGGAGATCGGCGTACTCTTCCCCGATCCCTTTCACCCGGGCTAGATCCGCGCGATTCACCCAACTCAGGATCAGTTTCTCGGTGATGCTGGTCTTCTCCGCTAGGTCCTTTCGTCCCTTCGGGGTCGATCCCGCCTCCAGCAGCGCCTCCTGCGTCGCCACTCCGGCCGTCTGCAGTCTCTCGGCGTAGAGATCTCCCACGCCGTCGATGTCGATGAGCTTCGTCATCGTGCCTCCTTTTCCATGTTTACGGTGGTGGTCAGGTACTTTGGGGAAGCGGCGCGCGCAAATCCGTCCACCCGGGGGGCATGTAGGGTCCACGTCGTCGGTGACCGTGATGCGGGCGTGACCCTACTGCCTCACAGACCCAGCCGGGAACCAACGGTTCATCGTCCGCCTCGATTCCGGCCAGACCCTGCTGGTGAGCCACAATATCGCCGTCGCTCCCCGCATCGATGGGCTGGAGGTGGGCGATACCACGGCCTTCAATGGAGAGTCCTGCTTCTGCGCCGCCTACGGCATGTCGCTCTCGCCGATGGCCAGGGTGTTGCCCTCCCGATCCTTGAACCAAGCGGTGCGAACCTCTCCAAGTTCATCTTCTACCCGTTTTGCGTTCGATTGACCCGTGTCCGCCTCGTGGGAGACGGGAAGCCCGATCGCTTGGACCGGGCCTCCCGCGTTGGTACTCGATCGACGGACGGGTCGAGCCACCGGCCGTCGTTCAATAGCGACATCCGCTACTGAGCAAAGCCGTAGTAGTCACGGACCTGGGTACCGTACTCCTCTGAAGACAGGTCCGGCCAGTCGTCTTTGTCGAAGCCGGGAGCGTTCTCCAGCTTCTGCTTGTCGACATTCAGGATGAAACGATGGTTCGCTTCGTCGATCTCGAAGGCCTGCCAAGGGATGGCGAACAGCTTGTCGCCCAAGCCCAAGAAACCGCCTGTCGAGAGAACCACGTAGGCCACCTTGCCGGCCGTCAGGTCCAGCATGATCTCCTTCACTGTGCCGATGTGCTCCTCGTCCCTGTTGTAGACGTCATCGCCGGCGAGGGTCCCGGCACTCATCACGTTCCTTGATCCTCGGACGTTCTCTGGGCGCGTATCCATGTTCCCACTCTCCTACTCGGTTCCCGACCGGGCACCCGGAGCGTCAAATCCCCTCGGGCCCCACGACCTCGTCTGAACGTACAATCTACTTGTGGCCCAACCGGGGCCGCTGTTAAACGTAGCCGTCCATCTGCCGGCCACCCGCTGTGACACGGCACCCGCTGCCTCCAGACGTTACAGCGCCGGAGCTTCGGGGAAGGTGCCTCGGAAACACCTGCGTAAGTCGTGGGTCTCGGGCGGGCCCCGCGGGTCTCGGGCGGGCCGCCCGGTGCCGCACCTGCGCGCTGACGACAGCGGAGGGGAGACATGTGTTGGGTGGTCGCCCTCCCCTGGCCACGCTTGCCTATCTCCTGCCGGACAGTTCGTTGCGCATCTCCTCGATGCGATCCCCGGACTGCCAGAAGAGCATGTACGGCGAGATGGTGGTGCCGAAAATGGCGCCCGTCCCGATCCGCTCGGTCCAGCACCCCCAAGACGCTCGGCCGACCGCAGCGCGCGCATGTACGCCTCCAGGATGCGGAGGCTGCCCCGGGGAAGATCCGGATAGATCACGTGCGGACCAAGGCAATAGGGAACCTAGCTAGATCCTTGGCCCACAGGGGCTTCAGCGAATCCTGGACGGTTCAGCGGATCACTGGCCGCCATACGTCGATACAGCCAGCAGACGAAATAGAAAAGCAGGCCCTCGCTGCCTCCCAATAGAACCAGTCTTCTCGCCGCCGTTCTCACTTCCTTCTGCCGGTAGACTTTCTTGTCGGCGCAATAGATCCCCAGCAAACCCTTGTTGATGAGACGATGGAACCGGGCGTAGGGCAACGTGGAAACGCTTGAGTTGGCCTCTCTATAGAAATGGGTCAGCCGGGCCAGCATTTCTGGATAGCTAGGATAGTAGGAACAGAAATTCAGATCTCCGCCGCGACGGTCTTCATCCTGGTCGATGAGGTAGTCCAAGAGGATGTGCAACCCCTGCACCCAGGGGAAGTGGGCATCCTTAGTGTTGCGCACGAGTGAAGCGGTGCAATCCTCCTGGCAGGCATGGGCTACGAGACAGAATATGCCAAGCGTAGACCCGGAAGACGCGGAAAATTCATACCAGGCCATGGGCGGCAACGTCTTTTTCTCTTCATCAAACCAGGTCTGCATGAGGGGTAAGCGCTCTTCCTGGCGGACATGCTTATACACCTGCAAAGCGCAGTAGTAGTGCGCGAGCTCATGGACGTGAGGGGCGATCAGTTCGTAGGCCGGCAAATCGGCGAGCACATCCTGACAGGCGATGACGAGGTGAGCGAGATAACCGCCGTCATCCCGTTCATCTCGGAATCGATAGTACTCGTCTAGTTTCGCCCCCGGCGTCAGGGCGTGATGCATGGAGGTATGCAGAAGGCGGAAGTCATCGGGGTCAAGCGAGGTGCTGCGATCACACAGGTTATCCAGATAGTCGCTGATGGTTTGATAGGCCACGATGAACCGGATAGCCTCTCTATACCGATCACCGGCGAGTAGACCGTAAACGCTGCCGCCTTCGCAATGAAATGTCTTGCTCGCGATGCTCGCCAACGCCTGCTTTTGTAGCTCCGGGCTGGGAATCTTTCGGGCCTCGGCAATCCAGTGTTGCAACTGCTCATGCACCTGGGGACGCACCTGCAAAAACACCTTCGACGTCATCGTTAGGATGTTGGTCGGAGGTGGCACGCTGGCTATTCGTTGCCCGGCAGCAGTCACGTCTTCTTCGCGATCACGCGGAATTGATGATTTCCGAATGTTCCCGCAGGCGGTGAAACAGAAACGCCCCGATGCACTGATACCGCTCCGGCCCGCAGACCTCGCCGGTGGTAGACTTCACCCCTGCTATGACGCCACCCTTACCACGTGACTTACCGACCGCCTCCATAACCGATCCGACGACGGTCGGCGCGACCGACGGTCCGACCGCTCCCGCCGCCGACGCATCCCTCGACGCAGTCGAGGCCAAGATCGAGGCCGGCGAGCGCCTCTCCTTCGCCGACGGCCTAGCTCTTCTCGCCTCCACCGACCTACTGCGGCTCGGCCGGCTTGCCGACCGTGCGCGGCGCCGCATGGCCGCGCGTTCGGCCGCTGTGATGGCGGGCGAAGCCACCGTCGATGACGTCTTCTTCATCAACAATCGTCATATCAACCACACCAACGTATGTAAGAATCGCTGCGACTTCTGCGCCTTCTCCCGCGACGAAGGTCAGGAGGGCGCGTACACCATGTCTCTCGACGAGGTGCTCGACAAGGCACGTTCGTCGCTCGCCGAAGGCATAACCGAGCTGCACATAGTGGGGGGCGAACACCCCGATCTGCCTTACTCGGCCATCCGCGAGATGATCGCCCGACTGCACGAGTTGGCGCCCGAGGTGCATCTCACCGCCTTCACGGCCTCCGAGATCGTGCACTTTGCAGGGCAGAGCGGGCTGACCGCGGAAGAGGTGCTGCTGGACCTCAAGGCCGCCGGCCTCGGCAGCCTGCCGGGAGGCGGCGCCGAGGTGCTCGCGCGCCGCGTGCGAGACCAAGTGTGCGCCAAGAAGATCTCGGGTGAGAAGTGGCTGGAGGTGCACAAGCTGGCGCACCGCTGCGGCCTCCGCACCAACGCCACAATGCTCTACGGCCACATCGAAACGGCGGAGGAGCGCATCGACCACCTGATCCGCCTGCGCGAAGCTCAGGCTGAGACGGGGGGCTTTCGGGCCTTCATCCCTCTGGCCTTCCACCCACAGAACACCAAGCTCTCCGATCTCGCCCCCACCACCGGTGTCGATGACCTCAAGATGTTGGCCGTCGCCCGTCTGATGCTCGATAACTTCGACCACATCAAGGCGTACTGGGTCATGATCGGCCTCAAGCTTGCCCAGGTGAGCCTGCACTTCGGTGTGGATGACGTGGACGGCACCATCATCGAGGAGACCATCACGAAGGCGGCCGGCTCAGAGGCGGGACAGTCGGTGCCGCGGAGCGAGCTGGTGCGCATAATAAAGGACGCCGGTAGGGTGCCCGTCGAGCGGGACACCCTCTACAGGGCGGTGCGTCGCTATGAGTAGGTCGGCAGCGGGTCGCCGTTTCGGCGCCCGCGCCCGCGGCCGCGCCACTGCCGCTCCCGGCGCCGGTAGTTCGGAGCGCCGCCCGTGAGCGTCCGCGTCGGGCACATCGAGTTCCTGAACTGCTACCCCCTCTATCACGGCCTTGAGCGCCGAGCGGCGGCAGGTCTCTCCACCGGAGCACCGTTCGAACTGGTGCCCGGCGTGCCCACCGATCTCAACCGGATGCTGCTTTCGGGCACGATCGATTTCGGCCCCATCAGTTCCATCGCGTATGCCCGCGACCACCGAAGGCTGCTGCTCTCGCAACGGCTGTCTATCTCCTCGCGAGGGGCGGTGGACAGCATCCAACTGGTGAGCAAGCGGCCGTTGAAAGAGCTCGAGCGCGTGGCTCTCACTCCCCAGAGCGCCACCTCGGTGGCCTTGGTCAAGACACTACTCAGGCTCCGATACGAATGTGAGCCTGTGTACGATGAACTGGTCGGGTCGCCTGCGGATGCCCTCCAGGACCATGACGCCGTGCTGCTCATAGGTGACCAGGCCCTGCACGCTCTCTACTTCCCTACGGTCGAGGCCGATTGTCACGATCTGGGGCGTCTGTGGCGCGAGTGGACCGGCGTCCCCATGGTGTACGCCGTGTGGGCCACCCGGCGCGACTACTACACGAGCCATGCAGCTGAGTTGCTTGAAGTGGAAGACGAGTTGGTCGGTTCGATCGCGGCGAGTCGGGAGAAGATCGCCGAAGTGGTCGATTCGGCGCTGAGGCTCTGGCCTTTCGACCGGCCCTGTTTGGACCGCTACTTCGAGGTATTGCAGTATGGTTTCAGCGAGGACTATCAGCAGGGGCTGCGTCGTTTCTATCAGCTGGCGTTCGAGGCTGGCGAACTCACCGAGGCGCCCGACCTCGCCTTCTTCCCTCTGAATCCCGAAGAGGATGCCGGGTGAGCGTTCCGGACGGCGCCTCCAACGATCCTACCCGCGTCTCCGACGACACCTATGTCGGGGTCGGACATGAGCGGAGCGGCACAGAACTCTCCCGCGACCTGCCCGCGGATCTCGTGGCTCGTATCCGGTCGGGAGTGAGGATCTCTGACGACGAGGCCGTAACTCTGCTCCGCTCGCGCGACCTGCTCACCATCGGTGAGCTGGCCGCCGAGCGCAGACGTGTGCAGGTGCCTGGGAATCGGGTCAGCTTCATCGTCGACCGCAACATCAATTACAGCAACGTCTGCATCACCGGGTGCGACTTCTGCGCATTCTACCGCTCGCCGGGCGCAGAGGGGGCATATCTCCTGAGCAAGGAGGAGATCTTCGCCAAGGTGCGGGAGACTCTCGAGTTGGGCGGGACGGCCGTCATGATGCAGGGTGGTCTTCACCCCGAGCTCGGCATCGCCTACTACGAAGACCTCTTCTCTTCCATCAAGGAGCGGTTCGACATCACCATCCACTCGCTGTCGCCGCCTGAGGTGCTGCACATAGCCTCGGTCAGCGGTCTGACGGTGCGGGAGACCCTGCAGCGTCTGCGGGCGGCGGGACTCGATTCGCTCCCCGGAGGGGGCGCGGAGATCCTGGTGGATCGGGTGCGCACGCACGTCGCTCCGAAGAAGGCCCGCACCGAGCCCTGGCTTGGAGTCATGCGCGAGGCCCACCTTCTGGGAATGAGTTCCACGGCCACCATGATGTTCGGGAGCGTGGAGATCCTGGAGGAGCGCGTAGAGCACCTGCGCCGCATCCGGGATCTGCAGGATGAGACCGGTGGCTTTCGGGCCTTCATCCCTTGGACGTTCCAGGAGGGCAACACCCTCCTCGAGGGTGTCACCGCACCCGCCACGGCCGTGGACTACCTCGTCACGCTCGCGGTCTCGCGCCTCTACCTGGACAACGTGGCCAACATCCAGGCGTCCTGGGTCACTCAGGGACTGAAAGTGGGGCAGACCGCGCTGCACTTCGGCGCGAACGACCTGGGCAGCACCATGATCGAGGAGAACGTGGTGGCCGCGGCCGGGGTCTTCTTCAGTGTGAGCGCCGACGAACTCGTGCATGCCATCCGTGCCGCAGGTTTTGTGCCCGTGCAGCGACGTACGGACTACTCAGACGTAAGGACGTTTGCCTGACGCTCGGCGGACGCTCAAGACCCGCACTCCCTCGCCGTTGCGCGGGGACCGCTTGACATCTCCATTCGTATCATGTAGTTGTATTGAACCTAATACAAGTCTACGGAGATCAGGGGGCAAGAATCGTGAGATCGAGATCTGTGCCGACCACTGCGGGGGCGCACACCCCGCCGATCGGCCCCTTGGCGACCTGTTCGCCACTCGCCTCGGCGATCCGTGCGGTTCGCCACTCGGCCGAATGTAGGACGGTCGGCCTGGTGGGCGTCATGTCAGCGCTGGTGGTAGCGGCGCTCATCATGAGCGGATGCGGCGGTGGCGACACGACTTCCACGAGCTCCAACCAAGGGTCGGGGCCGGCGCCAGGCGTTACCAAAATCGGGATCGTGACCCCCGAGGAGGCCAGCGACTACGGCTGGAACCAGGAGGGAGTCGAGTCCGCGGGCGATCTCGCCGCCGAGATCGGCGCGCAGATCGAAGTGGCAGACGGGGCGGGCTACGAGGACGTGGGCCCTGTCCTGCGCGAACTGGTCGACGGTGGAGCTGACTTCCTGATCGCACACGCCGGCGGCTACGCCACCCAGGCGATACAGGTGGCCGAGGAGCGCTCGGTGCCCGTGGTGGTCATCGGAGCGTTCGAGGAGGGACTGGTCCCGGGCCTGAGCCAGGACGTGGAGACGCACGCGGAAGGTGGCGCTTACCTCGCGGGTTACCTGGCCGCCACGATGAGCAAGACGGGGACGCTGGGCATCGTGATGTCCGCCGACGACGAGAACTGGGTGAAGATGGCCGGCGGCTTCGTGGCCGGCGCCCGCCACGCGCTGCCCGCCGCGAAGATACTCATGGCCCAGATCGGCCAGGCCGGCTACGCCGACGCCGCCGGTGGGAAGAGGGTCACAGAGAGCGTGATCGCGGGCGGAGCCGACATCGTCTTCGGTATGGGCGACGGATCCAGTTTCGGCATGCTGCAGGCGGTCGAGACCGCGACCCCACCCGCCGGAGCCGACAAGGTGTGGTTCATCGACGTCATCGGGGACAAGACCTCCATCGACGAGAAGGGGGCGATCCTTACGTCGGTGTGGTGGGATTACCTCCCCGTCTACAGGCAGGCGTACGACGCGCTCGGGGCGGGCACCTTCGGCGACGAAGTGCTCTACTTGAGCGTGGCGAACGACTCCATAAAGCTTCTCAAGACCCCTGTCATACCCGACGACGTGTGGTCGGAGGTCGAGAAGATCAAGGCCGATATAGCGAGCGGGGATGTGAAGGTGCCCGAGACCAACGACAAGGCCGCCGTCGAAGCCTTGATCGCCGGGTAGATCGAACCGTGGCGGGACCGGCGGAGGAGGGAACGGCGCCGCGGGTCACCGCCCGTACGCCGACGCCCGCCCTCGAGGCCAGAGACGTCACCATGTCGTTCCCGGGGGTGGTGGCGAACGACGCCGTGTCGGTCGCCTTTCATCGTGGTGAGATCCACTGCATCCTCGGAGAGAACGGCGCCGGCAAATCCACTCTCCTGCATGTGCTGGCCGGAATACTTCGTCCGGACTCTGGTTCGATCTTGGTGGACGGGACCCCCGTCACTTTGGATTCGCCGCGCGCCGCGATCGCGTGTGGCATCGGCACGGTCTATCAACACCCTACGTCGATACCGGCCCTCACCGTTCTCGAGAACATGATGCTCGGCGAAGGCAAGGGGGTACGCCTGCAGCCTAAGGCGGCCGTCGCGGCCTTAACAGAGTTCGGCTCCATGTTGGGCGTGGAGTTCGACCCGGACGCCGAGACCGGCCGGCTGGCGCTGGGGAGGCGACAGCAGATGGAGATCGCCAAGGCCCTGTGGTCCGGATCGACCATCCTGATGCTCGACGAGCCCACGGCCATGCTCACCCCGCGCGGAGCCGGGGAGTTGGCGAACGTGCTAGAGCGGCTCAAGATGCGCGGCCTCGCCGTCGTGTTCATCACGCACAAGTTGCGTGAGGCCCTCGACATAGGCGACCGTGTGACCGTTCTCAGACAGGGGCGCGTCACTGGTTCGTGGGGGCCGGAGCAGATGGCCGACGTCGGACGGGAGGGTATGCGCCGGAGGATCGTGGGGGCCATGTTCGGTGAGGGAGCCCGCGAACTCGGCGTGTCGACCGGATCACCCAGCCGCACGCCCGCCCGCCCGCACGCCCGCACGCCCGCCCGCCCGGTCGGCCGTGGGGTGTCGCGAGAAGGTGCCGCTCAGCCCGCGCTCGAGATCGACGGGCTCACGGTGGAGCCTCGTCGCGGGGAAGTGGGCGTGCGCGACATCTCCTTGGTAGTGTGGCCTGGGGAGATCGTGGGGGTGGCGGGGGTCGACGGCAACGGCCAGCGAGAGTTGGCAGAGGCCATCGCCGGTCAGAGGCCGGTCTCGTCCGGTGAGATACGTATCGGCGGCGTCGTGGTGACCGACGAACAAGTATCCGGCCGGCTGCGGCGCGGCCTGCGCTACGTCACCGACGATCGCCTGGGCGAGGGCACCGTCCCCTCGCTGAGTATCGCACTGAACCTAGTGCTCAAGCGGATCGGACAGAAGCCTTTCTGGCGCCGCGGTAGGGCGGACCAGAGACTCATCGACGAGCACGCCCGTGACCTCGTGGAGCGCTTCGACATCCGCACGCCCGATGTGTCGGCTCGGTGCGGGACGCTTTCCGGTGGCAACATCCAGAAGGTCGTGCTGGCGCGGGAGTTGTCGTCGGACCCGACAGCGGTGATATACACCAAGCCTACGCACGGGCTGGATATCAAGACTACGGTGGCGGTGCGGGCGCGCATACTCGAGTTGGCCGACAAGGGCGTCGCTTCGCTGCTTATTTCGGCTGACCTCGAAGAGATCATGGAGTTGAGTGATCGCATCGCCGTCATGTTCGGGGGGAGGCTCACCGGGATCGTGGATAACGTCGCGGGAGCCGAGCGGAGGGTGAGCGACCTCATGGTGGGAAGCGCGCCGTGGTGACTCCCGCCGGCTCGTCGGACCGCGGACCCGAATCGGCCGGGCACGGTGTGCTGGATGCCGGACAGGTCGGGCCCGGCGGCGGGGGGCAGCGGCCCGCGTGGGCGGTATCATCCCCGCGCGGGGGACCTTCGGCACGAGTGGGAGGGTCCATCCTACTCGCCTTGCTGGTCGGCGCCGCCCTCTTGGCCGTGCTCGGACGAGACCCACTCGCCTTCTACGGCGACATCTTGCGCCGCGGACTCTTCGACTCGAGCGGCATCCAAGACACGGCCATCCGCATGGCGCCCCTGTTGCTCATGGCCTCAGGCCTCATAATCGCGTTCCGGGCGAACATCTGGAACATCGGCGGCGACGGGCAGTTCCTGCTCGCCGCGTCCCTCGTCGCCGGAGTGGCGCCGTGGCTGGTAGGAGCGGTGCCGAACGTTCTCGCCTTCGTCGTGTTGGGCATCCTCGGCGCGGCGGTCGGCGCCTCGTGGACCCTCGTTCCAGCATACCTCAAGGCCGCCTACGGAGTGAACGAGATCATCACGTCGCTGATGCTCACTTTCGTGGGCGTCAACCTCGGCAACCTGCTCATCAAGGGCCCCTTCCGGAGCAACACGACCATCGTCCCCCAGACAAACGTCATCCTCTTCCGCGAACTGCTGCCGAGGATCCCCGGCACCAGGGTCCACGTGGGGCTGCTGGTCGCCGTTGTTGCGATCGTCGCCGTGCACTACCTCATGACGCGCACCTCGTTCGGACTGAAGCTGAGGGTGCTCGGCGCGAGCCCTCGTGCGGCCGTCCACGCCGGTTTGCGTATCACGCGTCTCACCATGGTCGGCTTCGCCCTCAGCGGCGCCTTCATGGGTCTGGCTGCGGCGGTGGAGATACTGGGAGTATGGGGCTACATGCGCGCCGACTGGAACCCCGGGTTCGGGCTGCCCCTGTTCGCGTTGGTGTTCCTGGCGAGGCTCGACGCCGTCGGGGTGATCCCGCTTGTGGGTTTCTACGGCGTGATCTCGATGGGAGGACACTACGCCGCGCGTCGCGCCTACCTGCCCGACGATTTCATGCTGGTCATCGTGGGCTTGGCGTTGCTCTTCATGGCTCTCGCCCAATTCCTGGCTTCACGACGCGACGCGAGGGTCCGTCTGGGCGGGAGTCTGAGCGCTTCTATCAAGGAAAGGGCCCCCGATGGGTGATCTGCTCACGGCGGCCTTCGTGTCGGCGCTGCTCTCCGGAGGGATCATGGCGGGTATGCCACTCCTCCTTGCCGGCCTGGGTGAGACCATCTCCGAGCGGGCGGGGGTGCTCAACATAGGCCTCGAAGGGATGATGCTGATCGGGGCCTACGTCGGGTTCGTCGTCGCACTGCACAGCGGCTCACCGTGGTTGGGTCTGCTCGCGGGGCTCGGAGCGGGAGCAGCGACCTCGGTACTGATGGTGGTCTTCTGCGTCCGGCTCGGTCTCGACCAAATCGTGGTTGGCATCGCCATTCTTCTGGCGGCCGAAGGTGTCACCAGTGTGCTGCAACGGGCGCAGTTCGGCACTACGTACCCGCGGCTCGGTTCGATGGCGGCGGTCCACGTCCCCTTGCTCTCCGGGATGCCGGTCGTCGGGTCCAGCTTCTTCTCGCAACCTGCACCGGTGTACGTAGGCCTGGGGTTGGTCGTTGCGGCGTGGTGGGTTCTCCGGTTCACGAACTTCGGGCTGGAACTGCGGGCGGCTGGCGAGAAGCCCGAGGCCCTCGATGCCGCGGGTGTGAGCGTGGTCCGGACACGCTCGGCGGCGGTCCTCTGCGCCGGGGCCCTTGCGGGGCTCGGCGGATCCTACCTGTCGATCATAGGCGCGGGGATCTTCGTGCCGTTCATGACGCACGGAGCCGGCTTCATCGCCATAGTCCTTGCCATGTTGGCGCGCGGACGCGCCGCATGGGTGGTCATCGGGTCTCTCCTCTTCGGGATGACGGTGTCGCTTGCTACCGCGCTTCAGCTCGTAGGGGTGAACGTGTCCACGGATATCGTGAACATGTTGCCGTTCGTCGTCGTGCTCGCGGTCCTTGTGGTCTTCGCACGGCGGGCGTATCTGCCGTCCGCGCTGGGCCTGCCCTACCAGCGGGGGGATCGTTAGATGGAGCGGCGCAAGGGGGGTGGGATACCCCTCTACTCTCAGGTCATGCGTTCACTCAAGGAGCAGATACTCTCCGGGCGATTGTCTCCCGGCGAGCGCATCCCGTCGGAATCCGATCTCACCGTGGCCTTCCGCGTGAGCCGTGTCGTCGTACGACAGGCGCTCCAGATCCTCGAGGACGAGGCCCTCATCTATCGGGTCAGGGGCAAGGGCACGTTCGTCGCCCACGATGTTGACGAGGAGAGGAACCCTCGTCTCTGGGGGTACTTGGAGGATCTCATCAGCACGGGCCTTGCCATGAGGGTGCACGTACTCGAGTTCGGACTTTGCAGGGCGACTGCGGAGTCGGCCTTGATCTTCGGCGTGGCCGAGGGCTCCGACCTGTTCTTCATAAAGCGCCTGCGTTTGGTGGACGATCAGCCGTTCTCGGTGATCGAGAACTACCTGCCCTTGGAGGTCGGTAAGCGCATCCCGCTGGAGGCACTGGAGAAGGAGCCATTGATGCGTCTGATCGAGACGCGCACGGGCGAGTCGGTCGACTGGGTGTCGCAGGTGTTCCAGGCGGTGGCGGCCGACGCCGAACTCGCCGAACTCTTGGACGTGGACGTGCTCGCGCCTGTGCTCAAGATGATCCTCACGGCATACTCCGCCGACGGCCGGGTGCTCGATCTGGCCAACGTGTACTTCCGCTCGGACCGCTACAACTACAGGACCCACTTGAAGCGGCGCGGCGCGGGGGAGAAGGCGGGCTGGGTGCCCGTGGCCGTGCATCATCCGAGCAAAGTCTAGCAGGCCGGCGAGCGCCGGCGCCACCGGTAACCTCTACGCCCTGGTCGGATTCGTGCGGCGGTTGGGAGCTCTCTATGCCGGCTTCGTTATTTTGCTGCTGGTGATCGCCGGCGGCTGTGGTGGACCGGCCGACGGTGCACCGATTTCGACGCCCACGTCGTCGGCGCCCGCGTCGGCAGTCGACCCGGGGGATGCTTTCGCGCGGGAATACCGCCGGCTCCACGGAGTCACGGATATCGGCATCCTCTCCACCAAGAGAGCGACCGTGGCGGAGATCGCCGCCGCCATACGCTCCGGCTACGCGGGTCCGGTGCTCCTCATCCCCTCCGCTCTACCTTCCGGCTTCGCCCTCGCCTCCCCCTTCAGGGGCACCGGCTCGGGTGCGCCCTTGCCCAACCCGCATATCTGGGGGTCGGGCTACGCGGTCACCTACACGGACGGGAGCGGCCGGCTTACTCTCATGGTGCATCCCGACGATCCGGTCGCTAGCGGGGAGTGGCAATCCACCGGCACTACGTTGGACGGGCTTGCCCTCCTCATCCAGGAGCGCGCGGGACTCGTCTTGGTGTCCACCGCACCCGTCGCCGACGCACAGGTGATCGTGATCGGCGAGCGGCTCCCGCGCGCCGAGGTGCTGCGCGTCGCGGCGGGCCTCGTGAGCGCAGGGTAGGGACGCGTCGGCTCCCTGTAGATTTCTCGGCTGACCGACCAGACAATAGAAAGTCCTGCTAATCAAGATGTTCCTGCAGATGCGGAGCCGATATGCTGCTTGTGAGGGCTTTCGCAGGATGCTATACTGACGACCGCTGCCGTGTCTCACGGCCGTTGCACCTACCCTGTGGATGACTGGAAGCGTTCGGAGTCTCATCATTCGGGCTGCGTCGGTTGTCCTGTGCGATCAGGAGGCTGGCTTGATCCGGTACAACGCAGCTGACGCCGCTTCGATGAGAGAGAAGTTGATCGAACGGGCCAAAGCCGACGTCGCCGACTGCTATCAGTGCGGCAACTGTACGGCCGGTTGTCCCTCGGCTTTCACCTTCGACTACATGCCCAACCAGGTGATGCGCATGCTCCAGGTGGGCCTGGTAGATGAGGTGTTGGCCTCGAAGAGCGTGCAGCTCTGCATCCAGTGCCTCACCTGCACCGCCCGCTGTCCTCGGAACATAGATATCGCAGGTATCTTCGAGACGCTCAAGACCATCGCGGTGGCGGACGAGGTGAAGGTCCCCGAACACGCAGCCACATTCAACCGCCTGTTCATCGACAACATCGCCAAGTACGGTCGGCTGACAGAGGCGATGTTCCTGGTCCGCTTCAATCTGGCTGCGATGAAGCCCATGAACGACGCCGACCTCGGCATGCCCATGCTGTCCAAAGGCAAGCTCGAGATCGTTCCTAAGAAGGCGAAGGGGGCCGACGAGGTGGGCCGTATCGTCCGCAAGACGATGGAGAAGGCGAAATGACGGCGTTGGCTTACTACCCGGGATGTTCTCTGCGGCATTCGGCCGAGGAGTTCGACAGCACCACTCGTACGCTCCTTAAGGCCCTTGATATCGATGTACAAGAGGTGCCCGACTGGACGTGTTGCGGCGCCTCCCCGGCCCACATGACCGATCATCTCCTGGCGCAGGCGCTTTCTACGCGCAATCTGCGGCAGGCCGCACTCATCTCCGATGAGTTCATGGCCCCCTGCCCGGCCTGCTATCAACGCGAGAAGAACGCCGAGATCGAGGTGCATGCCGACGATGAGCTCCGCGCCGAGGTCAACTCCGTCATGGACAAGCCCTATACAGGTAACGTCCGTGTGTACAATCTTCCCGAACTCCTCTTGGAGAAGGTCGGACCCGAGGTCATAGCCGGCCTGGTGAAGGTCGACCTCTCGCAACTCAAGGTGGTGCCCTACTATGGGTGTCTGCTGGGCCGTCCCTCCGAACTCACCGGCGAGTGCGACAACGAGCAGCCCATGCGTATGGACGTGCTCCTCGAAGCGGTGGGCGCCGACGTCAAGTGGTGGAACTTCAAGACGGAGTGCTGTGGGGCCAGCGTAGGCGTGCCGAAGAAGATCATCCAGCAGCGATTGACTGCCAAACTCCTCGAGCAGGCGGTCCACGCCGGGGCCGACGCCATCGTCACCGCCTGCCCGCTGTGCCATCAGAACCTGGACATGCGCCAAGCGCAGACAAACTCGGCGCTGGGCACGAACTACAACATGCCCGTGCTCTACCTGACCCAGGTCATGGGTCTGGCCATGGGCTTCACGGCCGACGAGATGATGCTCGAGAAGCATGCGATAGATCCGCGCCCCTTGGTGGAGAAGGCGATCGCCGAGGCGGCGGAGCTGAAGGCCGAGGAGGCGCGCAAGGCTGCGGACAAGGCTGCCAAAGCCAAGGCCAAGGCCGAGAAGGAGGCCGCGGAGGCGGGAGCGACGGCAGAGAGATCCGCTGCGGAGTCCGCCGCTGAAGCGCCCCCGGCTGCCGAGGCGCCTCAAGCAGCTGAAGCTTCGGCCGCCCCCGTAGCCGTCGAAACACCTGCGCCCACGAGCGACACCGGCGGCACCGACCCCGCCGCGAACGATACGGAGGCCGCGTCATGAGGATAGGAGTATTCGTCTGCCATTGCGGCACCAACATCGCGGGCACGGTCGACAGCAAGGGCATCGCCGCCCGCGCCGCCGAACTCAAAGACGTGGTCCATACCGAGGACCTCATCTACACGTGTTCCGAACCGGGCCAGGCTGCTATCCAGAAAGCCATCAAGGAGAAGGGCCTCACCCGCGTGGTCGTGGCGGCCTGTTCGCCGCACATGCACGAGGTCACCTTCCGCCGCACCGTCGAAGGGGCGGGACTCAACCCCTTCCTCTTCGAGATGGCCAACATCCGTGAGCACTGCTCCTGGATCCACGAGGACTATGGCATGGCCACGGAGAAGGCCTACGAGATCCTCAAGATGGCCGTGGCCAAGGTGCGTCAGCTCGAGGCGTTGGTCCCGAACGAGGTGAGCGTCAACAAGGACGTGCTCATCATCGGTGGCGGGATCTCGGGCATCCAGGCCGCGCTCGACATCGCCGACGCCGGCCTCAAGGTGACCATCGTCGAGCGTGAGACCACCATCGGCGGCACCATGGCGCGGTTGGACAAGACCTTCCCCACCATCGATTGCTCGGCCTGCATCCTCACGCCGCGTATGGTCGATGCAGCCCAACACGAGAACATCGAGATCATGGCCTACTCCGAGGTCGATAAGGTGCAGGGCTACGTAGGCAACTTCACCGTGGATATCCGCAAGAAAGCGGCCATGGTCGATTGGACCAAGTGCATCGGTTGCGAGATCTGCGTGCAGAAGTGTCCGGCCAAGGCCCCCGACGTGTTCAACGTCGGCCTCGCCGAGACGAAGGCCATA
>JBBRDB010000010.1:0-29922 GCA_038204345.1 Thermoleophilia bacterium | reverse complement strand
CGTGTGCAGATGAGCTCCGCTGAAGACGATATCGAGCTGTCCAAGTCGAACATCCTGATGGTGGGGCCCACCGGTTGCGGCAAGACGCTCCTGGCCCAGACGCTCGCTCGTATCCTCAACGTGCCCTTCGCCATCGCAGACGCCACGGCTCTCACCGAGGCGGGTTACGTGGGCGAAGACGTCGAGAACATCCTTCTCAAACTCATCCAAGCCGCCGACTACGACGTCAAGAAGGCCGAGACCGGCATCATCTACATCGACGAGGTCGATAAGATCGCTCGGAAGGCCGACAACCCCTCGATCACGCGGGACGTTTCAGGCGAGGGTGTCCAGCAGGCGCTGCTGAAGATCCTCGAAGGGACCACCGCGAGCGTGCCGCCCCAGGGCGGGCGCAAGCACCCCCACCAGGAGTTCCTCACCATCGACACCACCAACATCTTGTTCATCTGCGGCGGAGCTTTTGCCGGGCTGGATAAGATAGTCGAGCGGCGCATAGGGAAGAAGGGTGTTGGTTTCGGTGCTCAGATCGAGAGCAAACTCGACAAGGACCTGGGTGAACTGTTTGCGCAAGTGCTGCCGGAAGATCTCCTCGAGTTTGGGTTGATCCCAGAATTCATCGGCCGTCTGCCCGTGATCTCCAACGTGCACCAGCTGCGACGGGACGACCTCGTGGCCATCCTCACTGAGCCGAAGAACGCACTGGTCAGGCAGTACCACAAGTTCTTCGCCTACGACGGCGTCGAGTTGATCTTTCCGAAGGAGAGTCTGGATGCCATCGCCGAGAAGGCTGTGGTTCGCGATACGGGCGCTCGCGGTCTGCGTTCGATCATAGAAAGCGCTCTCATGAACGTCATGTTCGAGCTGCCAAGCCGCCGGGACGTGATCAAGTGCGTGATCACGAAGGAGGTCATCGAGCGCAACATCGAGCCTACGCTGGTCACCAGCGCGGGTCGGGACATGCTCGATCTCAACGAAGAATCGGCCTAGTCCTGGAGCTCTGATGGCGGCAGTCGTGGAGCGTGCGCTGCCCCTTCTTGCGACGCGCGACCTCATCGTCTTTCCCCGTATGCTCACGCCGATCTTCGAAGTGCGCGAGCGTTCCACACGCGCACTCGAACAGGCCTACGCGACGGGTTCGCCCCTGATCCTTGCGGCACAGAGAGTGGGTTCGGCCGAGGATCCAGGACCGGATGAAATCTTCTCCGTAGGTACGCTCTGCAAGGTCGTGCAGCTTCACCGCCTGGCCGACGGCACCGTCAAGGCGGTGATCGAAGGCCAACGTCGGGTCGAGATCGAGTCGTACGTGTCCGAGTCCCCGGTGTTCACCGTGACCTTCCGGGACCTTCTTACTCGGCCGGGTAAAGAGTGGTCGAGGACCCGCGCCTTGGTCGACTCGGTTGCGCGCGAATTCGCCGTGTACGTGAGCCAGTCCCCGCAACTGCCCGAGGAAGCGGAGACGGTGCTCGACGACGTGACCGATCCCGAGACCGTGGTCGACGTGGTGGCCCCTCATCTCGACATCGCGCCCGACCGCAAACAGGTGCTGCTCGAGGGCGAGGAGGCCGAAGAGCGTCTCCTCCATCTCCTCGAAGTGCTGATACGCGAGAACGAGTTCCTAGCCATCGAGAACGAGATCGCCGACCAGGTGCACGAGAACCTGGAGCGGCACCAGCGTAAGGTGTTCCTGCGCGAGCGTCTCCGCGTGCTTCGCGAAGAATTGGGCGACGAAGAAGACGAGGGCGGCGAGGAAGGCGAGTACTCGAAGTTGATGCAGGAGAAGCAGCTGCCCGACGTGGCCGCCGCCGCTCTGACGAAGGAGATCCGCCGTCTGGGCGAACTGCCGCCCTTCTCTGCCGAAGTGGCGGTGGCGAAGACCTATCTCGACCACGTCCTCGGTCTCCCCTGGGGCAAACTGTCAGGTGCGGAGCTGCCCGACGTGGAGAAGGTGGCTCGGGTGCTCGACGAGACGCACTACGGTCTGAAGGACGTGAAGGACCGCATCGTCGAGTACCTCGCGGTGGCGCGCCTGCGTGGCGGGACGCCGCCGAACACGACGCTCTGCCTCATCGGGCCTCCCGGTGTGGGCAAGACCTCCGTCGCCATGGCCATCGCCAAGGGTCTGGAGCGGCCTCTCCAGCGCATCAGTCTTGGCGGAGTGCGCGATGAAGCAGAGATCCGCGGCCACCGGAAGACCTACGTGGGGGCGATGCCCGGCCGCATCGTGGACGCTCTGAAGCGCGCGGGAGTGGACGATCCCGTGATCCTCCTCGACGAGTTGGACAAGGTAGAGAGCGACTGGCGCGGTGACCCCGCGGCCGCTCTCAACGAGGTTCTGGATCCTGTGCAGAACCAGGCCTTCAGGGATACCTACCTCGAACTCGAGTACGATCTGTCGCGCGTGCTGTTCGTGGCCACGGCCAACTACGAAGAAGACATCCCGGAGACGTTGCATGACCGGCTGGAGATGATCCGTCTCCCCGGCTACACCGATCGGGAGAAGGAGGAGATCGCGCGCCGACACCTCGCACCGAGACTCGCGGCGGAGAGCGGCTTGGGAGACGTGGGAGACGTCTTCACCCGTGCCGCCCGCCGTGTCCTCATCGGATCGTATACGCGCGAGGCCGGTGTGCGCGAGTTGGCGCGTCTCACCAGCAAGGTCTACCGCAAACTCGCGCGGATGCGGGTGGAGGGCCGTCCGGTGCCCGCGCGAGTGGGACCTCATGATGTGGAGCGGCTGCTGGGGGCGCCCCCATTCCTGCGGGCGCGGGTAGAGAGCGGGCCCATGGTGGGCGTGAGCACCGGGCTCGCATACACAGGCGCCGGGGGAGACATCCTCCGCATCGAGACGGTCGTGGCCCCCGGCAAGGGCGACTTCCACCTCACCGGCCAACTCGGCGAGGTCATGCAGGAGAGTGTCACCGCCGCCTGGGGCTACCTGAAGACTGCGATCTCTCGCGACCCTGTGCTCTCGGAACTGTGGCGGGAATCAGCCGGCCGTGCGTACCTTGCCGAGCAGCTCAACCAGGTGGAGCAGGCGGGAGCGGAGGGGTCGGGAGAGCCCGGCTTCAACCTCGAACCCCGGTCGTCGGGCGAGGGGACCACTCTGCTGGAAGACGGAGTCGCACCCTTCGTGGTGGAGATCGGTCGACCCGATGCGCAGGAGCCGGACACGGTGGGACCCACCGACCACGAGATCCTCTCTTCCCTCGAGGTGCGCATGCACCTGCCCGAGGGGGGAGTGCCTAAGGAAGGGCCCTCCGCCGGAGTGGCGGTGGCGGTGTCACTGTTGTCTGCTCTGACTCTGATCCCTCTGGCGCCGCGGGTGGCGCTCTCGGGCGAGATCACGCTGACCGGACAGGTACTGGCGGTGGGCGGACTGAAGGAGAAGTTGTTGGCTGCGCTGAGGGAGGGCGTGCGGAAGGTCGTGCTCCCTGTGGACGTGCGTCCGCAGATCCAGGAGGTGCCCAGGGAGTTGACGCGTGGATTGGAGATCGCGTACGTGTCCGAGTTCAAGGACGTGCTCCCCCACGTGCTGTGTGAGGAGTGCGTGCCCTCGGTCGCGGACGTGCAGGTGGAAGGGCCCGTCGTCGAGCGGGCAGAGAGGAGGAAGGGTGGCTGACGTTTCGATGCCCGCGCGCTACTCCCCCCATGAGGTGGAAGAGCGTCTCATGAAGGAGTGGCTGCAGAGCGGAGCTTTCCATGGCGAGACGGAGCCCGTAGGGCCCACCTACTCCATCGTGATCCCCCCTCCCAACGTCACCGGCTCGTTGCACATGGGCCACGCTCTCAACGGCACCATCCAAGACGTGCTCGTGCGCTACCACCGTATGCTAGGCGCCTCCACGCTCTGGCTCGTCGGCACCGATCACGCCGGCATCGCCACCCAGAACAAGGTAGAAGGTCAGTTGGCGGCCGAGGGTCTGCGCAAGGAAGACATCGGCCGGGATGACTTCGAGCGCCGGGTCTGGGAGTGGCGGGAGCGGTACGGATCCACCATCATCGAGCAGCTGAAGCGGCTGGGTTGCGCGTGCGACTACGAGCGCGAGCGCTTCACTATGGACGAGGCCTACCACGATGCCGTCCTCAGGGCGTTCGTCGATCTGTACGAGAAGGGCGACATCTACCGCGACCTCTACCTGGTCAACTGGTGCCCCCGCTGCGGGTCGGCCATCTCCGACCTCGAGGTGGAGCACGTGGAGCGGACCGACAAGCTCTATTACCTGCGCTACCCCATACTGGGCACCGACGACCACCTGACCGTAGCCACCACCCGCCCTGAGACCATGTTCGGCGACACCGCCGTGGCAGTGAACCCCGACGACCCACGCTACGGTCGGTATGTGGGCATGAAGGCGGTCGTCCCTCTGGTCGACCGCGAGGTGCCCATCATCGCCGACGAGCACGTCGACCCGGAGTTCGGCACCGGCGCGCTGAAGATCACGCCGGGGCATGACCCGAACGACGCCGAGATCGCCCGGCGCCACGATCTGCCCGGGATATCGGCCATAGATTTCACCGGACGTCTCAACGAGCAGGCCGGAGACTTCGCCGGGCGCGACGCCGACGAAGCGCGGCCGGCTATCGTGGATCGACTCACTGAACTCGGCCTGTTCGAGCGCTCCGAGGACTACGCCCACTCCGTGGGCACGTGTTACCGCTGCGGCACGGTGATCCAGCCCCTGCTCTCACTGCAGTGGTTCATGGACATGAAGCGGCTCGCGGCGCCTGCCATCGAGTGCGTCGAAGATGGTCGCATCGACTTCTTCCCCCACCGGTGGGGCGAGGTGTACGTGGAGTGGATGCGTGGCATCCGCCCCTGGTGCGTGAGTCGCCAACTGTGGTGGGGCCACCGGCTCCCGGTCTGGTACTGCGACGACTGCAACGAGGTGGTGGTAGCCCTAGAGGCCCCCGCTGCCTGCCCGCAGTGCGGGGGGCCGGTAAGGCGCGATGAAGATGTGCTCGACACCTGGTTCAGTTCGGCGATGTGGCCCTTCGCCACGCTGGGCTGGCCCGAGAGCACCCCCGAACTGAAGTCCTATTATCCGACGTCCACGTTGTCGACGGCGCGCGACATCATCTACCTCTGGGTAGCGCGCATGATCATGATGGGCTTGGAGTACATGGGCGACGTCCCCTTCCGTTCGGTCATCGTGCACCCCACCATCCTGGCCGCCGATGGCCGTCGCATGAGCAAGAGCTTGGGCACTGGTATCGACCCGCTCGAACTGATCGATGAGTACGGCGCCGATGCGACACGGTTCGGTCTGCTCTATATGAGCTCCGTCCAAGACGTGCGTTTCAGCGCTGAGCGTATCGAGATGGGGCGCAACTTCGCCAACAAGCTGTGGAACGCTTCTCGACTCATCCTCCAGGGCGTTCATCCGGCGGCTACGCCGGGAGTCGAACCGGTCACTCCCGCCGATCGATGGATCTTCAGCAGGCTGGGGTCAGTGTGCGGCGAGATGGCCGGACTCTATGAGTCGTTCGATTTTGCCGAAGCTGCGAGGGTGGCCTATCGGTTCGTGTGGAACGAAGTGTGCGACTGGTACCTGGAGATCGCGAAGGCGCGACTCTACGGTGAGGACGAAACGGAACGGCTGCAGGTGAGCGGCAATCTTCTCGCCCTACTGGAGCGGATCTTGGGTCTATTGCATCCGATGATGCCCTTCGTCACGGCGGAGGTGCACCGCAACCTCCCGCGGGCGTCGGCCGGCGCTGACGCACAGACACAGGCCGACCTCCTGAACGCCCGCTTTCCCGTGGCCGACCCGGGCTGGGCGGACGAGTCCGCCGAGCGGGCCATGGTGTCCTTCATCGCCGCGGTGGCAGGCATACGGTCTGCGCGCGAGGAACTCGACGTGCCCCGCGACGCCGTCGGCCGTGTGTGGATCGTGGCGGCCGACCCCGGGAGAGCGTCCGCCCTGACGGGGCAGCCGGGCGCCCTTCGACAGCTCTGTGGCTGTGAGATCGCCGGCGTGGTGGCCCAGGAAGACGAGGTGCCGGCCGGGCGCTTCACCACGGTGGCGGCGCCGGGGTTGACGGTGCTCTTGCCGCTCGAGGGGTTGGTGGACGCCGGGAAGGAGCGCGCCCGGCTCCTGGGGCGCGCCGAGAAGGCTGCGGCGGATAGGGCCCGGGCGAACGCCAAACTATCCAACGAGCGCTTCGTGGAGAAGGCTCCCCCCGAGGTGGTCGCACAGGAACGGGAGAGGCTGGCTCTCGCGGAGGATCTGTTGGCGGACATCGCCCGACAGTACCGCGAGCGACTCGGAGAGGATCTGTCCCTATGAGCGCCAAGATATCACTGGACCAAGCGCGGGAATACGTCGCCGGCCTCGAGATGTTCGGTATGCGCTTGGGGCTCGACAGGGTCCGAGCCCTGGCCGCCCGCCTGGGCGACCCTCAAAAGTCATATCGCACCGTGCACGTCGTGGGCACGAACGGCAAGTCCTCAACCACCCGCTTCATCTCGTCGATCCTGCAGGAGCACGGACTTCGCGTGGGCACGTACGTGAGTCCCCACCTCGTGAGTCTCGCCGAGCGCCAACTCGTCGATGGCGTCGCCTCCACCGACGAGGAGTTCTACTCCCTGGTCGCTAAGATCATGCCCGTGGCGGCGAAGGTGGGGGCCGGCTTCAAGAAGGGGGAGGTACTCACGCAGTTCGAGGTGCTCACCGTGGCCGCCTACTTGCACTTTAAAGAGAGCAAGGTCGACGTGGCTGTGGTCGAAGCGGGTCTCGGAGGTCGTTGGGACGCCACCAGCATCATCGAATCCGACGTTCAGGTGATCACCAGCGTGGCACTGGAGCACACCGAGCACCTGGGGGAGACTACGCTCGCCATACTCGAGGAGAAGGCCGCGGTCATACCGAAGGGCGGTGTGGTGGTTGCCGGCACTCTGGACGATGACGTGGCCGCCCGCCTCCGGACCATCTGCGCGGAACGAGGGGCCGGCCTGCATGCCCTGGGCGAGGAGATCTCGCTGCTCGCGGACGTCCGGCAGGACTCCTTCGACGTGTTCGGAGTGTACGGGCTCTACACGAACCTCCGCTTGAGTGTTCTGGGCAACTACCAACGCTCCAACGCGGCCGTGGCGATCGGGGCGGCCGAACTCTTCGTCGGCGCCGAACTCGACGCTGCGAAGACGCGCAAAGGTCTGTTCCGAACGGCCGTCCCCGGACGTCTGGAGGTCATAAGCGAACAACCGTTCTGCGTGCTCGACGGCGCCCACAACCCCGCGGGTATGGCGGAGATGCTCCGCTCCCTCGATCCCCTCCTGGCCCGGCGCCGGCTCCTTGCCGTGGTCTCGATCCTTAGAGACAAGGGGGCCCTGGAGATGCTGCGCGACCTAGCGCCACGCTGCGACATCGTCTTTGTCACTCAGAACAGCAACCCGCGTTCGTATCCGGCTGATGAGTTGGCGGCGATCCTTGAAGGGCTGGATGACGCTCCGGAGGTGTTCGTGGACCCCGATCCCGAGTCGGCGGTGCGGAGCGCGTTCAAGCTGGCCACGTCGAACCAGGTGGTGGTCGTCACCGGGTCTCTCTATCTGATCTCAGACCTGAAGCGCTCTATGCAAGGCGTTTGAGAGATGGCGACGAAGAAGAGGGATGGGCGGGATGTGTTCCTGTTCACGGTCTTCGTGTTGTTGTTGATCGTCGTGATATCCTTTTTGGCTGGATACTTCATAGGCACCCGCCTTCTGTAGGAGAGTATATTGGACAACGCCATCCAGACGATTCAGGGGATCTTGAGCTGGCCGGGTTGGACCTTGGTCTGGTATCTGATCTGGTTCTCGGTGGTGGTCCTTTGGCTGGCCCTCGTGTTCTGGACACTCAAGGATGCCCGCAAGCGGATCGATGATGGGCTGATCACGGCCGTGGCCGTGGCGACCTCTTTGGTGTTCCCGTTCATCGGCACGCTGGTGTATTCCATCTTGCGTCCCCCCGAATACCTGGCCGACGTACGCGAGCGCGAGTTGGAGATGCGTGCGATCGAGCAGGAGATGCGGGAGGCGCGCGTCTGCCCGAACTGTCGGGAGCCTGTGCGCGACGACTACATCGTGTGTCCCAAGTGCCGCAAGACCCTGAGGACCCTCTGCACCACCTGCGATCGCCCGCTGGAGCGCTCGTGGAAGATGTGCCCGTATTGCGGCGCCGACGTCGAACCCACCGCCGCGACCTCACCCGTCAGCGGAGTCGCTCACGGGTGACACTCACCTCAGGCAGGGCACCCTCCCGGCCTGCGCACGCCCCGATTGGAGGATATCTTGAGCATGGAACGTACTCTCGTGCTGGTCAAACCCAACGGAGTAGCACGCGGTCTCTCAGGCGAGATCATCGCCCGCTTCGAGCGCAGAGGGTTCGCGTTGAAGGGGCTGAAGTTGGTGCAGGTGAGCCGGGATCTCGCCGAGGAGCACTACCAGGAGCATCGCGACAAGGACTTCTTCGGCGAGTTGGTGACCTTCTTGACCTCGGGACCTGTGGTAGCGATCGCCGTGGAGGGTGTCTCCGCGGTCCGAGTGGCGCGCGACATGATGGGCGCTACAGATCCCACTAAAGCCGCCCCTGGGACCATCCGGGGTGACTTCGCCCTTGAGATCGGGGAGAACGTCGTGCACGGGTCGGACTCCGTTGAAAGCGGTCGCCGCGAGATCGCCCTCTACTTTTCGCCCGAGGAACTGCTGGCGTAGCCCGGCAGCCAATCGGCCGCCGGCGCCCGAGCGGGCGAGGCATCGTGCTTCCGAACCCTCCACATGACTTCAGGCTGCTGTTGGCGTCGAGTTCCCCGCGCCGGCGCGAGCTGTTGGCCGCCGCCGAGATACCATTCGAGACGGTGCCGTCGGAGGCTGAGGAAGCTATGGGCGGCTCGGACCCGCGGCGCTTGGTGGAACACAATGCCCTGGCAAAGGCTCGGGGCGCGCGTCTCCCCGGCGGCACGAGAGAGGGGACCTTCGTGCTTGGGGCCGACACGGTCGTCGTGGAGGGCGGCTCCATCCTGGGCAAGCCCGCCGACGCGGATGAGGCGGCGGATATGCTCCGTCGCCTGTCCGGTGCGGAGCACCACGTCGTGACCGGAGTTGCCTTGCTGAGGGTCGGAGCAGGGGGGACGGCGCGCGAACTCGTGGGTGCGTCGGTGACCGCCGTGCGCTTCCGGCGGCTCAGCGGCGCCGAGATCGAAGCCTATCTTGCCTCCGACGAGTGGCGGGGCAAAGCCGGTGCGTACGCGATTCAGGGGTTGGCCTCACTGTTCGTACAGGGGATCGAAGGGGATCATTCGAACGTCGTGGGATTGCCGCTCAGCCTCGTGGGCGAAATGCTGCGGGCGGCGGGTTTCGACCCGGTGCGGCGCGTGTGGCTGTCCTGAGAGGGGCGGCAAACCGAGCGGGCCCGGGTCAGAATGGTGTTCTGATGGTTTACGCGTATAATCCGAGGCTTGGAGAAAGGCCTTTCCGGCAGCGGTGAATCGAAGAGGAGATATCCGATAGGTTTTTTCAGTGTCATAACCGGCTTCGGCGGTCGCGACATGGCGGTCGACCTGGGCACGGCGAACACGCTGGTATACGTGCGAGGGCGCGGCATCGTCCTCTCGGAGCCCTCGGTGGTGGCGATCGACTCCCGTAGCGGCGAGGTTCACGCGGTGGGTGCCGAGGCCAAGCGCATGTTGGGGCGTACTCCCGGCACGATCACAGCCATCCGCCCGCTCAAAGACGGAGTCATCGCCGACTTCGACGTCACCGAGCAGATGCTCCGTCACTTCATTCAGAAGGTCCACCAGAACCGCTGGGCTCACCCACGGGTAGTGGTGTGTGTTCCGTCTGGGGTCACCGGGGTGGAGCGCAGGGCCGTGGAGGAAGCTACCATCACCGCCGGAGCCCGGGCCGTGTATCTCATCGAGGAACCCATGGCGGCTGCTATCGGCGCCGGCCTCCCTGTGAGTGAACCTACCGGCAGCATGATCGTGGATATCGGGGGCGGCACCAGCGAGGTGGCCATCATCTCCCTCGGGGGCATCGTGACGGCTCAGTCCGTGCGCATCGGCGGAGACGAGCTCGACGAAGCCATCATCGCTTACGTCAAGAAGGAATATAAGCTGATGATCGGCAACCAGACTGCCGAGGAACTGAAGTTGGAGATAGGGTCTGCATACCCCACCGGCGAGGACGAACACGCAGAGATCCGCGGGCGAGACCTTGTGACCGGACTGCCGAAGACGCTCATCATCTCGTCGGAAGAGGTGCGCGACGCGATAGCGGAGCCCGTGGCTGCGATAGTCGACGCCATCAAGGCGACGCTCGACAAGACACCGCCGGAGCTGGCCTCCGACATAATGGATCGTGGGATCATGCTCGCAGGCGGCGGATCCCTACTCAAAGGACTCGACGAACGCATCCGGCAGGAGACACAGATGCCGGTGCATCTGGCGGAATCGCCACTCACCTGTGTGGCCGTAGGTTCCGGCCGCTCTCTCGAAGAGTTCGAGGCGCTACACCGGAGTTCTCAGAGAACGAGAAGGCGCCGCTACTAGTCCAGCGGAGGGCTTCCGATGCGACTAAATGCCGTGCTCAAGCGGCGGATCCTTTTTGCGGTCCTCATAGTGATCTCCCTCATCTTGCTGACCGCCTATTTTCGTGAGCCGGCGGCCGGGCTGCTGCACAACGTCCAGAACGGCGGCTCCGACACCATGTCACCGGTGCAGTCGCTGGCCGCCCGCGCCGTGCAGCCGTTCCGCGACGGCTACCGTTGGGTGGGTGACGTTCTGGGGGCGAACGCGCGCAACCAGCAGCTCGAGGGCCAGCTGGAGTCGCTTCGCGGCGAGCTGGTGAGGCTCAACGAGTCAAGCGAGGAGAATCAACGGCTGAAGGAGCTCCTTGATTTCAGAGATGCCGGCATATTCTCGGTGGGATCCACGTTCGAGGTGGCCCGGGTGATCGGGAAGTCGCCGACGAAATGGGAGGCGTGGATCCAGATCGACAAGGGGTCCGATGAGGGCATCGCCCTCAACCAGCCGGTCGTCGGGGCGACGTTGCCCGCCGACCGATCACTGTCGGGCAAGGGGCTCGTGGGCAAAGTCATCGCTGTGGGCACACGCAGCGCGCGCGTCCAACTCATGGTCGATCAGGCCTCCAACGTAGCCGCTTTGGTGCAGGGCACTCGGGCGCAGGGTATCGTGGGGGGGTCTCTCTCGGGCCGTCTGGTGATGGACTTCGTAGATCGCGACCAGCCCGTGGAGCCGAAGCTCATCGTGATCACCTCCGGCTTCGGCCAGATCTTCCCCAAGGGCATCCCCATCGGCATCGTCCAGAGTGTAGGCGAGGTGGATGTCAACATATACAAGCAGATCGAGGTGCGGCCTTTCGTCGACTTCGACACGTTGGAAGAGGTCATGGTGGTGACGAACCCCGCTGTGCCCATGGAGGGCGAAGAGAACATGAGCAGCGTGGCACCGCATCAAGACGTGGGGACCGGAGGGAGGTGACAGCTTGGACCGCGAACGTCTGATCGAATGGGGTAGGCTGGCGCTTCTCCTTGTGTTCGCGGTGGTCATGCAGACCCTGGCGGCCTCGCAGCTCTCGTTCTTGGGGGTGAGGGCCGACGTCTTCCTCATCTCGGTCGTCCTGGTGGCGGTGGGTTCCGGGTCGACGACCGGACTCGTATTCGGCTTTGTGGCCGGTCTCACGGCCGACGTGGTCTTCCTCGATCCGATAGGCATGCGCACCTTCATGTATCTCATAATCGGCTACTTGGTCGGAAGGTACGTGGAGGAGTTCGGACTGGGCAGTGCGTGGGTGGTCGTGGTGCTGGTGGGGACGGTGTCCCTGGCTTCCCAGGCCACCTACGGCATCCTGCAGATCGTCACGGGCAACGAGAGGTCGTTCTTGACGATGTTCATATCGCAAGTACTCCCGGCCGCGCTGTTCGATGGGTTGCTCTCGGCACCCCTCTATCTCGGACTCGTCCGGGCCCGGTTGCTGTCGCAGCCGCAGCCCGCCGGGCCCATGTTCGGGTAGGTCGGCGTGTATCTGGAGCCTATCCGCAAGCGGCGTTCCCCCGGTGAGGATCCCTCCACGAGGATGCGGTTGGCGGTCCTCGCCGTGGGCGTTCTCCTCCTCTTCGGGGTCTTGGTGTCCCGCCTGTGGTTTCTTCAGATCCTCTCCGGCGACGAGTTCACGGCCCAAGCCAATAACCAGCGGCTGCGCACGGTTCTCGTGCAGGCGCCCCGCGGTGTTATCTACGACCGCAACCTCGATCCTCTGGTGGTGAACAGGGCCGGCTTGAGCGTGGGCATCCTGCCCATGGACCTGCGTTCGCCGGAGATCGTCATCCCCCGTTTGGCTGCAGTCCTGGGTATACCCGAGGAAGACATCCGGAGCAAGCTCGACAAAGCAGGGCAGGATAAATACCGAGTCGTCATCATCAAGGAGGATGTGCCCGAGAATCCGGTGGTGAGCTATCTTCTGGAGCACAGTCTCGAGTTTCCCGGCGTACGCGTGGAGAAGTCGTACCTGCGAGAGTACCCGCGTGAGGCTCTGGCCACGCACATCTTGGGCTATGTGGGCGAGGCTTCGACAAAGGATCTGGAGAAGGAGCAGTTCCAGACCCTCAAAGGCGGCGCCGTCGTGGGCAAGGACGGGGTCGAGGCGGTATACGACTCCATGCTGCGCGGGGTAGACGGCACGCGCACCGTCGAGGTGGATGCAGCCGGCGTGCCGAAACGGATGATCCAGGAGATCCAGCCGCTTCCGGGCAGCAATCTGGTGCTCACTATCGACAACCGCCTGCAGGCCGTCGCTCGCGAAGCCCTCATCAACGCCATCAAACAGGCACGCACCGATGGGTTCGCGAACTCCGCCGCCGGAGTCATCGTGGCCCTGGATCCTCGTAACGGAGAGGTGCTCGCGATGACTTCTCACCCGGACTATGACCCTTCGCTCTGGGTGGGCGGCATCAGCAGCGAGGCGTACCAGGCGCTTAAAGACCCGCAACGACACAACCCTCTGTTCGACAGGGCGACGAAGGGTCTCTATCCGGCCGCTTCGACCTTCAAGCCGTTCGTCGCCGCCACCGCTCTCCGGAAGAACCTGATCGACTGGACCCAGATCTACTCCGACCCGGGCACCTTCAAACGGGATGGGCACGTGTGGCGCGATTGGATGCCTAAGGGTCACGGCGACGTCAACCTGGTGGAGGCTCTGGCCGAATCCTGTGACGTCTACTTCTACAACTTGGGTTCGAAGTTCTACGACCAGAAAGGTCCCGTGCTGCAGGACGGGTTGAGGGAGTTCGGCTTCGGGCGACGCACCGGCATCGATCTGCCCGACGAGTACGCCGGCCAAGTGCCCGAC
The DNA here is from genome assembly GCA_038204345.1 of Thermoleophilia bacterium. Classification (GTDB taxonomy): domain Bacteria; phylum Actinomycetota; class Thermoleophilia; order RBG-16-64-13; family RBG-16-64-13; genus JAHJSA01. The sequence continues at coordinate 16,580 of JBBRDB010000010.1, read as the reverse complement.
AGCGAGTGGAAGAAGAAGAACGGTAAGACGGACGTCGACCGCATCTGGAAGCCGGGCGACGACGTGAACCTCGCCATCGGTCAGGGGGATCTGCTGGTGACCCCACTGCAACTGGCCGTTGCCTTCGCTGGGATCGCCAACGGGGGCGACATCCTGGTGCCCCGGGTGGCGCGGCAGATCACCGATTCCTCGGGGAACGTGACCAAGCAGTTCGAAGCGGAAGTGCGCTCGCACGTGGACTTCGAGGCGGAGGATCTGGACGCCATCCGCCGCGGGCTCAAGATGGTCACGGGCGATCCAACCGGGACGGCCTACGGCGCGTTCCGAGGCTTCCCCATCGCGGTCGTGGGCAAGACGGGAACGGCGGAGAAGAAACCCGGTGACGATTATGCCTGGTTCATGGGCTACGCACCGGCGAACGATCCGGAGATCCTAGTGGTGGCCCTCATCGAACAGGGAGGGCACGGCAGTTCCATCGCGGCTCCCGCAGTCCGAAAGGTCCTGGAAGCCTACTTCAACACGGAATCCTCCGCTCCCGCGCAGGTGGATGCGACAGAGTGAGTGTGTTGCAGCGCAGTCGCACGAGCGCAGGTCAAGGTTTCAGCATGCGTCGGTATCTCGCGAACGTGGATTGGATCCTCCTCGTAGCCACCATGGGCCTGATCGGTTTCGGGCTTGCCATGATCTACTCGGCCACCCACGCCGACCCCGGGCTGACGACTCCTACTCAGTACGTCCGGTCGCAGGGTCTTGGGTTGATCCTTGGTTCGCTCGCGCTCATAGGTCTCAGTCTCATCGATTTCAGCTGGTTCTCGCGCTTGGGTAAGTATCTCTATTGGGTGAACGTGGCATTACTGGTGCTTACGCTCGTGATCGGATCGGAGCGCATGGGTGCACGCCGCTGGATAGCCCTCCCCTTTTTCGACGTGCAGACGTCGGAGATAGGGAAGGTGTTGCTCATCGTGGCCTTGGCAGCTTTCTTGGCTGAGGGCGTGGAACTGCGTGGAAGTCTACGTTTCGTGCTGAAGTCCGTGATCTATGTCGCACTCCCGATCGTACTGATCTTCCTGCAGCCCGACCTCGGCACGGCTCTGGTGTTCGGAGCCATCTTCGCCTCGATGCTACTGGTGTGGGGTGCGCGTTGGCCACATCTCGCTATCCTGGGCGGCGCGGCGATCGGGGGCATGACCCTGGTGTTGCGTGTATTGCCGCGCACCCTGGGGGTGGAGCTTCTGAAGCCCTACCAGACGGAGAGGCTCACCGTGTTTTTGAACCCGGGGCAGGATACCTCGGGCGCAGCCTACCAGCTCACCCAGAGCAAGATCGCCGTAGCCAGCGGGATGTTCAGCGGGAAGGGGTTCATGGAGGGCACACAGACACATCTGAACTTTCTTCCCGCGCACCACACCGATTTCATCTTCTCGGTCATCGCGGAGGAGTTCGGCTTCGTAGGCGCCCTGGTGCTCCTCTCACTCTTCTTGGTGGTCATCTGGAGGGCGTTCCGTATCGCCGGCTCCTCCAAGTCGCTGCTCGGAGCCCTGATCGCTGCCGGTGTGGTCGGAGTCCTTGTCTTCCAGGTGTTCGTCAACGTAGGCATGACCCTCGGGATCATGCCTATCACAGGCATCCCGTTGCCCTTCGTCAGCTTCGGCAGCAATAGCGTGATGGTATTCTTGATTCTCGTGGGCTTGCTCCAGAGTGTGCACCTACATTCGCGAACCGCGCTCTACGGAGGGCGTCTCAAAGGAGACCCGTATGGCCAAATGGCCGCTTGACCCCGCCAAGATCTGGGGTGCGTTCAAGGATATCGCCGCCGCCACCACGGAGGAGGCGGGCATCGTGTTCGCCGGCGACCCCGTGCTGGCAGCCCGGGCCCAGGAGGCATTGTCTCCCGACGGATGGCACGCGCGGGTGTGGGACGGAGCTCCGGAAGCCCTGGCGACGCTGAGCCTGGGCGGCGGCGACGTTCTCGTGGTGCTGGTGCAGCCGAACCAGGAAGACGCGTGGACCGGTGCGGTACGCGGCGCGTCGCTGCCTCTCGGGGCGGTCGTCGCGGTGGACGACGGGGCCGCGGCCACCCAGCGCGTCACCTGGTACGACAAAGGCAGGGCTCGGGTCTCGTTCTCGTCTACCCCCGACGGCTGGAAGGCTGTGTGGGGCGCCGTGATCGAGGTCGGGGGTGACCGCGTCGTAGCCTTAGGACGGCGATTCCCGGTGCTTCGCGCGTGGGCCTCGCGCAAAGTCATCAAGCGCACTGCTCGCCAGAACGCACTCGTGGGCGCAGCCTTCATCGTGCCGGGCACGGACATGCCGGTGATGACCCTCAACCAGATCAAGATGGTCTTGTCGATCGCCGCCATCCACGGCGAGGAGATAACCACGGAACGCGCGGTGGAACTGCTGGGCGTCGTCGGCTCCGGCTTCGGCCTCCGCGCCGTCGCCCGCCAGGCTCTGGACTTCGTGCCCGGTCCCGGATGGGCGTTCAAGGGAATCGTTGGGTACACCGGCACCCGCGCCCTCGGCGAGGCCGCACTCCGCTACTTCGCGCTCGGAGCTCCGGCGACGCCGGGGCGTCTCTCGTCCTTGGCGCGGCGGATCAGGAGGTGACGCGCGTGATGGTGCCGCCGGACTTGGGCGGCATCCATCGGCGCTTCGAGGGAATCCTGGGTCGCATCCAGAATCCGGCGCGCCTGGCGGGCGGCGAGATCGGAGCGGGTCCGGGCTTCGCCTGGCACGAAGGCGAGTTGCGTGTGGTTCTCGCTTTCCCCGACGCATACGAGGTCGGCATCTCCAACCAGGCTCTGCAGATCCTCTATCACGTGGCAGGTTCGGTGCCCGGCGTCGGGGTGGAGAGAGCGTACCTTCCCTGGGTGGACGCCATCGCTGAGCTGCGGCGCGAGGCCGTGCCGCTCTTGACTCAGGAGACCTGGAGTCCCGTCAAGACGGCCCACCTCTTGGGTATCACCCTCCAGCACGAGCTGAACTACACGAACGTCTTGGAGCTCCTCGATCTGGCCGGGCTGCCCGTGCGCGTGGCGGACAGGACCGACGAGGATCCGCTGGTAATGGGGGGAGGCCCTGCGACGGCCGACTTCCTGCCCATGAGTCCCTTCTTCGATGCGTTCGTGGTCGGCGACGGGGAGGAGGTGTTGGCCGAAGTGCTGAGGAGTCTTCTCGAGGCCGAGGAGTGCGGCGAATCGCGTCGAGACCACCTGCGCCGCCTGGCGGACATCAGGGGCGTGTTTGTGCCCGGCCTCAGCGGTTCTGTGCAGCGGGTCGCGCTGGAGAGACTCGAAGACGCCCCCTACCCGGAGCACTGTTTGGTCCCACTCACGGCAGGGGTGCACGATCGTTCGTGGGTGGAGGTGGCCCGCGGCTGCTCGCGCGGCTGTCGCTTCTGCCAGGCCGGCATGTGGTATCGACCGGTACGCGAACGGAGTCGTGAGCGGATCCTGGAGCTGGCTGAGGCGCAGCTGCGCGCCGGTGGCTATCAGGAGTTGAGCCTGGGCTCCCTCTCGGTCACCGACCACTCCCAGCTTCGAGAGGTACTGCGTGCGCTGGCTGCGGACGAGCCTGAGGTGCGGGTGGCCTTGCCCTCCTTACGTGTGGACAGCGCCTCCGTCCGGTTGGGGCACCTCACCTCACCCACGAGCCCTTCGATCACGCTTGCCCCTGAAGCCGGAAGCCAGCGCATGCGCGACTTCGTGAACAAGAACGTAGACGAGGCCGATATCTTCAGCGCCGCGCGGGAGGCCTTCAGCTTGGGGCACACGACCCTAAAGCTCTATTTCATGATGGGGTTGCCCACCGAGACCGACGAGGACGTCGAGGCGATCGCCGATCTCTGTCTTCGACTCCGGCGGCTCGGCAAGGAGCAGCTCGGGTCCCGTGGGTCCAGGTTGAAGCTGAACGTGAGCGTCACCAATTTCATCCCCAAAGCGTTCACCCCGTTCCAGTGGTCGGCCATGGCCGACCGGGAAACGCTCGAGCGGCGTCAGCGACTCTTGAGGGAAAGACTGGCGGTCAAGGGGGTGAAGCTCTCTCTCCACGACATCGATTCGAGTTACGTGGAGGCCGCGCTGGCGCGCGGGAGCGAAGAGTGTGCCGCCGTCATCGAGGCGGCCTGGAAGGCGGGCGCCCGTTTCGACTCGTGGACCGAGGAGGCACGGCCGGCGGCCTGGAAGGCGGCGTTCGCACAGGCGGACACCACCGCTGAGGCGTTGGCCACGCGCACGATACCGGTGGACGAGACATTGCCGTGGGACGTGATCGAGGGAGTCGTCTCGAAGGAGTTCTTGTTGGAAGAGTGGCAGCGAGCCGTATCGGGCTTGAGCACTCCCGATTGTCGAATCGACGGCTGCCGGGACTGTGGAGTGTGTGTGAACGGCCTTCAGATCCACGAGCCCGGTTCCATCGCATCTAGCGTCCCGTCGTCATCTGCAACGTCCTCCGCGCGCCAGAGCCCCGTGTCTCGAGGGCCTTCCCGCCGATACCTCTTGACCTTCTCAGCTACCGGAAGGGCGCGCTACCTGGGCCACCTCGATACCATGGAACTGTTTCGGAGGGCGGTCCGCCGCGCCGGCGGTCGTCTGGCACTCTCCGGCGGCATGCGACCCAAGCCGCTCCTGTCGCTCGCGATGCCACGGGGCGTAGGCGTCGAGGGGCGAGCCGAGCTCGCGGAGTTCACGCTGCAAGGCGCTCCTGAGCCGGACTTCACCGAGCGTCTTCAGCAGGCGCTCCCCGAGGGCTTCAAGCTACGGGGACTCGAGCCGTATCACCACAAGCGCAGCGCCGCCGCTCGAGTGGTCGCGGCACACTATCGCGTGGTCGCCGTCCTGGACAGAGACGAGAACGCTGGGTCGCCGTCGCGGCCGGTGGCCGACGTGTTTCGCGAGGCGGTCAGTCTGTATACTTGCACTTCGGAAATCATAGTCGACCGCCATCGCCCTGACGGCACCCGGCAGATCGATGTGCGGGCGCTCGTTGAACGTGTGATGGCCGTGGTGGAGGAAGACACTGTCGTCCTCGGTTTCGTCGCCGCAGTGACTCCTGACGGCACGGTCCGATGCGAAGAGGTCGTCGCCGCGCTCTCTCGCCTTGCCGGGGTGTCGCTGACGGTAAGGCGGATCGAGCGCCTCTCTCTGGAACTTGATGAAATGGCGTAGCCGGGCGTTGGCCCGATCGGCCGCCCAGGGACGGCCCAGCCGCGAGGTCTTCGCGCGCGGGCTGTGCCTGACAGCAGCTACACGCCGTGCGAAAGGTCGTGGTGAAACGTGAAACAGCTGATCGTATCGTCGGACCCGCGCGAGAGCCGGGTGGCTGTGTACGAGGGGAATCGGTTGGCCGAACTCTTCGTGGAGCGGCGCTCGCGACGGTCCCTCGTGGGGGACATCTATCGGGCCCGGGTCGAGAACGTCCTGGCCGGGATGGATGCCGCTTTTGTCGACATCGGTCTGAACAAGAACGGCTTCCTCTACGTGGACGAGGTACAGCTGCCCGAGGAGACCGACGCACGCCCGCGCAAGATCACCCAACTGCTCCGCGCCGGTCAGGAGATCACCGTCCAGGTGCTGAAGGATCCCATGGGCACCAAAGGTGCACGGCTTACCACTCAACTCAGCCTTGCCGGCCGTTACCTGGTGTTCTTGCCGGGCGGTTCTCTGTGTGGCGTGTCGAGGCGACTGCCCGACGCCGAACGCATGCGCCTGCGCGCGTTATGCCGCGATCTCAAGCCCGATGACGCGGGCGTGATAATCCGCACGGCCGCCGAAGGTGTGAGCGACAAGGCGATCGCGCGTGACCTCAAGTTCCTTACGAAGCTCTGGCAGACCGTGGAGCGCCGTCTGGAGTCCACCGCGGCCCCCGGCATCGTCTACTCGGAAGCCGAACTCCCCTTGCGCCTCGTGCGGGACATGTTCACCGAGGACTTCTCCCAGATCCTCGTCGATGACGAAGACCTGATGAAGCGTATGGTCGGATTGCTGCACGCCACCGCCCCCGAACTGGCCGACCGTGTGGAACTCTACAAGGGGCGCACCCCACTCTTCGAGAGTCACGGAGTGGAGGCAGAGGTGCGGTCCGCGCTCAAGCGCAGGGTCGATCTGCCCTCCGGAGGCTACCTGGTGATCGATAAGGCCGAGGCACTCACGGTCATAGACGTGAACACCGGGCGCTACGTGGGCAAGAAGTTCTTGGAAGACACCATCCTCAAGACCAATCTGGAGGCGTGCGCGGAAGTCGTGCGCCAACTGCGGATCCGTGACGTGGGGGGCATCATCGTCATCGATTTCATCGACCTCTCTACGCGCGAGAGTCGAGAGCAGGTGCTGGCTTCGCTGGAGGCAGAGCTGGCCAAGGACCGCACCAAGACCTACGTGGTGGAACTGTCGCCGCTGGGGCTGGTGGAGATGACCCGCCAGAACATCACGGACGGCCTGCGCGGAATCATGACCGACACGTGCCCGACGTGCCGGGGTGAAGGTGTCGTCTTGGGCGACGAGAGTCTGGCTATCTCCGTCGAACGTCGTCTGCGTCGGCTGGCGGAGTCGCAAGCTTCGGAGGCGTTCCTGGTGGAAGTGCACCCTCGGGTGGCCGGGGTCCTCCTTCGCGACGACGGGTGTCGACTGCGTGAACTCGAGCGGCACACGGGCAAACTGTTCATCATCGAGGGTGTGGGCTATCTGGAACTCGAAGAGTTCAACATCAGCGCCGAAGGTTCTCGCGAGGTGATCACGCGGGCGTCTCTGCCCGTGGTCGCCGGACAGACGCTCGAGCTCCTCGTGGAGGAGGAGAACGCGTACGACCGACGCCACGGGATAGCGCGGATGGACGGCTACACTGTGTGTGTGCTGGGCGGCGCCGGGGTCGTGGGTCGAAAGGTCAAGATCGTGGTGGAAGAGGCGACCCGGTATTGCGCCTACGCCAGGCTTGAGGAGTCGTAAGCGGGACGATGAAGGGCCGATCGGGGAGGCCCGGAGGATCGGGCGCCGCTGAAGTGGTCGGGGGCCGAAGGCCTTGCTATACTACAGCGTTTGTGGCCTCAGGTTGGTCCGGTCCTCGGGTGCAGGTGGATTTGTCGAGTCTTAGGAGAATAGATGTTTGCCATCGTTGACATAGGCGGGAAGCAGTATCGGGCCGAAGTCGGCCGCGAGCTTGTCGTCGACCGTCTGGCCGCCGAGGAGGGCGCGTCTGTGGAACTCGACGCCGTCCTGGTGTCGGGCGAAGACGGAACCGAGTTCGACGGTGTGAAGCCGGCGGCCGTGACGGCCACGGTGCTGGAGCACCTTCGCGGGCCCAAGCTCATCGTCTTCAAGTTCAAGCCCAAACGGGGCTTCAAGCGTAAGAACGGCTTCCGCAGCGCGCTCACGCGCCTGTCTGTGGACAAGATCGGTTAGGGAGGGGTCGAGGTATGGCTCATAAGAAAGGTGGCGGCAGTTCTAGGAACGGTCGCGACTCGAACGCCAAAAGACTGGGTGTTAAGGCCTTCGGCGGGCAGATCGTCACCGCCGGTTCCATCATCGTGCGTCAGCGTGGCACCCGCTTTCATCCGGGTGTCAATGTGGGCCTCGGCACCGACTACACGCTTTTCGCCAAGATCGCCGGGCGGGTCGTCTTCGCCAGGGGTAAAGCCGGGCGCACGGTCAGCGTCGTTCCCCAAGAGTAGTCTCCGTCTCATCGGGCGGCGGCTGCGCCGCTCGAGGGAGCCGGTCGCACATGTTTAGAGATCACGCCAAGATCCACGTTGCGGCCGGCCGAGGGGGGAATGGCTGCACCTCCTTCCGCAGGGAGAAGCACGTTCCTCGAGGCGGCCCCGATGGTGGAGATGGGGGTCCGGGAGGCGACGTGTGGCTCGTAGCTGATCCACAGGTCAGGGATCTGAGTGCGTTCGCCCGGAAAGTGCACTTCAAGGCGCAGGCAGGACGGCACGGGGAGGGCGCGCGCCGGAACGGCGCCGCCGGGCCCGATCGCGAGGTGTCTGTGCCGTTGGGCACACAGGTCTATCGGGATGGCCGCGTTCTTGCCGATCTGACCAGTCGCGGTCAGCGGGTGCGGGTGGCCGCGGGCGGCAGCGGCGGTCGCGGCAATGCCCGCTTCGTCAGTTCTACGAGGCAGGCTCCTCATTTCTCGGAGTTCGGCGACGAGGGCGAGGAGTCGTGGATCGAACTCTCCCTGAAACTGATGTCCGACGTGGGGTTGGCAGGACTCCCCAACGCGGGTAAGTCATCCCTTCTTCGCCGCATCTCCAACGCTACCCCCAAGGTGGCCGACTACCCGTTCACGACCGTGGAACCGATGTTGGGGGTGGTACAGGTTCCGGGCATCGAGGAACCCTTCACTGTCACCGACGTCCCCGGACTGCTTGAAGGGGCGGGCGAGGGAGTGGGCATGGGCACCGAGTTCCTGGCCCACCTCGAGCGCTGCCACATGCTCCTGCACGTGGTCGATGCGGCGGGCTATTTCGGCGACGACCCGCGGGAGAACTTCGAAGTCATCCTTCGGGAACTGCAGAGCGGCGGCTCCAGTCTGGCGGTCAAGCCCCAGGTGCTCGTGCTGAACAAGATCGATCTGCTCTCGGCCGCGGATGTTGGAGCTCTCACGCAGGACTTCGTCGAACGGGTCAGGACTCTGCGCGATGAAGGTCACCCTGCATTCTCGTGGAGGCTCTCCGCCGACCCGCCGCCCCCCGAGAATCTCGTGTGGGCGGTTTCGACGGCTACCGGAGAAGGGCTGCCGCCGCTCCTCACGTTCGTGGGGTCGGCCGTCGCCGGGCTGAGGGCCGCGCTCGAGGCGAGGGGAGAGGCGGGGGTCTCTCCGCTCGGCAGGGAAGAGCCGGGCGCGCACGCGGTGGATGGAACCCTCGACCGCTGGGGTGAGGGGCAGGGCCACGTGGTCTACCGCCCCGGCTCCGATACCCCCGACCGGTTCACCCTGCATCGCGAAGAAGACCGTTTCGTCATCGAAGGTGAGTGGCTGGGTCGCCTGGTGCGACGCTACGACCTGGAGAACGATCAAGCAGTCAGCTATCTTGGGGAGCGGTTGGAGCGTCTCGGGGTGAACGAGGCACTGCGGGCGGAAGGAGCCCGCCCGGGAGACGAGGTCGATATCGAGGGCTTCACGTTCGAGTTCCAGTAGGGGAAGGAGCGACCGGGGTGGCGCAGCAAGGCACGTTGACCGTCGTGGTCAAGATCGGTTCGAGTACGCTCACGGATGAACGAGGCAAGTTCCGTCTGGGGCCGATGGCCGGTCGAGTGGCCGAGATCTGTGACCTGCAGGCGAAGGGTCACAAGATGGTGCTCGTATCGTCGGGGGCGGTGTCCTCCGGCGTCGGTCCGCTGCGTTTGAGCAGGCGCCCCACCGAAGTCGTGGACCTTCAGGCCGTGGCGGCCGTGGGGCAGGGCCGCCTCTACCACACCTACAGTCAGTTGTTCGGTCACGAGGAAGTGGTCACCGCGCAGATCCTGCTCACCACCTTGGACATCGCGGCACGCACGCAATTCCTGAATGCCCGCAATACACTGAAGAGACTCTTGGAGTGGGGTTGCGTGCCGATCATCAACGAGAACGACACCACCAGCACCGACGAGCTCTGCTTCGGTGACAACGACACGCTGGCGGCGCAGGTGGCACTGCTGGTGGGAGCCGATCTGCTTATCTTGCTCACCGACACCGACGGCCTCTACACGTCCAATCCGAACACGCACCAGGATGCCACCTTCGTTCCGGAGGTGCACGACTTCTCGGAGATCGCCTCGGTAGACCTCAGCACGAAGAGCGCTCTCGGCTTGGGCGGCATGCGCAGTAAGGTGGAGGCGGCCAGGATGGCTACGAGTGGCGGAGTGTCCACGATCATCGCCCGAGGCAATCGGCCCGGCGTGATAGGAGCATGCGTCGGCGGAGAGCCGGTAGGCACGCGTTTCGCCTCGCGAGACCTTGGGTTGGGTGCGTTCAAACTGTGGCTGCTCTATGGTAAGCGCGTCACCGGGAGCGTCGTCGTGGACGCGGGTGCCGCCCGGGCGCTCAAAGGCCGGGGCAGTCTCTTGCCCGTTGGCATACTGTCTACCCAAGGGGATTTCGACGCGGGTGAGGCGGTCACCGTGATCGACGAGGCCGGGGTGGAGCTCGGCAAGGGCATCGTCAACTACTCGCGGACCGAACTCGACAAGGTGAAGGGCCTCCACAGCCACGAGGTCGCCGCCCTGCTGCCGCAGGCTTCGCCCGAGGCCATCCACCGCGACTATCTCGTGTTGGTGGACTAGATGGATCCCTTCCCCGCTCTTCGCAACCGGCGCGGCCTGCGACTCGGCCTTATGGGCGGCACCTTCGATCCCATTCACATCGGCCACCTCGTCACGGCCGAAGAGGCCCTGCGGCAGTTCTCGCTTGATGAGATCGTGTTCATACCTACCGGGCATCCGCCCCACAAGACGCACCAGGTGGCCTCCGCGGAGGCAAGGTACGCGATGGCGTGTGTAGCCACGGCTTCGAATCCGCAGTTCTGGGTGTCGAGGATCGAGCTGGACTCGCCCGGCATGGACTACACCGCTACTACCCTCGTTGCTCTCAGGGAGGTCTTCGCCCCCGACGTCGAGTTCTTCTTCATCACCGGAGCGGACGCCGTGCTCGACATCCTCACGTGGAAGGATCCGGAGCGGGTGCTCGCGTTGTGTGATGTCATAGCTGCCACCCGTCCCGGCTACGATCTGGCTCGGCTGGCCGACGTGCTGAGCGGACTGGCTCGGCGGGACCATGTGCACGTCATGGAGATACCTTCCATCGCCGTCTCGTCCAGCATGATCCGCGAGCGGCTGCGGGAGGGGAGGGGGGTGCGGTATCTGGTCCCAGAGGGCGTGGACGTCTTGATCGAGAAGAGCTGCATCTACGCTTGCCCGGCGGATCACGCGGCCGGGGAATCTCGCTCTCACGAGGCCGGTGGCCGTGGCTGAGGACTTCCACGGAGGTCGGTCGAACGATCCCCTTGCGGCGCCGCGGCGCTCGCGCAGTGGAAAGACGCGCATGGGTGCGGCCGACTCCCGGCAGAATCGGCGCGCCGCGGAACGTGCCCGAGTGCGACGTCGTCGGGTGCAGCGGGCGGTGGTGCTCTTCAGTCTGATCGCGCTCGCCGCCGCAGCCTATCTGGGTGTTAGCAGGATCCGCTGGGGTGAAGACGATTCGGTCGCGCAGAGCACGACTACGGTCGCAGCCGCAGCCGGCGATGCCGTGCTCCTACGCGTGATGCAGGGCGACGAGACCAAGGTGGCTGTCCTCATGGCGCCGGGAGCGGAGCCATCCCTGCTCATCGGGCTGCCGGGGGATGTCCTGATCCGGGCTTCGACCGGATTCGATCCTCTGCGCGCGTTCCTCGACGCTCAGCAGGACGAGGAAGCGGCCTTCGAGGAGGCGGCCGGGGGCATCGAGACCCTGCTCGGCGTACGGCCGGACGCCCGCGCTCAAGTCCTGTGGACGGACCTGCTGAAGGCGGCGTCAGCTATCGGCGTCGGCGCCACGGCCCCGGAAGAACTGGCGGCCGACGACGCCAAAGCGGCGACGGCTGTACTCACCGTGCTGAAGGCGCTCGCGGGGGCCGCGGGCACGGCTGAAGGAGACGCGGCGCTCGCGGCGCTACCGGTGGTGGGCGACGAAGAGACCGCCCGCGCCGCGCTCCGGGCTTTGGACGTGCGGACGGCTCTGAGCAGCGCGATCCCCGGACGCCCCGTGGAGGGCGTCGGTTTCTCGTACTTCGAACCTGACGTCCCCGCATTGCAGGCGATGCTCGGTGGCGAGGTACCGGAGTCGGCGGTGTCGGTAGAGGTGCAGAACGGATCGGGCGTCGTAGGTGCGGCTCAGAAGATCTCGGACACCATCGCGCCCTTGGGTTACACGGTGCTTCCGCCGAAGAACGCCGAGGGCTTTCCCGATGTCCAGGCCACGCAGCTCTTTGCCGCGCCCGACGTGCTGGCGGAGGCCGATCGCCTGCGGGGGCTTCTTGGGTATGGGACGGTCGTGCAGCAGGACACGCTGCCCGCAGGTCGGGTGATCATAGTGGTGGGCAAGGATCTCGACGTGGGCGCGCTCCCGGTCCCCGGAGGGTGACGGTGGCTCCCGGAGATGACCCCAGGCTTTCGCGATACCATCGACAGATGCTGTTCGCGCCGTTCGGGGTGGAGGGGCAGGAGAAGCTGGCAGCGGCCCGCGTGGGTCTGGTCGGCTGTGGCGCTCTGGGGTCGGTGGTCGCCGGCCACCTTGTGCGGGCCGGGGTGGGTCACCTGCGACTGGTGGACCGCGACTTTCTCGAACTGAACAATCTTCAGCGCCAGATGCTCTACACGGAGTCCGACGTGCGCGAGAGGATACCGAAGGCGGAGGCGGCTGCCCGTCACCTGCGGGAGTTCAACAGCGAGGTGACCGTGGAGCCGGTCGTCGCCGACGTGAACCCGTTCTCGATCCTGGACTTCGCTGAGGGGCTCGACCTTCTCGTGGACGGCACTGACAATTTCGCCACGCGCTTCTTGGTGAACGACTACTGCGTCAGCCGCGGCATCCCCTGGGTCTACGGCGGGGTCATCATGGCGAGCGGCATGACCATGACCTTCGTGCCGGGTGACGGACACTGTCTGCGCTGCGTCTTTCCGGATGTGCCCGCGCCCGGGTCGTCACCCACGTGCGACACCGTGGGGGTTCTGAACACCGCCGTGGCTGTGGTCGGCAGCCTGGAAGCGAACGAGGTGTTCAAACTCATCCTGGACCCCGAAGCCCGGAACAGGCGGCTCTTGACCGTCGATCTGTGGAATCTCGCTTTCGAGACGGTGGAGGTGAGCCGGGATCCTGAGTGCCCGGCGTGCGTCCAGCGGGCGTTCCCTTTCCTGGAAGGTTCGCATGAAGGATCGGCTGTGTCGTTGTGTGGCAGGGACGCCGTGCAGATCGTGCCCTCCTCCGATTCACGCCTCGATTTGGAAACGCTGAGAGATCGCCTGCAGGCGGTAGGGCCGGTGCGTACCAACCCCTTCCTCCTGGAACTAGAGGTCGAGGGCAAGACCCTGACGGTGTTCCCCGACGGCAGGGCGATCATAAAGGGCACCGACGACGTGGCGGAGGCGCGCGTGCTCTACGCGCGGTACGTGGGCCAGTAGCCCCTCCCTTGAAGTATCTGACCCCGCTGGTAGAATCGTAATTCATACTCGACTACTCAGGATTCAGCCCTCCGCCTATGAATATCACCACGAAGAGTAAGTACGCCGTCCGGGCATTGGTCGAACTGGCGCGCCGTAACCCTGATGCGCCGGTGCCGCTGATGCTCATCGCGGAGGCGCGGGGCATACCCGGACAGTTCCTCGAGCAGCTTTTCGCGTCGTTGCGGCGCGCGGGGCTCCTTCAGTCGTTCCGGGGGGTGCACGGAGGCTTCTCTTTCAACCGTCCGCCCGATCAGATCACGGTGCTCGACGTGGTGGAGATTCTCGACGGACCCATCGAACCGGCACTGTGCACGACCGAGGACACGTGCCGCCGCCGCCCGATCTGCTCGGTGGGCGACGTTTGGGTCCAGGCTAAGCTATCGGTCGAAGAGGTACTGTCCGGAGTCACGATCCAGGATCTTGCCGAGCGAGAGTCGTCTCTCACCGGCACCATGTACTACATCTGACCTGCGGAGGAATGGAGTGTCCATCGCCAAGATCACGTCCGGCCCAGAATCGATCACAGAGGAGTCAGCGGGTGTCGCCGGCACCCAGCTTGAGGGTCGCGTCCGCTCCCTCGTGAACTCCCTCGGGTCAGTGGTCGTCGCCTTCTCCGGCGGCGTCGATTCTTCGGTGGTCTTGGCGCTCGCCGTGCAGGAACTGGGAGCCGAGAGGGTGCTGGCGGTGACGTCCCGGAGCGAGACGTATCTAGACGAGGAGTACCGGGTCGCGGTCGACGTCGCCGCCCGCCTCGGCGCGGCGCATCACGTGATCGAGACCAGGGAGTTGGAGATCCCGGGCTTCTCTTCCAACCCGCCCGATCGCTGCTATCACTGCAAAGGCGAGTTGTTCGGAGAGCTCGTCGGCATCGCGGCAGAGATGGGCTTCGCCGCTGTGGCCGACGGTGCCAACCTGGACGATAAGGGTGACTTCCGGCCCGGCATCCGTGCCGCCGACGAACTGGGAGTGCGGCATCCCCTCATGGAGGCCGGGCTCAACAAGGATGCGGTCCGCGCCCTCGCGCGCGAACTTGGCCTGCCGAACTGGTCGAAGCCGGCGATGGCCTGTCTCTCCTCTCGGTTTCCCTACGGGGAGACGATCACACGGCAGAAGCTGACGATGGTCGCGCGGGCAGAGGCGGTGTTGCGTGAGGCCGGCTACGCGCAGCTGCGGGTCCGACACCACGGGGTGACGGCACGCATAGAGCTCCCGGCCGACGAGCTGGAGGGCCTGGTGGCGAACCTCCCGCTCCGCTCTCGGATCGTCGCCGAGCTCAAAGACATCGGATACCGGTACGTGACGTTGGATCTCGAGGGCTTCCGGAGTGGGAGCATGAACGAAGTACTCGAAGGGGAGAGGCGATGAGTCGCAACGGGACTGCCGACGGGGGGTCGCGGCGGGGCGGGTCGTTCCTGACGGCGACGACCGGGCTGGGCGCCATGGCGTTCCTGTACCTCACCAAGACCGGCTCCGAGCTGCGGGGGTCGGTGCGCCGGGACATCGAGGTCATTCGCGAGCGTGACCCGGCCGCGCGGAGCTTCGTGGAGATCGTGACCTGCTACTCGGGGTTGCACGCGATACTTCTACACCGCGTGGCGCACGCTCTTTGGGTGCGCGACGTCCCGTTGATGCCACGCCTGATCTCCCAGTTCAGCCGTTTCCTCACACAGATCGAGATACATCCCGGGGCCCAGATAGGCGAAGGGCTCTTCATAGACCATGGTTCGGGCGTGGTCATAGGCGAGACCAGCGAGATCGGCGACAACGTGACCATCTATCAGGGAGTCACTCTGGGGGGCACGGGTAAGGAGACAGGCAAGCGGCATCCGACGGTGGGCAACAACGTGGTCATCGGAACAGGGGCCAAGGTCCTCGGGTCGCTCTCGATCGGCGACAACGCCAAGATCGGTGCGGGGAGCGTCGTGGTCCAGCCGGTCCCCGCCAACACCACCGTGGTGGGCAATCCCGGCCGCGCGGTCGTTACCGACGGCACCAAGGTGGGCATTCCCGACATCGACTACACTCATCTGCCCGACCCCGTGGCCCAGGCGATGCAGTGCATCGTGCGGCGCATGGTGCAGATGGAGAACGAACTCGACGAGATCTGTCCTCCACACCAGAAACGCAGGATCGAACAGCGTGGGGAACTCGACGAACAGATTTCCAGCCTGCTTGGCTTCTCCCACGGTTTGGGCATCTGAATTGGCGAACCCCGGCCCCTCGGAGACATCCGCGGCACAGCTCCGGTATGCGACCGAGCCTCCCGCCACGACCTATGGCCCGGCTCACGTGGGCGAGGGCTTGAACGATCCGCAGGCCGACGCGGTGTTCCACGAGGGCGGGCCTCTCCTCATACTTGCCGGGGCCGGTTCGGGCAAGACCCGGGTGCTCACCCATCGCGTCGCCCACCTGGTCAAGAGCGGCCAAGCCCACCCCTACGAGATCCTCGCCATCACCTTCACCAACAAGGCGGCGGCAGAGATGCGCAATCGAGTGGTGGAGCTGGTGGGGCCGGTGGCGCACAACATGTGGGTGTCCACCTTCCACTCCGCGTGCGCTCGCATCCTGCGCAAAGAGGCGCAGCTTCTGGGCTACCGTTCGGGCTACACCATCTACGACCAAGACGATCAGGTGCGGTTGATGCGACGCTGCCTCGAGGATCTCGGGCACGACATCAAGCGCTTCCCGCCCCGCGCGGTGCACGCGCGCGTGTCCGACGCCAAGAACCGTCTCGTCGACGTTGATGAGTTCCAGAGCATGGGTCCTTCTGCAAAGAGTTCGTGGGAGGCCGGTAACACCGGTGTGGACTACCTGGAGGTCACCGCTGCGGCGTACCGCCTCTATCAGAAGAGGCTGTACGAGCTGAACGCGATGGACTTCGACGACCTCATCATGCGCACTGTGGATGTGTTCCGTCTCTTCGAACACCGTCTGGCCCACTATCGCAACGCCTTTCGGCACGTACTCGTGGACGAGTACCAGGACACGAACCACGCGCAGTATGTCCTGGTGAAGCTCCTCGCCGAGGAACACCGCCGCATCACCGTGGTAGGCGACGACGACCAATCGGTCTACTCGTGGCGCGGAGCAGACATCCGGAACATCCTTGAGTTCGAGAAGGACTTCGGCGAGAGCACGGTCATCAAGCTGGAACAGAACTACCGGTCCACGACCACCATTCTCGACGCTGCCAATGCCGTGGTGCGCCATAACCGCGGCCGTAAACCCAAGAACCTGTGGAGCGATCGGGGGGCGGGGGAGAAGGTGGTGGTGCAGGAATGCCGTGACGAGCACGAAGAGGCGAGGCTGGTGGCGGGCGAGATCCAGACCCTGCTGCGCACGGGTAGGCGGGCCGGCGAGATGGCCGTGTTCTACCGGGTGAACGCCCAATCACGGGTGCTGGAAGACATC
>JBBRDB010000009.1:0-30294 GCA_038204345.1 Thermoleophilia bacterium | reverse complement strand
CCCGGGGATCGCTCCTCCGGAGGGCCTGACCTTGCGCACCACCGTGTACGAGACCTTTCTTGTGCGGCCGACCGAAGGCCAGGCCGAGGCGCTCGATGCCCTCCTCAGCGGCGCTGCTCCTGGTGGTCCCCCATACATGTTCCGCCCCGACTACTTCTGACGCGCTTCCCGGGGCGTCTTCTCTCGAGCTTCCCCGGGTATAGGCATCGAGGGCGCAGAGGGCGCGGGGCGCGCGGGGCGACCCGGACACATAGGAAGAGGGCCGTGCGACGGCCAAGCATCCGTGAGGAGGCTCGAGTGGCGGGACGGGTCGAGAGAGATAGCCTGGGCGAGGTCATCGTGCCGGAAGATGCCCTCTACGGGGCGCAGACGCAGCGGGCCGTGGAGAACTTCCCCGTGAGCGGCCAGGGACCGCACCCCGACTTTGTCTGGGCCACCATCGTGGTGAAAAAGGCGGCGGCGCTTGCCAACATGCGCACCGGGCGCCTTGAGGAGGAGTCTGGCCGTGCCATCGTCGCCGCCGCAGACGAGATGCTGACCGGGGGGCTGTGGTTGGATCAGTTCGTGGTGGACCGACTCCAAGCAGGCGCGGGTACGTCGCACAACATGAACGCCAACGAGGTCCTCGCCAACAGGGCCAACGAGCTCCTCGGAGGAGTCCGCGGCGACTATCGGCCCGTGCACCCCAATGACCACGTGAATATGTCCATGTCGTCGAACGACGCGGTGCCTGCCATGGTGAGGCTGGCGGTGCTCTTGGGGTGGGAGCGGTTGAGGCCCGCCCTGGAGCGCCTGGCCGACGCGTTCGACGTGAAGAGGCGTGAGTTCGATGGCGTCGTGAAGTCGGGACGCACGCATCTTCAGGACGCCGTCCCCATACGCCTCGGTCAGGAGTTCGGAGCCTACCGTGTCACGGTGCTGAAGGCGATCGACGCGCTCTCGGCCGCTGCGGATCCTCTTCTGGCCCTGAACCTCGGAGCCACGGCTTTGGGCACGGGCACCAACTCCGACCCGGAATATCGTGCCCTCGTGATCGAAGAGTTGAGAGGATTGACGGGGTGGGAGGTGCGCGCGCCCGCCGACTACTTCCAAGTCACCCAGAGCCACGACGACTTCGTCCGTTTCTCGGGCGCGCTCCGAGGGTTGGCAGTGGAATTGGCAAAGATCGCGAACGACCTCCGTCTTCTCAGCTCGGGTCCCGACGCCGGCTTCGGGGACATCGTCCTGCCGGCCGTGCAGCCCGGCTCGTCGATAATGCCGGGGAAGGTCAACCCGGTCATGGCCGAGATGCTCGACATGGTCGCGTTCAGAGTCATCGGGGCCGACCTCTCGGTGTCACTCGGTGGGCTTCACGGTCAGGTGGACCTCAACGTGTTCGCTCCCGTCGCCGCCGATCTTATCCCCACCTCGTTGACCATCCTTACGAACGGGGTGGACGTGTTCACCGAACGGTGCGTGCGGGGGATCCGGGCCGACCCCACGCGCATGGATGGAGCTCTCATCCGTAACACCGCCCTTGCCACGGCGCTGGCGCCCACCATCGGTTATCAGCGCGCCGCGGATGTGGCTGAGCGCGCGGTGGCCGAGGGCCTCACCATCAAAGAAGCCGCTCTCGCCGAAGGTGTGCTCGACGAAGGAACGCTCGATCGCCTCCTCGACCCCCTGCCCCTGACCGAGCCGGGCTACCCGGGGGAGTAGCGCGCGCTTACATCGGCATCGGAAGCTTCGCTTACCTTACCTCTGGTGGTACCATGGGGCCCCGCGGCCTCGCGGGGACACGCGTGCCTGCGAGAGGTTCGGTTTGCCGAACAACATCGACCAGTCGGACTCCATGTCGGGAAGCGACGGCGTGGTCGCCGCTATGGCTTCGTGCATCGGCGACGGCCTGTTGGTTGTGGACCGCGGCGGTCGTGTGACCTTCGCTAACCAGGCTGCGCGCGAGTTCCTCGGGATCCAACCTGAGTCGTCGACCTCGGAAGCGGCGCTGCGACACCTGGAAGGCAAGCTTCACCTACTCCGCTTCTTGGACGATCGGGGCGAAGCCTGCACCTGGATGACGGGACCCCTGTCGTGGGCCTTGTCGGGCGCGCAGACCGAGGCACGCGAACTGCGCGAGATAAGTCTCCAGCCGGAACGACATCTGCGTCTGCACACTTCACCGGTCGTCGATGCCGCGGGAGGGCTGAACGGAGCGGTCGTCGCCTTCCACGACCTCAGCTCGTTGCGCCGAGCGCAAGAGCGACTCGAGAGAGCAGTCGAGATCGAGCGGCGCAGGTCGGCACAGCTGCGGTCTCTTAACCATCTGGCCGTGGCGGTGAACAGCGAGACCGAACCCGGCCGTATCCTCGACGAGATCCTCGGAGGGGCTCTGCGACTCACGCGGGCCGCCGTCGGCGCCGTCTACCTCCCCGCTCCGGGGGGGCTCCGCCTCGAGGCGTTCGTCACCGTGCCCGATCCCGGCGAGGACCGTCACCGGTACAAGCCGGGCCGGATCGATCTCAAAGAGGTGGCGCAACGCTCGATCGACGGACGTAGGATCCTCCGCATGGTTGAGGAGATCGAGAGCTCAGGAGGAAGGTTCCTTGGGTACCTGGGCGTGCCCCTCACTGCCCGCGGAGGCGGGATCCTTGCCTGCGTCGTACTTGCCGGTTCGCCGGATCCATTCGGGTTCACCGCAGAGGACGAGGTGGTGGTCACCACACTGGCGGCTCACGCCGGCGTAGCGCTCGAGAACCTGCAGCGGCTGGCCGGGGAGCGCGACATCGCCCTCTACCTCCAACGGGCCATGCTTCCGGGCGACATCCGAGTGCCGGGACTGCGCGTAGACCACGTGTACCAGAGCGCCACCGACGCCGCACTGGTAGGCGGGGATTTCTACGACGTCATCCCCGTGGCGGGAGATCGGGTCGCGGTGGTCGTGGGCGACGTGTGCGGCAAAGGTCTCTCGGCCGCGACGTTCATGAGCTTCGTGCGCCACACGCTGAGGGCTCAGGCCCCGATGGACCTGTCCCCCGGACCGTGGTTGGATAGCGTGAACGTGGCTCTGGCTTCAGATCCTGAGACCAGTTCGTTCGTCACGGTGGCGTTGGCCGTCATCGACACCGATTCGGGGGCCGCCGAGTTGGCGCTCGCCGGACACCCGAGTCCGCTGATCGCAACGCTTGCTGGCGTCATCCAGCCCTATGGCGTTCCCGGACTCCCGCTCGGCGTGAACCCCGGGGTGCATTACGCGACTACCTCGTTCCGATTGGAGCCCGGCGATACGCTGTGCATGTACACGGACGGTCTCAATGAGGCCCGGCAGGGAGATGTCTTCTTCGGGGAAGCAGGCCTGAGTCGCGCGATCGAGGAGTGCTCGCAAGGTGCGTTGGACGGCTCGGCCGAACGGCTGGTTGCCCGGGCACGCACGTTCGCAGGCGGCCGCCTGGTGGACGATTGCGTCGTGATGCTGGTGCGGATCAGCGAGGAGAGTAGCTCGACACGTCCCCCTCACGCGTCAAGGCAAGCCCGAGTCGTTTGCTGAAACCGGCGAGACGGTCCAGTATCGCGCCGGCTTCATCGCCATGTACGGGCCGCGGGATCCCGTAGGGTTCAGCGAGGTACACGGGCACCACCGTGACGGCGGGTGGTCCCTCCGGATACATCAAGACGCGGAGGACGACAGCCTCGCCGGTTGCCCGGGAGTAGTGGTCGAAAACGAAGTCGCCGAGGCTGTAGGCGATCAACCTATCCTTGTAGACCTCCAGGCCCTGCAGCACGTGCGGGTGGTGGCCGATCACCAGGTCTGCTCCCGCATCCACGGCGTCGTGGGCTAACGCCCGCTGCGTCTGGCCGGCGTACCCCTCGTACTCTACGCCCCAATGAAAGCTCACCAGGACGTAGTCCGCGCGGGCCGACGCAGCGGCTATGTCGTCAAGTAACCTCTGGCGGTCTGGGCGCACCGGATTCACGCCGGCGCGTTCGGCGCCGGCCGGGAATCCTGTGGGGAGGATGTCGCTGAAGGCGAGCACCGCAACCGTCCCGGCCGCGGTGTCCAACACGGCCGGCGCCCGGGCCGCATCCAGATCGCGACCCGCTCCCGTCACCGCCACCCCGGCACTCGACAGGCGGTCGATGGTATCGAGCAGGGCTCCAGAGCCCCAGTCGAGAGCGTGGTTGTTCGCGAGGCTCACGACGTCCACGCCGGCCGAGGTGAGGCCCCGCACCAAAGCCGGCCGGCCACGGAAGGTCACATCCTTTTCCGTGTTGCGCGAGCCCTTGTCCGATAACGGTGACTCGAGGTTCACGAAGGTCACGTGTGCGTCTGAGAGGTACTCGGAGACACCGGCGAAGACCGCCTCCCCTCCGTTGGAATCGATGAAGGTGCCCACTTGACGATCGCCGATCACATCGCCGCCGGCGGCCACCAGGAGCGGAGGCAGCGTCGTGGTGGTGAGCGCCGCCGTGGTGATCGTTGGGTCGACGGCGGCAGAAGGCGGCGGGGCCGTCGAAGTGGCGGTGCCCGTCACGGCCGGGACGGCTGAGGATGAGGCAAGACCGCCGGGGAGGCCGCTCTCGCGGCCGCTCCCTCGCGCGTCGGCGACCACGACGCCCACTAAGACAAGTGCGACCACCCAGATGCCCGCTATGAGCAGATCGGCTGCGCGTCTCGAGTCTCGGGACATCCCGGTGCGTCGCTCCTTGCGGCCGGACATGCGGCCGGTATCGCTCACGTTCTCGCCCGCTCGAGTGCTCCGCCCATCGCGCCCTCGAGGCGTCGGTATAATACCCCGTACTATGAGACCGGTCATATATGGTGATAGGGGCAAGGAAGTCGTCGACGTGCAGACGCGTCTGCGGGCCCAAGGCTTCTTCCTGGGTCGCGAGGGCGCCGATGGGCACTTCGGGCCCAACACCGAACGCGCCGTACGGGAGTTCCAACAGCGCCGGCTTCTACTTGCCGACGGCGTGGTGGGCGAGAACACGTGGACGGAGTTGGTCGAGGCCGGCCATCAGGTCGGGGAGCGACTTCTCTATCTCAGGGTGCCATACGCACGCGGCGACGACGTCCTTGCGCTCCAGCGACAGCTGAACGAACTCGGCTTCGATACGGGTCCGGAGGACGGTATCTTCGGGCCGCTCACCGAGAGCGGTCTCACCGAGTTCCAACGCAATGCCGGCATCAACATGGACGGCATCGTCGGTGAGTCGACAGTGGCCCATCTGAGGCGCATCCGGATGACCGCTGTGGGCAGGGACGACAAGAAGATACCCGATCGCATGAACGGCTACGTGCGGCGGGCCGTCCTCTCCGGCCTGACGGTGAGCATCGACCCCGCACATGGGGGAGAAGACCCGGGCGGCGTGGGCTGGGGCGGCCTCCTCGAGAAAGACGTGAACCTCGCGCTGGCGCGGGATATGGCCGAGCTACTGGAGGGCGAGCGGGCGGAAGTGCGTCTGGTGAGGCGGGACGACCGCGCTCTGGGGCTCTACGAACGCACCGCGCTGGCCGACTCCCTGGGTGCCGATCTGCAGATCACCCTGCACCACGGTCACCACTCGAATGCTGAGGCGCGAGGCGCCGCGGCCTTCTACTTTGCGAACGGCTCCTATTTCAGTGAGGCGGGCAAGCGCCTCGCGGGCTACATAGTCGGGAGTCTCGTAGAGGACATCGACAGGATCGATCTGCACCCGCACGGCTGCAATTACGCCTGCCTCCGTGAACCGAAGGGGCTCACCGTCATGGTCGAGCCCGGAACGATCACGCATCCAAAAGAGGGCGCTGAGCTGGCTACCCCCGACGGCGTGCAGCGGGAAGCACAGGCCATCTTGAGTGGCATCCGCTCCTACCTGGAGCGTCTCTGAGAAGCGGCGGCGCGGGTGGGGTGTTTGGTGGTTCGGCCGGGCCCATGGTACAGTCCCTTGGAAATGCGGGCCGCTCGGCGGCTGCACGGGTGAACGATACTGGAGGCTTCAATTAGCGCTCACACCGACAATGCCGGCAAACGTCTTCTCGCCTTACTCCTCATACTCCTCTTCGCCTCACTCATTTCGGCCCCTCATGCGGCTGCCGATCCCTCTGCGGTCGCGCAGGCCAAGGTCGAGGCCGAGAAGCTGCGCGAACAGGTCCAAGCGCTGGACGATCGACTCGAGGCGGCCCGCGAGGACTACCAATACGCCAAGATCCAACTGGACGATATCGAGGGCGCGATCAGCGCCAACCAGGAGCGCCTCGAAAAGTCCGAGAGCGACCTCAAGGTCGCCTACGAACGCCTGAACACGCGGGTCGTCAACATCTATCAGAACGGCCATGTGGATTTGCTCGAGACCCTGCTGGGGGCCGAATCGTTCGGCGACTTCATGAATCGGCTGCACCTGCTCACGTTGCTGGGCGCGAATGACAAGGACGTGCTCACGCAGGTGGAGGCCTACCGTGACGACGTGGCCGCCCGCAAGGTCAAGCTCGCCGCCGACCAAGCCCGCCAGAAGGAGCTCGTAGCCGAGACGGCGGCGGCGAGTGCCGAAGTCGAGAACAGGCTCGCGGAGCGGAAAAGCCTGCTCGCTGGAAAAGAACAGCAGGTGGCGCAGCTGGAGCGGGAGGAAGAGGCGCGGCAACAGAGGCTCGCCGAAGAGGCGGCCAAGGCTGCGCGGCTCGCGGCGGAGCGCGCTCGACAGGAGGCCGTAGCAGCCAAGGCTCGGACTACCGTGTCGAAGACTAGGACCGCCACCAAGACTGCCGTCAACACTCCGTCTCGCAATGTTCCCGCCTCCGCGCTCGGTAACGCGGTGGTGGAAGTGGCCATGCGCTATATCGGGGTGCCCTATGTCTGGGGCGGTGGGTCTCCGAGCGGCTTCGACTGTTCTGGCCTGGTCAAGTACTCTTTCGCCCAACTGGGCGTGTCTCTGCCTCATTCGAGCCGTGCCCAGTACAACGAAGGCGTGCCTGTCGCTCGGGCCGATCTCCGGCCGGGCGATCTCGTCTTCTTCGGCTCTCCCATCCACCACGTAGGCATCTACGTGGGCGGGGGCAACATGGTCCACGCTCCCTACACGGGCGCCAACGTGAGGATCAACTCCATCAGCCGCAGCAATTACACCGGCGCCCGCCGGATCCTCTAGGGAGTCCTGTCTGTCGTGGCAACGGCGGACGTCTACTTCCATCCGATCTTCCTGGAGCACGACACGGGGAACCATCCCGAAGGCGCCGAGCGCTTGGTCGTCTCTCGGCGAGAGCTTCTCCAGGGCCGCGTAGGGATCGACTGGATCGAACCGATCGCGGCTGAGGTGGAGATGGTCTCCCGTGTGCATACCCCCGCCTACATCGAGTCCGTGCGTCGGATGGCGGACGAAGGTGGGGGACGGCTCGACTGGGACACGGTCGTGTCGCCGGCCTCCTACAGTGCCGCTATGTATGCCGCCGGAGCGGGCGTCCAGGCCGTAGAGCGGGCCGTTCGTCTCGACCGGCGGGCGTTCCTCTTGGTGCGACCTCCCGGGCATCATGCGCGTCGCGGCCAGGGAATGGGTTTCTGCCTCTTCAACAACGTCGCCGTCGCGGCCGTTCATGCTCTCGAAGGACTCGGCCTGAAACGGGTGCTCATCGTGGATTGGGACGTGCACCACGGGAACGGCACTCAGGAGATCTTCTATGACGACCCTCGGGTTCTCTACTGTAGCCTTCACCTCGGCAACCACTACCCGGGGACTGGTTCTTTGGAGGAGATAGGAGACGGACCGGGAATCGGTTATACCGCCAACCTCCCGTTGATGTACAGAGCCGACGATGGAGCGGTTGCCGCTTTCTTCTCGAGGGTGATCCGGCCGTTGGCCGATGCGTTCCAGCCGCAACTCGTGCTCGTTTCGGCCGGATACGATTCGGCCGATGGCGATCCGTTGGGCGGCCTCTCGTTGTCCACAGGGGTGTTCCGTTGGATGGCCGGCGTTCTCGGTGAGATCTGCGAGAGACACCGAGCCGCAGGCCCGGTGTGCCTTCTCGAGGGGGGGTACGACCCCAGGGTGTTGGCAACCGGGATCGAGGCCACCATAGAGGGGTTGACTTCCGGGTCGGGAAAGATGTCGGCGGAACCGTCTGCCGCTGAGACGGCCGTGATCGACGTGCTGGTCCGCAGGTTGTCGCCATACTGGAGCCTCGAGCCGATGTGAAGCCCACCGGAGTGGCGGCGAAACCGAACCGATGCTGACGCGTTCAATGGGTCGGAGGGATTGACATGAAACATATCGACGAGCTGTTGCGGGTCGTGGTGGAAGCGGGTGCGTCCGATCTTCACGTGAAGGCCGGGAGCCCGCCGGTCATGCGCGTAGACGGCGAGTTGCGGCCCTTCGACCTGCCGTCCCTAAACCCGGAGGACACCAAAGACTACGCTGCCTCGCTCATGAGCGATAAGCAGATCCGTCGCTTCAGCGAGACGAACGAGCTCGATTTCGCCTACAGCGCCCCCGACATCGGGCGCTTCCGGGTGAACGTCTACCGGCAGCGGGGCAGTATCTCCGTTGCTTTACGCCAGGTGGCCGTCGAGATACCAACCTTCGAGGAGCTCCGCCTTCCGGCGATAGTGGAGAAGATGGCACTCGAACCTCGGGGGCTGCTCCTCGTCACCGGCACGACCGGATCGGGCAAGACCACGACTCTGGCCGCCATGATCGACCATATCAACTCGTCTCTTCTGAGACACATCGTCACCATCGAGGACCCCATCGAGATCCTCCACCGCGACAAGCGGTCGATTGTGAACCAGCGCGAGGTGGGCCTGGACACCGAGTCATACTCCTCTGCCCTCAAGTACGTTCTGCGGCAGGATCCCGACGATATCCTGATCGGTGAGATGCGCGACCTCGAGACGGTCCGCACCGCTCTGACCGCCGCCCAGACAGGTCACTTCGTGATGAGCACGCTCCACACCATCGACGCCACGGAGACGGTCAATAGGATCATCGACTTCTTCCCTCTCTATCAGCAGAAGCAGGTGCGCATCATGCTTGCGGGTTCGCTGCGGGGCATCATCTCGCAACGCCTTCTGCCTCACACGGACGGCGTGGGGAGAGTGCCCGCTGTTGAGGTGATGGTCATGACCGGGCGCATCCGCGACTTCATACTCGACCCGGATCAGACTCACAACATCGAGGTGGCGATCAAGGAGGGCGAATACTACGGCATGCAGACGTTCGATCAGAGTCTGCTGTCTTTGTACGAGCAGGGTTTGGTCACTCTCCACGATGCGGTCGCAGCAGCGACCAGCCAGCAGGATTTCAAGTTGTTGGTGCAGTCGCGCGGTCACGATATCTCCATGACCAACTGACGCACTGGCTCGGAGACGCTGTGTGACTCCTACCCGCGTACGCGCCCTGTTGAAGGTCCCCGGCCTAGTGCGCCCTCTCCGCGTGCCCGGCCTACCGACCGTGCCCCGCTTTTTGGGCTTGGTCTCGCTCAGCCACCCTCGGCTGGTTCCGCATATCGTTCGCTGGAAGGCGGCTTCCCGTGGACTCGGTCTGGTAATAGCCCGCCTCGTGGCCGCGGAACTCGATCCCTCGGTCGCCGAGGCGACCCGAGGTGTGGGCGCCGGGTTGCAGTCCATAGGCGCAGAGCAGGGGAGGGCCATACGAGCTCAGCTCGGGTATGGGCGTGACCCTCGCGAGTGCGCGCGGGCCGTCAGTCTGGCCAACCGGCTCTTCGACATCGACGCTGTCGTTGTGGCGGTCGGCCCCGACGAGGCGCGCGTGATCACGCCCGGGTGTCCGTGGTCACGAGAGTCCTGGTGGGGTCAGGCCCCGTGCGGGGCCTTCTCGCGGTATGAGCTGGGCCTGGTGGAAGGTCTGAACCCGTCGGTGCGAGTCCGTTACGAGTGCAAACGGAGTCGCGGCGATGACCGCTGCGTGGGGGTGTACACCTGGAAGGAGCCAAGGCCGACCCCGCGTTGATCGGTCTTGGACCGCCGTCGCGGACCGTGGGCTCTACCTCTTGTCGCCCTTGGAGCCGAGGGCGACGTTGACGATGGTCGTGACGATCGAAACGATCAGCGCGGCCACGATGGCCCACACGAAACCCTTGATCTCGAGCCCGGTCATCAGCCAATCCAATATCCATAGTACGAACCCGTTCACCACCACGATGAAAAGGCCGAGCGTCAGTATGGAGAGCGGCAGAGCGAGCAGCCGGAAGACGGGTCTCACGAAGGTGTTGAGGAAGCCGAGAAGGAGGCCGGCCACGAGCGCCGCCTTCCAGCCGTCGAGGCTGACCTGAGGCAGCAGATAGGCCGCCACGACGATGGCCACCGTGTTCACAGCCCAACGGATCAGCAGTCGCATGGGACCTTCTCCTTACCGTGTCGCGCCTTGTCGATGCTCGTGCCCCGGGCGCTCCCGGGCCTAATCGTCCAACGACCCATACGACGAACGGATGGCATGGGTTTCCTCCGCCACCATGCGCCTCACTTCCGCGGGTGCGACGATCACGGCTTCTCCGGCGTAGCGGAGGATCTCGCGCACCAACCAGCGTTCGTCAAGGTAAGGGATTCGTGCTTCGACCGCGCCGTCCTGCATGAGTCGCACCTCAAACCCCTGCTCTTCGAGGGATCGAGCGCGTCCGGCGGGAAAGCGGACCCGAGCCCATCGAGGATGTTGCGGCGTCACGGAGAGCGCCCGCGCGCGCCGGGCTCCCAGATCGACGGATGCGCGAGGCTCAAAGTGCTCTTCAGTGAGTTCCGCAGACCGGATGAGATCGAGGCGGAACGTGCGCTGGCCCTCGGCGCGTCTGCAGTAGGCCTCCAGGTACCAGGTGTCCCGCCAATCGAAGAGCAGGTAAGGCTCCACCGGACGCAGAGCGAGTTCCTCTCGGGAGGCAGTGTAGTACTCCACGTTCACGACCAGGTGCTCGCGCAGGCCGCGGTTGAGCACTCCGATGACATCAGCCTCCTCCGCCGACGTGGTCTCGATCTCCACCAGCCCCGGTAGCGCGGTGCCGCGCATGGCATGTTCGACCTTGTCACGTATCGAGGCCAGGGTGCGCCGATCATCCAGAGGGAGTTTGTCGCCCACCAAGTCCACGGCAAGTAGCAGCGCCCGGGCCATGAGCGGTGAGAGGCGGGCGGGTGGGGCCATGGCTTCCCCGGCGGGCTCCCGCGTCACCGATATCGAGTCGCCGATCAGTTCGCCGTAGATCACGTAGGTCCCGCCACCGTGGTTCACGAGGTTGAGAAGGGAGAGGTCTTCGCGCACCTGAGCGCGGGTGACACCCAAGTCGCGCACCACGGCGGAGAGGGGTACGGAATCACCTCGCTCCTCGTCAAGGAGGTAGCTGAGCAAGGTTAGCGCTCGGGCTATGCGCTCCGGGTGGATGGGTGCGTCAGGCATGAGCCTCTTCCAGCGCTTCGAGTTTCCTCCGAATGAGTCGGCGGAGTTCCGGGGGACTCAGGAGTTCTGCCTTACGTCCCAGGCTCAAGACCCAGGTGATCAGAGCGTCGGCGTCGGCGTAGGAAGTGGTGAACAAGGTGCACGGGGGGGCGGGGTCGTGAGCGCCCGTGTAGCCCGGCGGCGCCGGGCAGGGTTCGGTCTCTACGTCAGGGTACGCCCGAGCCACCCACCAGGCCAGGTCATCGTCCACCCTCACGGTGGCTTTCCCCACCGACTCTCCCAATTGCCAGGGAGGACGCGCCCGGAACTCAGCCGGATCGATGCCCGTGGGCGGCGAGAAGTCGCGGGATCGTTTGGTGGCGAACCTGATGGGTCCGGCTAGGCGGCTCAGGCGGAAGGTGCGGAGCGCGTCCCGCTGGTGGTCCCAGCCGCCCATGTACCAATGCCCACCGATGCGCGAGAGGCCGTAGGGGTCTACGACGCGCTCCTGGGGTTGGAGGTCCGGACCCGTGGGATACAGGAAACGGACCGCCTTTCCGCGCGCTATGGCATTGTCCAGCTGCGCAAGCGCCGGCCCGAGCGTCCGAGCCTCCTCGTCGGGGGCGAGACTCACCGCGATGCGTTCCAGTTCTGCACTTTCGGGATCGGGGTGACCGTGCGTGAGGTTCACGAGGGCCAGGCGCAGAGGGCGCGCGTACGCGAAACGACCCTCGAGTAGTGTCAGCGCGACCGCCAGGGCGCGCAGTTCTTCAGCCGTCAGGTCGAGGCTCGACAGCCTGTAGTTCTCCTCGGGCAGGTAGTAGGCCTCGCCTTCGTCCTCCACGTCTGCTCCTTCGATGACGATGCCTACCTGGGCGAGGTCGGAGCGGTCGTCGTAGAAGCGGCGGGCGAAGGTCTGGTCGGACATTCCCGCATACCCCTCGACTCGATCGTGGATGTGGCGGGGGGTTACTGGATGCCGTTGCGCCAGCAGGAACGAGACGAGGGAGAGTTGGCGTATCAGCTTGTCGTCGTCCTTGGGCATGGTACAAGAGTACCGCACCGTTCCCATGACCGCCTACCGGCGCGGTGGCGTCGCACCGGGGCCGCACGCGGTACGTAGAGGTTCCGTCCGAGGGGTGGGCTAGAATCGGCAGGTGATCCATTCGCATCCAACCACCGTCTACAGCCCCGGACTCCATCTGACGCTCGGTCCCCCTAACGCGGGTAAGCTCGGGTTCGCGTTGAGTTGGTGGTCCAAGCTCCAGGACGCCCGGCCTCTGATCGTCGTCCCTTCATTGGGCGACGTAGCCGAGGTGCAATCCGAGCTACTCGAACGCGTCCCGGTGATCTTCGACGACCGCCCGGTTTGTACTATCGACCTTTTGGTGGCCCTGCTTACCCCTGACAGTCCCCGCCCTTTGGGAGACGTGCGGCGTTCGTTCATTCTCGCCGACATCTTGGCCGAGCGCCTGCCCGGACCTCTGGGAGCCTTGGCCGACTACCCCGGCACTCTTGGCGCAGCGACGGCTCTGATCGATGAACTCGGCGAGAATGGGCACACGCCCGAGAGCACCCTCGCCGCTCTGAGCCGAGCGAAATCGACGGACGACACCGGCTTGTTCGCCGACCTTGCTGTCCTCTTCAGCGATTATTCCGAGGCTGTGGTCTCCCTGAACAGGGTCGATCGTCATCAGGCACTGCTGGCAGCGGCCTGCGCCTGCACCGGGTGGGGCCGGCCGGTGGCGTTCCATGGTTTTCTCTCGTTCACCTCGGCCCAACGCAGATTGGTGCTCGCCTTGACCGAGCACGTCCCGGTTCTGGTGACGCTGGCGGTGAGTCTCGAGCGCGACGTCGCGGGGTACGCCGCCGAAGAGGCTGAACGGTTGCGGGCCTCAGCCGCCACCGTGGTGCAGATGCCGCGTCAGGAGTTGGCCTTCGCCTCGCCGGCTATCGACTACCTCGATCGGTCCTTCTTGGTCCCCGGTGCTGAGCCTCGCCGGGACGTTGACGGCGCAGGCGGGAGTTCCGCCAGGGGCCTGCAGCACGAAGGTGTGCGCTTTCTCATCTCAAGCGGCAGACGCAGTGAGGTGGAATCGGTGGCGGCAGAGATCGTCACCCTCCTGCGTGAGGGGGTGGAGCCCGACGACATCGGGGTTCTCCTGCGCGAGGTAGGTCCGTGGCAGAGACTGGTGCGAGAAGTCTTCACCCGCTTTGGCGTGCCTCACCGCGTCGACGGTCAGACGGAATTCGGCGCCACCGGTCTGGGCCACGCGATGCTGAGGGCGCTGCGCGGCATCGCCACTCACGACCTCGCCGACCTCCTCGCCTATCTTCGCACCCCGTACCACCCATTGCCCGTGTCCGCGGTCGACGACGCCGAGGTACGGCTGCGCAGGCGCGGTATCACGTCCGGGTCGCGCGTCAGGGAAGAGCTCGAGGTGCTGCTGCCGGGGGCGCTCGATCTCGTCAAAGGCGCCATCGTCTGGCGAGAGGGAGAGGCTACGGGTGTGGACGAGGGCGGTCTCGGCACGCTGGCCGTTGCGATGGTCTCAGCGGTCACTTCTCGGCGCCCGCTCGACTCTCCGGCTTTGGATGAGGAGGCTCAGGCCCTGAGCGCCCTGGCGCGGGCCCCGCGTGAGACGGCCGAAGAGAGCTCCACGGACGGTTTCGCCGAGGACCGCGTTGAGCGCTCGCCGTGGGGCCGATCGCTCGACCTCGCTCTCTCGATCCTGCGATCGCTTCCGGTGACGCTGGGGTCTGGAGACGAGGTCGGTGTCGTTCAAGTCACCAGTGTACGACGGGCTAGAGCCCGCCGTTTTCAGGTCGTCTTCTTGCTCGGTCTGGTCGATGGGGAGTTCCCCGGGCCATCGCGAGCGCCCGGCCTGCTCGGCATGCGGCCGCGGCGGGCGCTCCTGGACGGCGACGGGGGGCCGCTCTTGCCGGCGGAGAACTCCTCCGACGACGCCTCCCTGTTCGCGCTCGCGGTGTCGCGGGCGTGGCAACTCCTCTATCTGAGCGCTCGGGATTCGGAGGACGACGGCACGGAGGTCTTGCCTTCCCCCTTCTGGACGGAGGCGCGGCGGCTGCTCGGCGGAGCCGGCGCGGAGCTCCGCCGGGGGTTGCAGGACGTGGTGTTCACGCCCGCCGACGCGCCCACGCCCCGAGAGTTCCTCCGTGCCTGCGCCGCCTTAGGTGCCGTCCCGGCTGACACTGCCGGGGCCGGGCTCTTCCGGTCGCTCCCCCCTTGGGAGTGCCGTCCCGTGGCCCTCAGGGAGTCCGGCGTTCTCGCGCGACTGTCTTCGCGGGAGACGTTCTCAGCAACGGAGATCGAGGCTTACGCCGGCTGTCCGTATCGATGGTTCGCCGAACGCGTGGTGGGCTTGAACACGATGGAGGAGTCCCTGGGTGGCCTGCAGGCGGGTAGCGTCGCCCATCGAGTGTTGCGTGAGGTCTACGGGAAGCTCCTCGAGGGTGGCGCCGAGAGGCTCACGCCCGCCCTGCTCGACACGGCGCTCGCATCCGTTCCAACGGCGCTGGAAAGTGCTTCCTGCGAAGTGAGGGAGAACTTCGACGAGTCCGAGACGCGGCTGCTCCTGTCGGAGGTCGGTCGGCGTGTCCGTTGGTTCCTTACGTTCGACGCGCGTTCCGGCAGCGGACTCTCTCTCCTAGAGCTCGAATCGTCCCTTCCGGTGCTGGGGGTCGATCTGGAGGGGTTCAAATTGACCGGTCGTATTGACCGCATCGACATGGATCCGGCCACCGGATCTATAGTGGTGATCGACTACAAATACGGCTTTGACGCGAACGGTCCCGATCTCGCGAAGAAAGGGGCGCTACAGGTTCCGCTCTACATGCTTGCCCTGCGGGAGTCCAGGCCCGAGTGGACGGTCTCAGGAGGGGTCTACGTCGCACTTGGCGGCAGGCAGGTAGGGGGGGTGCTGGCACCTATAGTCTCGGAGTGCGCCGGCGAGTGGTCGCGGCGGAATTCGTGCGCGGACGAGGCCGTCCTCGAACACGAGCTCCAGGCGGTCCTGGCCATGGCGGGCCGGGCAGTCGAGGGTATTCGCGCGGGCCGGATCGAGGCGGAACCCTTGAAGGAGTGCCCGCGCTACTGCGACCTCCGCTCTTTGTGCCGTGTGCCCGGTGGGCCGGCGTGGTAGCCCTGACGGGAGAGCAGGACGCCGTACTGGGGTGCGGTGCGTCCCGGGTGTTCGTGTCCGCGGCGGCCGGCAGCGGCAAGACGACCCTGTTGGTAGAACGGTATCTACGGGCCGTCTTGGATGACGCTGTCCCGATGGAGCACCTACCCACCGTGACCTTCACGCGCAAGGCGGCGGCCGAGATGCGCAAGCGCATCAGGCAGGGGTTGCTCGATCGCGGGCGGCCCGAACTCGCCTGGGGCATCGACGAAGCGCCCATCGGCACTATCCATTCACTCTGCTCGCGCCTGCTCCGCGCCCGCGTGATCGAGGCCGGCGTCGACCCGGGTTTCCGAGTGCTGGACGAGGAGCAGACGAAGATCCTGTCCAACGATGCGATGAACCGGGCTTGGAGCAACGTGGTGCTGGATGCTGATGAGCCCGACCTTGAGCTTCTTGCACGCCACGGCACTGTTCTGCGGGCCGATGTTCCAGCAGTCTATGCCTACCTGCGTCAGTCCGGCATGGCGGAGCCGCGGCTGGGCCTGCCGCAACTGGACCTGCCGCAGCAAGACGACCTTCAGCCGGAGAGGGCAAGGTTAAGAGAGGCGATCGGCCAGGCGGTCGACATGCTCGCGGACGCGCACTTATCCGGACGGGCTGCCGCCAATCGGGACGCGATGTTGCAGTGTCGCGAATGGCTCGCGGACTCCCCGGCCACCTGGGACACCATCCTATCTTGCGCCCGGTTCACGCCCCACCTGGGCTGCTCGGCCCAGACCAAGCCGGCCTTCGAGTTCTTCAAGGAGGCTCTTCTCCAGTTCAGGGCGGCGCTGGGCCGGGAGTACCTGATCGGCGTCTACTCACTCGCCGATCGGCTGCTGGCAACCTACCACCGAGCCTTTCTCGAGGCGAAGCGCAGTCTGGGTGCGTTGGACTTTGCGGACCTGGAGATCGAAGCGCTGGCCCTCCTGCGTCGAGGTGAGCCTCCCTTCGAGCCGGAGGCGCGGCTCATGGTCGATGAGTTCCAGGACACCAACTCGTTGCAGTGCGCCATCCTGGATAGGTTGGGTGTAGGCGGTACGCTCACGGTCGGTGATCCCTTCCAGAGTATCTACAGTTTTCGGGGCGCCGAGGTGGCTGTCTTCCGCGACCGTCATGCCGCAGTCCGTGAAACCACCGATGGGGATGCCCGCAGCGCGTCACTTACCACCAACTTCCGTAGCCACCCCGAGATCCTGAAAGTGATCAACCACATCTTCGGCCATCAACTGTGGTTCGGATCGGATTTCCCTGCGCTCGCTGCTCCCGATGGCTCGGCACAGGTGAACGAGCTTCCCGAGGGCACCGTCGCGGTGGAGGTGATCGTCGTTGACCCGGATGCGCCGTCATGTGTGGAAGACGCCCCTTCTCCGTCGCCGGCGATGAGTCGGTTCGAAATGGAGGCGGCCGCTGTAGCCGACCACATCCATAAACTCCTGGCTGAGGGCTGGAAGAAGCGAGACGTGGTTATCCTGCTGCGGGCGTTCACCCATGTGAACGAGTTCGAGCAGGCCTTGACCGCCGCAGGGATCGAGACCTACGTGGTACAAGGACGTGGGTTCTTCCGCAGCGAAGAGCTCTCCGACATCATGGCCCTGCTGCGCATCGTGGTGAATCCTCATGATGACCCGGCGCTGGTAGCTGTGCTGCGCTCCCCGTTGATGGGACTGCCCGACGACGTCGCCTTCCTACTCCGCGAGGAAGCCAAGCAGGCGAAGCTCCGTTTCCTGTGGGAGGCCGTGCGTGCTCGGAGCTTCGCCTCGATCCCGCTGGCTCACCTGCCCCGCCTCGAGCGGCTGGCCACGGACCTGGGCATTTTGCGTGAGAGGCTCGGAGCGCCCGGCTTGGCCTCGCTGATCGAGGACGCCGTCGAGGCGTTCGACTACGACTTGGTCGTGCTCCGCGCCTCTCATGGCCGCCGGCGACTGGCCAACCTGCGAAAGCTCATGCGTTTGGCCGATGAGTTCGAGAGCATAGAAGGCCCCGACTTGTCGGCGTTCCTCGACTACCTTGAGCGACGGGGAGACGTCAGCGGCGACCGGGAAAGCAACGCGCCCACCCTGTCGGAAGAAGAGGACGTGGTCCGGATCATGACCGTCCACAAGGCCAAAGGACTCGAGTTCCCAGTGGTCATTGTCCCCGGCATGGGTGCGACGGTCTCGAGTCCCGATAGAAGCTGCCTGCGGGCCTCGCGAGAAGGAGTCTCGATCCGGGTCGCGGCCCCACCCGGTGAAGCTCTGGTATCGGGCCCTTACGAGCCTATCCGCGAGGCCGCCCGCCAACTCGCGATCGAGGAAGAGATGCGGCTCTACTACGTGGCGTGCACGCGGGCCGAGAGTCGCCTGGTCCTCGTGGGGCTGGGTAAGTCGGGCTGCACGCCTGCCGCCGGGGCGCCAATGGAGAGGGTCTTGCAGGCATTGGGTGTGGGGAATGTCGATGCCTCGGATTCTGCTGAGTTCGTAGCCCACACCGGCCTCGCGGTGTCGGTGCGAGGCGTTCGCGCACCGGACGTCGCGCCCGTTCCCGGCCCCATCAGACCGTCTGCACCGGCCCGCTATGAGGCGCCGTCGTTTCCGAGCGTCCACGGAGGGCGCGCCGGAGTACGTCGGGTGAGCTTCTCCTCGTTGGAGCACTATGAGCGCTGCCCACGGAGCTACTACGTGGAGCGCGTACTCGGGTTCGATCCGGAGATGTTCGCGGGCGTCCAAGCAGGGGCGGAGCCGTCGCCCCAGACTGGTTCGGAAGGGGGAGGAGGAGCGGCGGCACGGGCCGTTGGGACGATCGTCCATCTGGCCCTTCAGGAATCCGACTTGGCTGTTCGGCCCGACCCCGGGTCTGTCCATCGACTCGTGACGCGACTGGTCGCGAGGGAGGGAATGGAGCTTGGCGCAGAGCACGTACAACGGTCGGCTGCGCTGGTCTCGGGCTTCTGGGAGTCGGATCTGGCGGACGCGACCGCTTCCGGCGTCCTCTCCAAAGAGCGCCCCTTTCTGTTCGACCAGGACGGCGTGGTGGTGTCAGGATACTTGGACCTCCTCATCGAGAGCGGAAACGAGTGGACCGTGGTGGACTACAAGACCACCCATCTCGACGGCTGTCGCCCGGGGGAGGCGACTACCCGCTACCGCCTGCAAGGCCGGCTCTATGCCCTCGCCTGCCTACTCGCGGGCGCGCGCACGGTGCGTGTTGCCTTCCTCTTCCTCGAGGCTCCGGATGAGCCGGTGGTCGATGTCTACCGAACGGACGATGTGCCCATGCTGAGAGACGCTCTCAGCGCCCGCCTGCGCGATCTCTCAAACGGGGACTTCTCTCGACGCTCGGTCGACTGCAGTGGCTGCGGTCTCGAAGTGCTCTGTCGAGCCTTCCCGGCCTAGCGTCGCACGGCGGTGGACCGGGTTCGACGCGATGGTGTAACATACGGCTCCGCGGGGCGTAGCGCAGCCTGGTAGCGCGCATCGTTCGGGACGATGAGGTCCCGGGTTCAAATCCCGGCGCCCCGACCTCTCACCTTCATCGAATGCACTACACCCAACCGCATTCCCATACGTCCCGTGTTCCCCTCGCATCGGCTGCATGGGTGGCTCTGCGGTCTGCTTGTGCCGAATGTCCATTTATGGGAAAGTGTTCACAATGTGCCGTCCGGACACGACGGTGCGGACGCAGGTTCGGTACGGTCGAGAGGGCGAGGAGGATCCGCAGTGGCTGACAAGTTGACCCTGGGCGTGGCAGCCCGGCTCTCAGCCTACCTCAGAGTGCTCACTCAATCGCGCAAACAAGGGCTGGGGAGCATCTCCTCGCAGGAGATCAGTGAGTACGCCAACGTGAATCCCACCCAGGTCCGCAGGGATCTATCGTCCTTCGGCAAGTTCGGTAAGCGCGGAGTGGGCTACAACGTAGGTTCATTGATCGAGGAGATCCAGGAGATCCTGCACACCGGCGGAACGCATAGGATCGCTCTGGTCGGGGCGGGGAACCTTGGCAGCGCCATCGGCACTTCCTCCATCTTCCGCGAACACGGCTTTCAGATAGTGGCGGTGTTCGACAACGACAGGGAGAGGATCGGCGCTCAACTCGGAGATATCGTGGTCGAATCGTACGAGCACATCAGCGGACGTTGCCGTGAACTCGGCGTGGTCTTGGGTGTGATCGCCGTTCCCCCTGAGTCGGCTCAAGCTGCAGCCGACGCGCTGATGGCCGGCGGAGTCGATATCCTCTTCAACTACACCGAGGCCTTGCTCGACGCGCCGGAGACGGTGACCGTACACACGATCAA
This sequence comes from Thermoleophilia bacterium, assembly GCA_038204345.1. Lineage (GTDB taxonomy): Bacteria > Actinomycetota > Thermoleophilia > RBG-16-64-13 > RBG-16-64-13 > JAHJSA01. The sequence continues at coordinate 10,515 of JBBRDB010000009.1, read as the reverse complement.
TCCCGCCGAAGAGATGCTCTACGCGTTGTACTTCTATCTCACCTGAGGACCGCGGCACCCAGGGTGATCAAGACGATGGTCAGGTCACTCCCGTTGCCCGCGCGTTGTGCGGCATCGCGTGCGGGCAACCACGATCGGCCTCCTGAGGACGCATCGCCTGCCCGGGGGGTCAACAAGGGCAGGGTGGTCAGGGCATCCGCGCCGAGCGCGTCGGCCAATGCAGGCGGTATGCGGACCTCGTACTCTGCGGACGGCAGCGTCTCCCAGACTGCGATGCCGAGAGCTGCTGCCAACGAGGCGGTCTCGTCGGCCGCGATCAGCGCGGCATAGGTAGTCCGCCCCTCCACCCAGGAATCCTTCGGGAGGGGTTCCAGCCCCGTGAGGTCTTTCACCCGCTGAGTCAGTGCGTCGGGGTCGTCACCTGCACCGCCCACGGTCATGATCATGACCGGGGTGGAGGCGGCCATCATCGTCGCTCCAGCCGCGGTCGTGGAGGTCGCTTTGGCCGCGTCCGCGGATTCGCGCGAGCTGTCCGGCGGCGCCTGCAACGCACCGTCTTCACCGGCGGCGCCCTCTAAGGGCGCGGCGGTCGTATAGGCGGTATCATTCTGCGTAGTTTCCGATGCCAGGGTGTCCGCTCCCTCTGTGCCGTCGTCCAGGCCCATCCGGTAGTAGGACGAGAGCGCGATGCCGGCGACGAGGATCACCGCCGCCGCCGGGAGCCACACGCGCACGTTCAATAGGCGGCGAAGGGATTGCAGCGTCCCGCCGGTCACCCGGTCGCGAGCCTTCTCCCTACGGGTGGCCGCGCCAGGCTCGGATGTCACAAAGCCTGATCCTTCGAGGACTGCGCGCTCCAACGTCGGAGGTACGGTCACTTCCGAGACCTCTCCCAGCAGACTCGCCATCGAGCGCTGCTCCTCGAGGGCTCGACGGCAGTCCGGACAGGCGGCCAAGTGAGCCTCGAGAGGCGCAGCCACGTGCGGCGGCAGGGTGCCTTCGAGTAGGTCGATCGCCAGGCTGTCCCAGCTGTCGACGTGGCCCACCTCGTGCGGGTGGACCTCGCCTGCCCCAGCGGATGGATCGTATGGAGGGTTCTTCTCAGTCGGCATTCTGGTGGTTCTCCAGCCGGTCGTCGTGTGGCACGCGTGACGTAGGGCCGTGTCCTGCTTCAATGGTCTCGCTGGATGAGACGGTGCGGGTGGGCCCGCGGTTCCCGTCGCCGGCGGGCGCGAATCCCGCTTTCCGCAGGGACGCGGCTAATTGGGCCCGGGCGCGGAACACCCGCGACTTGATGGTGCCTTCCTGCACCTCGAGGATCTTCGCGGCCTCGGCATACCCGTAGCCGAGCAGGTCACAGAGGACCACGGCCAGTCGAAAGCCTTCGGGAAGGGCAGTCAGGGCCGACTTCATCTCGGGCGAGAGCTTGTCTTCGACCTGCGCAGCGGAGGCTCCGATACGTGTGGACGTGCGCCCGGAGGGCTGAGCAGACAGGTGCTCCAGTACTTCGTCTTCCACCGGGGCCGGTCTGCGGCGCCGGAGCTGGTCGTTGACGGAGTTGACCACGATCCTATAGAGCCACGTGCTGAAGCGGGCCTGTCCTTTGAACGATCCCAGGTGGGTAAAGGCTTTGATGAACGCGTCTTGCGTGGCGTCCGCCGCATCCCAAGGGTCACCGGTCATACGCAGCGCGAGGTTGTAGCCTCTCTGCGAGTGTCTCCGATAAAGCTCCGTCACGGCTTCTTGGTCGCCCGCGCGCGCGCGGGCTACGAGTTCGGCGTCAGGGTCAGGCGCAGTGGGCGAGGGCGGCAAGGACTCTCCGGTCTGGGGTCTTCGCGTGTCGGGGCACCTGGTAGACTAAAGCGTCCGGGGGATCCATGCAACCACCAGACCCGCGACGCAACGTCGTCGGGAGCGATCGCCCGGTATCGCCGAAGTTCGTGGTAGCGGATTGAGCCGTTCGTCTGGGACGGTCTCCGCGCCAACACCAGTGGAGGGCGCCGTGCGCATACTCGAGGATGTGGGGCGGATCTTCGATGAAGGTCGGGATCTCACTATCGGGATCGAGGAGGAGTTCCAGATCCTCGACCGTTCGACTCTGGCCTTGGTCAATCGGTTCGAGGAACTCAAGGCCGTGGCTGACGAACGTTTCGGCGGACCCCTGGTCATGGGGGAGCTGATCCAGTCCGAAGCGGAGATCAACACGGGCGTGTCCGCGACCTTTCCTGAAGCGCGCGCCGACATCGCGCGCCGCCGAGCCATATTGGCGTCGAGCGCGGAGTCGATCGGCCTCGCCTTGTGCTCCACGGGGGTGCACCCCTTCAGCCTCTGGGAGGACCAGCGCTTCGTCCAGTCTCCCCACTACTTGAGGGTGGTGGAGGCTTTGCGATATGTCGCATGGACCAACAACACGTTCGGCATGCACGTGCACGTGGGCGTGCGGGGGGCCGACCGAGCCGTGGCTCTCTTTGATGCCTTCCGCTCGCTGTTGCCGCTGCTGCTTGCCCTCTCAGCGAGTTCGCCCTTTTACCGGGGTAGAGAGACACGACTACATTCGACCCGCGCTCAGGTGTTCCTGCGTAATTTTCCCCGGTGCGGCATACCGGACGTCTACGGCGATTGGGCGGGGTATGCGGACTATGCCCAGTTCCTCTACGACACGCAGAGCGTGAGTGAGCCCACGCAGATCTGGTGGACCGTGAGGACCCATCACACATACGGCACTCTGGAGGTGCGGATCGCCGACGCCCAGCCTCGACTGGAGGAGTCGATGGCCATCGCCGGTTTGATCGTGGGTCTGGTGGCCGCTCTCATGGCCCGATTCGATCGCGATGGCTACCTGCCGGTACACGAAGGCCGTTTCATCGAGGAGAACCGCTGGAGGGCCGTGCGCGACGGCCTTGAGGGCCGTCTGATCGACTTGGATCGGAGGGTGGAGATCCCCGCCGTCGACGCCGTCCGGTCGCTGGTGGCCCTGGTCGAGCCCTTGGCCGGGAGTCTGCGTCTCGAAGACGAGTTGGGGGTGGTTGAGCATATGCTCGCCGAGGGCAACTCCGCTCAGAGGCAGCTGCGCATGTGGCGCGAGGGGAAGAGCCTCGACGATATCCACCGTCGGATGGTCCAGGAGACCATGGCGGGCGCCGAAGCGTAACTCACAGGTCGGCCGTCCTCCGCCGTGGGCTCAGGGCACGATCCCCGGCGATTGTGGGCTCAGTGGGGCTGCCGCCGGCCGGGACGCCGATACCAACCTGCGGTAGGCGATGGTCCAGTAAGCGGTGGAGAAAGTCGTGAATGCCGCCTTGAAGAGAGCTAGGATCGCCAACAACACCAGGCCGCCGAGGGCGATGGTCGCCCACATGGCGCCGCCCCCTCCGTCGGTCCCGGTGCGGTAGATCATGATCCCCACGGGCACGGCCAGGAGGGCCAAAGGCACGAGCAGGGCAATGCCCGCCGCGATGGAGATGCCCACGTTGATCAGCCACACCATAAGGCTCTTGCCCACGTTCGAACGGAACACCCGCCAGCCCGCACGGATAGAGTTGACGGGGCCGGTGCCCTCCAGCACCAGGGAGCGGCTGGCCCAGGTGATCACCACCTGTGCGACGATCGCCACCGGGATCGCAAGGAGGATGAGCGCGAAGACCGCGAGCACGATGGCGATGATCGGGCCCGTGCCGAGGTGGACTCCCCGGGCTAGGGCAAGACCCAAGGGCAGCCCGACCCCCAGCACAAGCACGAGGACCACCACCAGAGCGACCGCGAAGACCAACAACCACATCCCGAACAGTCGCCAGAAGTTGTGGACACCCGCGCTCCAGGCTGCGCCCAGTCCCGAAGGGACCCCGGCGTGAGCGGCGTCGGAACCCGCGATCAGGCCGCCCGTGGAGATGATGGATATGACCCAAAAGGCGATGCCCAGGGCTAGAAGTCCCAAAAGGAGGGTCGCGAGGAGGGCCCAATTGTGCGCGATCCAATCGCCGAACTCGGACGCGGGGGGCGAGAGGGAGCCGTCGCCGCCTCCGAAGCTGCCGCGAATGTTCGGGGACCCTCCGGAAAGGCCGCATCCACCTTCTGATGCAAAGAGACCGAGGAGCCAGAGGTACTTGTGCCGTCGGGCTACCCGCCAAGCTCCGCGCAACAGGTCGCTGTAGTCCACGTGATCTCCTTCAGCGTTGACCCCGCCGTGCCCTGACGCGATACTATCACCCACCTTGACACAGACGAGTCGGTTCGTTACCTGGAGGAGGTCTCCGGAACATGGCAGAAGAACGTGAACCCCGTACCGAGAGCGAGTTGGTGGAACAGCTCCAGGAGGAGATGCGTCGTATCACCGTGCCCGACTACCTGCGGCACTTGCTCGTTTCCCTCTCCAGCATGGCATTCCAGCGCCTCGGACTCACGCCCGAAAGCGTCGACGACCGCGATCTCACGCAGTCGCGCACGGCGATCGATGCGTTCGAAGCGTTGGTCGATGTGCTGTCGCCCTCACTGTCCAAAGACGAGGAAGCGCTGTTCCGCTCTGCCCTTCACGAGATGAGGATGGGCTTCGTTCGGGCATCGGGAGCGAAGGAGAGCGTGGCCGCGGAACCAAGTGAAGGGGCGGGTTCCGAGAAGACCGAGGGTCAGGGATCGGACGATACCGAGGAAACCGGATCGGAAGACGCCGAAGATAACGGATCGGAAGACGCCGAAGATAACGGATCGGCGGCCTCCGATGGTGTCGAGGGGGGAGAGACCGATGGCGAAGGCTGATATCGGGGTCTTCGGGGGGTCGGGTTTCTACTCCTTCCTCGAGGACGTGGAGGAGGTCGTGGTCGAGACTCCTTACGGAGCTCCGAGCGACAACTACTTCATCGGACAGGTGGGAGACAAACGAGTTGCCTTTCTGCCCCGGCACGGTCGTCGGCACCAGTATCCGCCGCACGTGATCAATTACCGCGCGAACGTGTGGGGCATGAAGTCGCTGGGCGTGACCCGTATCATCGGACCCTGCGCCTCGGGCAGCCTGAAGCGCGAAGTGGGGTTGGGCCATTTCGTGGTGTGCGACCAGTTCGTCGATAGGACGGCCGGCCGGAGGGACACCTTCTATGACGGACCCGTGTCCACGCACGTCTCCGCCGCCGACCCGTACTGCCCCACGATCCGTAAGTCGCTCGTGGAGCGGGGTCGGGAACTCGGCATCACCATGCACGATGGAGGCACGGTGGTGACGATCCAAGGGCCGCGGTTCTCCACCCGCGCGGAAAGCAGATGGTTCAGCTCAGCCGGCTGGGAGGTCATCAACATGACCGCCTATCCGGAGGGGTACTTGGCGCGCGAATTGGAGATCTGCTACGCCAACGTGTCTCTCATAACCGACTATGACGTCGGCGTGGGTGACGATCCGTCGATCCCAGCCGTCTCTCACGCAGATGTGGTGGCCGTGTTCGAGGAGAACAACGCCCGGTTGCGCGAACTGCTGTTCGCGGTCATCCCCACCCTTGAGGGGCCGCGCGACTGCGTGTGCGCCACCGCCCTGGCCTCGGCCCGCCTCTAGTTGGAGGCGGGAGGGGCGTCGGCGCGCGCCGGGGAGCGTCGTTCCCGGGCCGGCCGGCCGGCCGGGATCAGTCCGTCTTGGTGGGGTGATCCACGACGAGGACGTCGTCCTCTCGCCGGATGGCCGCGCTGTTCACGTAGGCCACCATTGAGATCTTGCGAGCATCGTCGCTCTCGCCGGCCATGGCCCCGTCCAGTTCGAGCGCGCTGCCGTACATGCGCTGCACGAGGTCCGTGGATTCGTCGGCCGTCAACCCGAGCGGCTTCACCACCCCCGCCACCTTCACGAGGATGGCTTTGAGGGCGGTCAGTGTCTCGCGCTCAGGTTCGTGCGGAGCGCCCTGAGGACCGTTTCGATCCGGTTGGCTTTCGTAGTCGTCGCGGGATTCGCCCCGTCCGTCTCTGCGTTCGCGTCGTGCCACGTTCAGTCCCTCTTTCGTCGCTCTCTGTAGAAATCGACCGCTCGGCCGACGCCATCGGGTAGGTCCACCTTCCACTCCCAGCCCAGCGTGTCCCGGGCCAGGGTGGCGTCGAGCGCTATGTGCTCCACCTCGCCGGACCGAGTGGGCGCGTATTCGGGCTCGACGTCGACGCCTACGGCGTCCCGCACGGTCTCGAACACCTGCCTGTCGGAGACCTCGATGCCGCGGCCTATGTTGAACAGTCCCGCGGAACCCCGCTCGATGGCGAGCATGTTGGCTTCGACGATGTCGCCGACGTAGCAGTAATCACGGGTTTTCGTGCCGTCCCCGAATATGCGGGGAGTCTCTCCGTTCAGCAGCTGGAGGGAGAAGATGGCCACCACACCTGCTTCTCCGTGGGGATCCTGGCGGGGGCCGTACACATTGGGATAGCGTAGCACCGTGAAGTCGAGCCCGAAATTCTCGCGGTATGCGTAGAGGTAGTGCTCCACCGTGTGCTTGCTCACCCCGTACGGAGATATGGGGAGGACCGGGTGTTTCTCGTCTACGGGGAGATACGCGGCCTCCCCGAACATGGCGCCGCCGGTGCCCGCATACACGAGCTTCCGCGTCCCGTAGGTGCGGCAGCATTCGAGCAGGTTGAGCGTGCCGAGCAGGTTGACGTCGGCGTCGTAGCGGGGGTCGGCCACCGACTTGCGCACGTCCATCTGAGCGGCCAGATGGAACACGATGTCGGGACGCTCGGCTGCGAAGACGTCGGCCAATCCGGCATCCCGCACGTCGACCTCGTGGAACCGGGAGCCGCTGGGGATGTTCTCGCGCTTGCCCGTCACCAGATTGTCGACGATGGCTACCTGGTGTCCGCGCTCAAGTAGTCCGTCAGACACGTGTGACGCGATGAAGCCGGCTCCACCCGTGACGAGCGCTCGCACTGTGGTTCTCCTTGGTTGCGGTGGAACGTGACAAGAGTCGGCCCCGTCGCGGCACCGTGGGCGCCGTGACGCAGGGAGTCGACTCGCGGCGCGGTTGGGGGGACTATGCCCGCGCCATCCGCAGCCTGGATTCGGCCTCGATTGTATCAGGCGGGCCGCCGGGCCGGCACCGGACCGGCGGCCGGATCGATCTCGGCGGCGGCTTCAACGGCGTCAATCTTCGATCACGATGCGTGTGTCGGTCTCTTTGACTCCCGACACAGTCTGGATGGAGCGGAATATCAACTCAGCCAAAGCTCGTGGATCCTCTGCCTCCACCTGCACGATCAGATCAACAGGGCCCGTCACGGCATCGGCCCGTTGGACCGCGTTGATGGATCGGAGACCGTCGAGGATCTCCTTGGCTCGTCCGGCTTCTATCTTCACGAGTACGTATGCTCGGACCATGACCACCCCTTCCGCGACGTTGTCCTAGTGCGTGTGCATCGCCTTCATTCTACTCTGAGGTTGGCTCTGTGGGGCGGGGAGTGCTGGAAACAGGTTGGGGATACGCTATACTTTCGCCTCCGATGTCGGCGAGGGACGTCGGGACGTGGCGCAGCCTGGTAGCGCATCTGCTTTGGGAGCAGAGGGTCGGAGGTTCAAATCCTCTCGTCCCGACCTGTATGCGGCTGTGGCGAGCGACGCAACGGGCGGGTGTAGCTCAGTTGGTAGAGCGTCGGCCTTCCAAGCCGTCGGCCGCGGGTTCGAATCCCGTCGCCCGCTTCTCGGGGCCGGTCCGGTCCTGTCTCGGCGTTCGGCGATAGGCGCCTGTAGCTCAGGTGGATAGAGCAACGGACTTCTAATCCGTGGGCCGGGGGTTCGAATCCTCCCAGGCGCGCTGGAGGTGGGAGAGTCGTCGGCGGGACTCCGTGCGGCGACACGTGGTGAACGTAGCTCAGTCGGTAGAGCTCTGGATTGTGGCTCCAGTGGTCGCGGGTTCAAGTCCCGTCGTTCACCCCTCGCATATGGTGACCCTCCACCGCACTCGGCTATGGCTGGGCAGGTGGGGGGTCGTCTGTTGCCGGCGGTACGTCGGCGAGCCGCCGACGAACGGCGCGGCCGCCCGACGCCGGCTCTTGCCGTGCGGGTGTGGCGGAATGGCAGACGCGCATGATTTAGGATCATGTGTCTTTGACGTGGAGGTTCGAGTCCTCTCACCCGCACCACGATCACGACCCGGGTCGGCCGCGCGGAGCGCGACCGGCACATGGAAGGAAGGACCGAGTTGAAGACCACCGTAGGCGAGAAAGTCGGCAACGACGTGAAGCTGGAGATCGAGGTTTCACCCGAAGAGGTGCACGACGGCATCGCCGCCACCGTGAAGCAACTCTCGCGCGAGGTGCGCATCCCGGGTTTTCGCAAGGGCAAAGTGCCTACCGGGATGATCGTGCAGCGGTTCGGCATGGAGGCGATCTCCCAACAGATGCTCGACGATCGACTATCGCCGTGGCTCCTGGAGGCACTCACCGAGGCCGGTCTGGATCCGGTGGATCGACCGGAGGTGGACTTCGACGAAGCGCCCGAGGAAGGCAAACCGTTCTCGTTCACCGCGGTCGTGACAGTCATGCCCACCGCCGAACTCGGAGAGTACAAGGGCGTTGAAGCGCCGCGCCCGGACGCAACGGTCTTGGATTCCGAGGTCGACGAACGTGTCGAGCGTCTGCGGGAGGAGTTCGCCGAACTGAAGGCCGTGGGCGACCGTCCTGCCGCCGAGGGCGACTTCGTGACGGTGAGTGCCGAGGGTTACCGCGACGGCGACGTCGTGGCCAACACTCAGCTCGACGACTACATGTTCGAGGTGGGGGGCGGGCATCTGCTGCCGGACCTCGAGCAGGGCGTGGTGGGGATGAAGATCGGGGAGGAAGCCACGATACCGGTGGCCTTCCCCGATGATTATCACGCCGAAGAACTCCAGGGTGCCTCTCTTGACTTCAAGGTAACCGTCAAAGACGTGAAGACGAAGTCTTTGCCTCCGCTCAACGACGAGTTCGCGAAAGACGTGAGCGAGTTCGAGACGTTGCTCGAGCTGCGTCTGGACATCAGGAACAAGCTACAGGGAGCCAAGGATTCCGCTGCCGACAGGCGACTCCGCGCCGCCGCCATCGACGCCGTGGCCGCCGGCATCACCGTGGATCTTCCACCGGCTGCGATCGACCGGCAGGCGCGGGAGATGGTGGATGATTTCGCGCGCTCGCTTTCCATGCAGGGCGGCGACATCAGGGGCTACCTCCAGGCTACCGGTTCCGGGGTGGAGGAATTGGTGCAGCAGATGCTCCCGGAAGCCGAGACCGCGCTCCGGACGGCTCTCGCCTTGGACGCCGTCGCTGCGGCGGAGGATCTCGAAGTCAGCGAAGAAGAGTTCGACGCGCGTCTGGAGAAACTGGCGGCGGCCGGGAAGGTCGAGGCTTCCGAGTTGCGTTCGCGCTTGGAGCAGTCTGGTAGAATCTCAGAGATACGGCAGCAGATACTACGGGAGCGTGCGGCCGACTTCATAGCGGAGAACGCGGTGGCCGTGGCCCCGGAGGAATCCGCGGACGACCAAGCTGAAGCGGTGTCGGCGGACGATGAGCAGGAAGGATCGCCCGAGGACGACCAGCCTCAAGAGGCGCCCGACGACGACGTTGCGGCCGACTCGGACGTGAAGCCGGAGACCGAGTAGTCGCCCCGGCGACGTTTCCCGAAAGCGAAAGGATTGCAGAGTGAGCCCACTGATCCCCATGGTGGTCGAGCAGACCAGCAGAGGCGAGCGTGCCTTCGACATCTACTCACGCCTCTTGAGCGAGCGCATCGTCTTCCTGGGCACGCCTGTGAACGACCAGGTGGCGAACTTGATCGTCGCGCAACTCCTGCATCTGGAGTCGGAAGACCCCGATAAGGACATCGCGCTGTACGTCAACAGCCCGGGCGGGAGCGTGTACGCCGGCCTCGCCATCTACGACACCATCCAGTTCATCAAGCCCGACGTCTCGACCATCTGCATCGGCGTGGCCATGTCGATGGGAGCCTTGCTTCTCGCCGGCGGCGCGAAGGGAAAGCGTTACGTGTTGCCGAACTCAAAGGTGCTGATCCATCAGGTGTCCGGCGGATTCCAGGGCCCGGCCAGCGATATCGAGATCCATGCCCGGGAAGCGCTGAGCCTACGGAGGCGGCTGGACGAGATCCTCGCGAAGCACTCGGGCCAGGAGCTCGAGAAGGTGGAGAAAGACACCGAAAGGGACTACTTCATGACTGCGCAAGAGGCTCTCGACTACGGCATAGTGGACAAGATCATCGAGCACAGGTAGGGAGTATCAAGTGCCCAAGCCGTCGGGTGGTTCGGAGCAGCTGCTCTGCAGCTTCTGCGGGAAGAGTCAGCGCCAGGTCAAGAAGCTCATCGCCGGTCCAGGTGTGTATATCTGCGACGAGTGCATCGACCTGTGTAACGAGATCATAGACGAGGAGCTGACCGCCCCGGTCGCGCTCGATCTGGACAACCTCCCGAAGCCGCAGGAGATCTACACAGTCCTGTCGGAATACGTCATCGGCCAGGAAGAGGCCAAGCGTACGCTGTCCGTAGCAGTCTATAACCACTACAAGCGTGTGCA
>JBBRDB010000008.1:0-31458 GCA_038204345.1 Thermoleophilia bacterium | reverse complement strand
ATTCGGCGGACTTGGTGTCGCGGTGGTAGTCGGCGACGGCGTCGCGAAGTTCCCGGAGGCCGCGTACGGGCAGGTAGTCCTTCTCGTGAGCATGGTTGCGGAGTTCGTCCACCACGCACCGCGGCACGGGAAAGGGCGATTGGCCCAGGCCCAGCTTGAACACCCGACGGCCTTAGCGCCGGAGTTGGGCGCTGCGTTCGTTGACCGCGAGAGTGGCGGACATGCCCAGTCCCCGGACGTTGAGGTTGAGGTGGACCTCCGGGATGTGCGTGCCGTCGAGGGCAGCAGCGGACTCGACCACATCGGGTTGTATACTCGCGTGCGTCATTCTTCCTGCCAATCCCGTCGGCGCGACTGCTTGAGCCGCCCGCGGAGTCGCTTGTCTTCGATGCGCATGCGGGCTACTCGCCGTGGCGGGCGGGTGTCGCGGCGCTGGGGCTGCTCATACAGGGCGTCGGCCAAGATTCGAGCGAACCTCTTCCGGGCCGCTTCCCGGTTGGCGCTTTGCGAACGTGACTGCTGGGACACGACCCGCAGCACTCCGTCAGCGCCTATGCGCGAGGCGAGGCGCTGCTTGATCAGTCCCACCTGCTCGGGGGTGAGCACCGAGGAACTCTCCGGTTCGAAGAGCAGTGTCACCCTGGTGTTCACCTTGTTCACGTTCTGCCCTCCCGGGCCTCCGCTGCGTGAAAACGTGAAGTGTATCTCCCGGTCTGGGATCACCAGGTCGTCCGCGACCGCGATCCCGTCGGCGGGTGTCCGCTGACCGGTTTCCAGACCGGGTGGAGCCGGGGGCGTCATGTTCCAACGATAGCCCATGTGGCTTCCGAGAGCCAGTTGGACAGCCGCAAGGAGGGGGCATTTGTCCGGTGGTCCATTGGCTCGGCGCCTTCGCCCCGCGTATAGTTCCGCTCAAGGCCGGTCTGCCGCCGGCGCGATGTGGGCCGACGACGGTGCGGCGGGAGTCGCGAGGAGGATGCGATGAAGAAGATCGAAGCCATCATCAAGCCATTCAAGCTCGACGAGGTGAAAGACGCCCTGCAGGCGGTAGGGGTGCACGGCCTAACGGTCACCGAGGTCAAAGGGTTCGGGCGCCAACGAGGACACACCGAGGTGTTCAGGGGCGTCGAGTATCAAGTGGACTTCGTGCCCAAGGTGAAGGTAGAGGTGGTGGTGGAATCTGCGGCAGCGCCCGCGGTGGTGGACGCTATCGCCCAAGCCGCACAGACGGGCAAGATCGGCGACGGCAAGATCTTCGTGTCGCCGATGGAGGACGTCGTGCGCATCCGCACCGGCGAACGGGGACATGACGCCCTTTAGGTTCCTTTCGTCGTGATCTCCCCCGTGAGCCAGGCGCCTTCGGACTACCTTCGTGGTGCTCTCGCCGAACTCCAAGACCGCCACGCGGCGGGAGCCGGCGGCCGCGAACTCTGCCGGCGCCGCGCAGACGTGGTCGACCTGGCTCTCATCTCGCTCTTCCGTCACGCCGAACACGAGGCGCCTTCCCAGCTCTATCGCGAGGCCGGGCTGGCCGTGGTGGCGCTCGGCGGATACGGGCGCAGGGAACTCTGTCCTTTCTCCGACATCGACCTCATGCTCCTATATCGGCGAGAAGAGCATCGACTCGTTGGATCGATGGCGGAGACACTCTTCTATCCCCTGTGGGACGCCGGCTTGGAGTTGGGGCACGGTGCGCGAACCGTGGACGAATGCCTCGCGGTGGCCGAAGGGAACCTCGAGCTGCTCACCTCGTTCTTCCAAGCGCGGTTCCTGGTGGGCGACCAGCGGCTCTTCCGCGATCTCATGACGCAGCTGCAGTCTGCCGCTGGGCGGGACGCGGGCGCGGACTTCGTCGGGGCTATTCGGAGCGCGCGCGCCGTTCGCCACGCCACCTTCGGCGATGCGCACGTGCTGCTCGAGCCGCACCTGAAAGAGGGTAGGGGCGGTCTGCGTGATGTGAACGAGGCCCTGTGGCTGGCCTTTGCCTTGCGGGGGGCGGTCGGGTACGAAGGGCTCGCCTCCACCGGATGGCTGGGGTCCCAGGCGCTCTGGGAGTTGGAACAGGCCGTCGACGTGCTCCTGCGTGCGCGCACGTCGCTCCACTACGCGGCGGGCAGGAAGGTCGATCGGGCCTACTTCGACTACCAGGCCGATCTGGCGATGCAGTACCGTGCGCCTGGTGAAGTCACCCCGCCCGACCGCGTCATGGCCGAGATCTCGGCCGCGGCCGAGACCGTGGCGGTCGTCATGGGGGAACTGTGGGAAGACGTGGACTCGGGGACGGTGGAGAAGGAGCACGGTCACCATCCGGCTACCGCCGCGCCGCCGGAACGCGCCTCCGATCGCCTGGAGAAGCTCCTTGAACTCCTGCGCGGCGGCACGCGGACGCTTCCGGAACTCGAACGGCTCTCGTACAGGGGAGTGCTGTCGAGCTGGATCCCCGGCTGGGAAGCCGTCCGCTTCCTGGCCCAGAGAGAGAGCTTCCATACGTACACGGTGGGCGGACATTCGCTCCGATGCGTGGCTGCGGCGGCTTCGCCTGCCACGCTGGCCGAACTCGATTCTCTTGCGGGCTCCTTGGCCGAGACCATCGAAGGCACGGCCTACCACGACGCTCTTCTACTGGCGTGCCTGTTGCACGACGTGGGCAAGGGGCTCGACGGCGAGGACCACGCGAGGGCAGGGGCTCCGCACGCGGCCCGAATCACCGCCGGTCTTTCTCTTCCTCCAGACATGCGTGAGTTGGTGGCCTTCCTCGTTGAGCATCACCTCGTGCTGGCAGACACGGCTTCGCGGCGGGATATCGAAGATGCCGCTCTGCTCGCACGGCTTGCGGACACCGTCGTGGACCGCACGCGCCTGGAGTTGCTCTATATCTTGACCGTGGCCGACTCAGCTGCCACGGGGCGCTCGGTGTGGACCCCCTGGACGGCGGCCTTGGTGCGCGAGCTCTTCTTCAAACTGGAGTCGAGGCTCGCGAGCGGGCCGTCGCGTGTCGAGTCGCGGGATAGCGGGTCTCAGCTTGCGCGCCAACCCGATGCCGCGGTCGTTCCACACCCGACGCGCACCATGATGGTGCTCGTCGGCCTGGACGGGGGGGAGGTCGAGCTGCGGGTCACTCCGGGCGCGTTGGCCGGAGTGCAGGAGCTGACTCTGGCGTCTCCGCCGCTGGCCGGTCTGCTGGCACGGGTCTCGGGCGTCCTCGCCTATCACGGCATCACCATCCTCAGCGCGCAGGTCCATCCTGCTGAGGGAGACATGGTGGCGCGGTCGTTCCGAGTGTCCGACTACTTCGAAGAATCTATACCCGAGGAGCGGTGGGACCTCGTGGCCCGGGACCTGGCCCGGGCATTGGAGGGGAGGATCGCTCTCGACTACCGTCTAGCTGAGAAAGCCGCGCGCTACGCCAGCAAGACCCCCCGCGAGAGGCAACCCGAGACGCGGGTAGTGGTGGAGAACACCGCCTCCGACGCACTCACCGTCATCGAGGTGCACGCCGGAGACCGAGTGGGGTTGCTCTACACGCTGGCTCGTACGCTGGACGATCTCCTGCTCGACGTGCGCCTGGCAAAGGTCTCCACGATGAAGGACAGAGCCGTGGACGTCTTCTACGTCGCCGACGCCCGTGGGGAGAAGCTCGTAGACCCCGAAGATCAACGCGAGGTGGAGCGGGCTATCCTTTTTGCTCTCTCGCGGGGTGTGCCGACCTCTTGACCCGACGATCCGGGTGGAGGCCGCGCCCAGGCGTGAGTAGGCGGCCCGCCGACCGGTTTTCTCGTCTCCCGCAAAGGTGTATCCTCGAGATTCAAGCGACGAACACGGCGCCATCCGCCACCGCACTGTCTACCGGCGGACTATGTGTATGCCGCCTTGCACGCGAAGGGAGCTCCGCTCATGGATCTGACCGTTAACCCGCCCCGACCGGGCGATCAGAGGCTGGGAGCTTGGCCGTGGCTGCCCCGCATGATCGACAAAGCCCGGGCAACCTACCACGGGAATCCTGGTTCATTCGCGCATCCATGCCCGCGCGATCTGCGTCTTCTTGCAGAACTTGGCCTCACGAAAGAGGATTTCAAAGAGATCATCGATACAACGAGCACGGACGAAGAGGTCCTCGCCCTGGTCGAGGCGCGGCGCATCGGCGCGCACTGATATCAGCCCCGGCGACTTGTAAAGGCAGGGGGGGTTGACTAGACTCTAATTGCAAGCCCTCGGCGGGTCGCTAGGCCCTGGACGGGGTATGCGTACGTCAACCTAGAGGTGTATTGATGGTCTATCGTGTATTGGGAGTCGTCTCGTTGGTCATCGGCGGCATATTCGCTCTGGTCGCCGTTCTGGTGCTACTCCCGTTCATTGACAACTTCAACACGAGCCTGTTGGTCTTGTGCGGCGTCTTCGGCATCCTGGCCTACGTGTTCCTCGCGATCGGGTGGCAGTTGTTCCATCCGCCGGCGGGGAGAGGCGGGAGGTCGGAAGAGCACGTCGCCAACGTGAGCGCGGAGTCTACGTTGCATGCGCCTGAGGTGCACGCAACCGCAGTGCATCCGCATGAGGTGCATCCGCCCGCGGTGCCGGTGGTTCCGTCTATCGCCGCTGATCTTCCTCCCACGGAGCTTGAGTCCGTCTCTCCGGCGATACCTGTCGACGACGCACAGGGTGACGCTGCGGCTGGCGCCGACGCGGATGTCGAGGAGACCGCCGCCGCGTCCGGGCCGCGCCCATCGCCGAACGGCAGTACGGCCGACCCTGCGCATCCCGGCCCGGTCCGCTTCAGGAAGCCGGGCGCACCGGTTCCGCACAAGTAGGCCCCACTCGCCCCTGTGGGGACTTGTGGACCCTCGAGGCGGCCTCTCGAAGCGGCCCCTATGTGTCTCCGGCCATGTTCGGTCTCAACTTCAGTCGGTTCTCTGCCGAAGAATCACATATGGGTGAGGCGATTTGATTCTCTGGGGAAAGATCCAGGACTTCTCGATCTTCATCATCCTGCAGTTCTTGGCGTCCTTTCGCAAGACGGGGACACTCGAGATCCAGGATTTTGAAGAGAGCGGCTGCGTCTACGTCACGGATGGCAGGGTGGACGCCATCTCGCTCCCCTCGTCGGACGACCTTCTTGGCGATCGTCTGGTCGCGGCGGGCGCGTTGACGCGCACCCAGCTCAAAGAGTGCCTCATGGAGCACGCGGAGCAAGAGAACCCCCAACCTCTGGGGGCTCTGCTCTTGAGAAAAGGATACACGGACCGCCGGGTCCTCCAGGAGATCGTGAATCGGCAGGCCTACGACCAGGCTCTGCAACTTTCGAATTGGACCACCGGCACGTTCAAGTTCGTGGTCGCCGACCAGCCGATACGGTTCCCCGTCACACCCTCGGTGGGCGTGCAAGAACTGCTGCTGGAGGCATCACGGCGTCTGGATCAGGGCGAACGGCCGTTGCGAGAGAAGATCCAGGTTGACGAGGAGATCTGCCTTACCTGCACGATTACCTGCACGCCTGAGATAAAAGAGCGATACCTCAAGACCGATATCTGTCTTTGGCGCAACATGCCCACCATCGTTCGCGACCACGCCTACGACGCCAGGAAGAGGCACGCGGGCGATGAGGACGACGAATACCGCGTACCGGACCTTCCTTTCCTCTAGACTGAGCGCATGCGCTTCACCATCGTCTGCGTCGGGCGGCTCAGTCGCGACTATCAGCCCGTATTCGCCCACTACAGGGATCTGATGCGGCCGTACGGCACCGTTGAGGTGGAAGAGGTGCCGGAGACGCCCATCGCCCACGGCGAGGTGCGAGTGCTGGAATCGGAGGGCGATGCGCTCCTCAAACGACTCAAGCCCCGGGCATATACGGTCGTGTTGGATAGGGGCGGCAGGCAGGTATCGTCAGAAGCGCTGAGCTCGTTGCTGGCGGAGCAGAAGCTCTACGGTCGGAGCGATTTCCAGTTTATACTAGGGGGCGCGTTGGGCCTTGATCAGCGGATCCGGGAGGCTGCTGACTTAGTGTGGTCACTTTCGGAGCTGACTTTTCCTCACCAGCTGGCCCGATGCATCGTACTGGAGCAGATATACCGAGCCACGCGCATCGAGCGGGGGGAGCCCTACCACCACTAGGGTTCCGATCCGGTGTGTGCTTCTCGGTGCCGATGGAGGTCGATGTTCAACCGAGGAGTAGAGGGATCAGCCGACGTCCGTCGTCTACTGATACTGGCGGGCATACTGACGTTCATCGTGGGCGGTGGGACCGTCGGATACAGCCTCATCGAAGGTTGGTCGCCTCTCGAGTCCCTCTACATGACGGTGATCACGCTCTCCACCGTAGGCTTCAAGGAAGTCCGCGATATCTCGCCTGCGGGACGGGTCTTCACGATTCTCCTCATCCTGGGGGGAGTGAGCACCATGGCCTACGCGCTTGCCACGCTCATCGAGTTCGTGGTGAGCGGTGAGCTCAGAGGTCTGTATAGGAGGAGGGCCGTGCAGAAGGCGATCGAACAGCTGAACGGGCACTTCATCATCTGCGGCTACGGCCGCGTGGGCGAAGCCGTGGCCCGCGAATTCGGCGCGAATGGAGTGCCGTTCGTGGTGGTGGACAGTGATGAGTCGGTTGTGCAACACTCCGCGGAGAGCGGCATCCTGTTCCTCCACGGGGACGCCACGGACGACGAGATCCTCGAGGAGGCCGGCATCCGTAAGGCCCGGGGCCTTGTGGCCGCGGCGGGTTCCGACGCCGACAACATCTTCGTGATCCTGTCGGCGCGCGTGATGTGCCCCGACCTTGTGATCGTGGGTCGGGCGAACTCCGAAGAATCGTTCAAGAAGGTCAAGAAGGCCGGAGCCGATCACGTGGTCTCGCCTTACAGCATCGGAGGCAAGAAGATGGCCACGCTGCTGCTGAAGCCCCTGGTGAGCGACTACCTGGAGGTAGTCACGGGCGGAGGCGAGGTGGAGTTCCGGGTGGAGGAGTTCGCCCTGAACGACACGTGCGAGATCGTGGGTCGCTCGATCGCAGAACTCGAGGTGCGGAAACGCACGGGGGCGACCATCCTCGCCGTGCGGCACGGTGATTCCGGACTGCTCGACACCAACCCGAAGCCCACATTGGTCCTTGGCGATAGTGATGTCATCATCGCCATCGGCACGCCCGCCGACATCGTCGGCTTGGAAGAGCTGTTCGCCTGCCGGGTCCCCGCGCGGGGCGGAGGGCACTAGACAAGAGGAGTTGACGTTGCTCGAGGGTGCCATACGCAGGGTAGTCGCAGATTGGGTCGCGGAGAACGGGTGGACCGAGGCTCCCGATCTGGTCGTCGAGACATCCACCCAAGAGGGCCACGGCGACTACGCCATCCCTTTCTGCCTACAGTTGGCGAGGATCGCGCGTACCTCGCCCAAGGTGCTCGCTGAGCAGTTGAGCTCCCGTCTGCGAGACGATCCCGAGATCGCCGGGTTGGTGGAGCGGGTGGAGGTCGCCGGTCCGGGATTCGTGAACCTCACACTCAGCCCTGTGGCTCTGGTCGGGGCTGTGCGTGATCTGCTCAGTTCCGGCGACGATGTAGGTCGCGGCACGCGCGAGAGGCCCCTTGACGTCCTTTTGGAGTACGTGAGCGTGAACCCGAACGGTCCGCTGCACGTAGGCCACGGTCGCTATGCGGCCTACGGCAACTCGCTTAGCCGCATTTTGACCCATAGCGGGCACGAGGTCACCACTGAGTTCTACATCAACGACTATGGCAGGCAGATGGAGATGTTCGGCCGCTCGGTGGCGGCACGGTACGCGCAGGCCTTAGGTCTCGATCTGGCGGTCCCGGAGGAGGGCTACCAGGGCGAGTACGTGAAGGGCATCGCGGCCGTCATCATCGCGGAGATCGGAGACCGGTGGCTCGACGAACTCGCCGAGGGGGGCCTCGATGACTCCGACGCGCAGTCTGTCACCTACTTCCGGGCGCGTGGCTGTGAACTGGTCCTAGAGCAGATGAACGCGGAACTGACGGAGTTCGGAGTGACCTTCGACCACTGGTTCAGCGAGACCCCGCTGCACGTGGAGGGGCGGGTGCAGGCGACCATCGACCATTTGTTGGAGACCGGTGACGCCTACCGCAAAGACGATGCCGTCTGGCTGCGCACCACTCGGTTCGGCGACGATAAAGACCGCGTGCTCATCCGCAGCAACGAACGGCCCACCTACTTCGCGGCCGATATCGCATACCACCAGGATAAGCTCGCCCGCGGCTTCGGGCACCTCATCAACATATGGGGAGCGGACCACCACGGGTACATCCCGCGGATGAAGGCGGCCGTGGAGGTGCTCTCGCACGACCCCGACATGCTTGAGATCATCATTGGACAGATGGTCAACCTGCTGGAAGAGGGCGAATTGCGTCAGATGTCCACGCGCAAGGGGGAGATGGTGACCCTCGGTGAACTGGTGGACGCCATCGGCGTAGACGCGGCCCGTTTCTTCTTGGTCATGCGCTCGCACGATCAGACCCTCGACTTGGATATCGGGCTGGCGCGACAGAAGACCCAGGAGAATCCGGTGTACTACGTGCAGTACGCTCACGCCCGCGTCGCGAGCATCCTGCGCAACCTGCCCGCGGAGTTGGCGGTGCACCTCGAGCAGGCCGGGACGGAGGGATCGGCCGACTGGGATGGAGCTGCGGTCTTCTCCACTACCTACGAGCGCGACCTCATCAAAGGTCTGGCCTCCTTCGCCGAGGTGGTGCGGGAAGCCGCTGACCGGAGGGCTCCGCATCGCATCGCCGGCTACGCTCAAGAGATCGCCGGTGAGTTCCATGTCTTCTACAAGAACTGTCGGGTGATTGGTGCAGATGACGATGTCGCGGCATCGCGGCTCGCGCTTTGCGTGGTGTCCCAGCGAGTCATCGCCCGCTGTCTGCACCTGTTGGGCGTGAGCGCTCCCGAGAGCATGTAGGGCGCGGGTGCCTGAGCTCCCCGAAGTCGAGACCGTCCGGCGTCAGTTGAACGACGCACTCCCGGGGCGCGAGGTCGCCCTGGTCGAATCCGTCGACCCGTTCATTCTGAGGGATGCGGAGGCCGAGGACCTGCCGGGACTACTCGAGGGTCGCTCGTTCGATAAGGCGGAACGCGTAGGCAAGTTCTTGGTGGTACCCCTGCAGGGCGGCGTATACCTCACCATCCACCTTGGGATGACCGGTCAACTCCTCCTGCTCGGGCACGGAGAAGAGCTTACACACGTGCGTTTCTCTCTGCTCCTGGATGGGGGGGAGGAACGTCTGATCTTCCGTGACGTGCGCAAGTTCGGCAGGCTGCACGTCACCCTCGGGGCCCCTGCCGCGCGTCTTTCGCGCCTCGGCCCCGACGCCTGGGTGGGTGACTGGGATGTGGACTTCCTGGCGGCGCGTCTCAAAGGGCGCACCGCGCCGTTGAAGGCCTTTCTCCTAGATCAACGTCACCTGGCCGGCATCGGAAACATCTACGCGGACGAGATCCTGTATGGGGCGCGTCTCTCGCCCCTCCGGCCGGCGGGCACCCTCACGCGCCCTCAGTTGAAGCGGCTGGCCGTTCAGATACGGGAGCGCCTGCAGGAAGGCGTGAGGCTGCGGGGGTGCTCGATCTCCGACTTCGTCGATACCGAAGGCGCGCCGGGTTCGTTCCAGGACGCTCTGCGCGCCTACGGGCGGCAGGGCCTGCCCTGCGCGTCCTGCGGGCGGCCTCTCGTGCGCACGGTGGTGGGGGGCAGGGGCACGGCCTTCTGCCCGCATTGCCAGCGCTGACTCAGCGCTCCACGCGCGACGTCGGCGCGCCGGCCGATTCCGGCTGCGCCGCTGCTGTCAACGGCGCTGGATGTCTGCGAACACTTTGCGTCGCTTGAGGCGCCCGGCGTAGCGGATCCGCTGTTCCTCACTCGTGCCGTGCACCAAGGCCATGAAGCGATCTGTGTCCTCGGGCACGCCGCCGAACGTCTTGGAAGCCACGACGATGGCCAGGAAGCTTGCCAGGACACTGATCCCCCCGGGGTTCTCGAATTGCAGCCACCCGGGGACTAGGGACTTGCCGAAGATAAGAAAAAGGCTCGTACTCAGTCCCGTGATCATCCCGGCTATGGCACCCGTGCCGGTCATCCGTCGCCACCACAGTCCGAGGATCAGCACGGGAAACAGCGTGGACGCCGAGACGGCGAAGGCCAAGCCCACCAACACCGCGATCTGCATGCGCTCTACCGCCAGCCCGAGCAGGAACACGACCACGCCCATGACGACGGTCGAGGCGCGGGCCACGCGCACGCGGGTGAGCTGGCTCGCTCTCGGATTGTAGAGGTTGTAGTAGAGGTCGTGCCCGAGCGCGCCGCTCATCACCACCAGTAGCCCGGCCGTCGTGGAGAGGACGGCGCCCAGCGCGCCCGCTACGGTGATACCGAGGGCCACTTGGCCTCCGAAGTGCATGGCCGCCGCCGGTACAGCTAGGTTCTGACCGTCGAAGGAAAGCCAGTCCATTATCTGGGGAGCCAGACCCCCGGCCGATGCGGATGTGCCGGATTCGGTGACCAGGAAGAGGTAGTTGATGGCGAGACCTATGTATGGCGTCATGAGGTAGAACGTACCTATGAAGAGCAGCACGAGCATGACGCTCCAGCGGGCCCGCGTCCGGTCGGGGTTGGTGTAGAGACGCACGAGGATATGGGGGAGGCCGGCCGTGCCGCACACCAGAGCAAAGAGCAGCGACAGCGATTCGCGTAGGTCGTAGATGCCGCCGGGACTGAGGTAGAGGCTTCGGGCGGCTCCGCTCTCTTGGTCCAATAGAGTGTGGATCTGGACCATGACGAAGTCATATGCCAGACCGCCCCGCCACACGAGCACCACCACCACGAAGATGGCGCACCAGAGCACCCAGAACTGGAATATCTGGATCATGGTAGCCGCCCGCATGCCGCCAAGGACCACGTAGAGAGTGATCGCCCCCGACATCAGGGCGACCGCGGCCGGATAGGGCAGATGCGTGAGTATGAGAAGGATCTTCGCCGACCCGAGCATCTGCGGCGCGGTGTAGAAGAGGCTGATCACCAGGACGCACAGGACCGCCACGGCGCGACCTTCATTGCTGTGGAAACGACCGCCGACGAAGTCGGGGATGGTGTACTGGCCGAACTTGCGGAGGGGGCCCGCGATGAAGAAGAGCACTATGGCGAAGCCCAGGAAGAAGCCTACGGCGTAGTATAGGCCGTCGAAACCCAATAGGAAGGTGAGCCCGGAGATGCCGAGAAACGAGGCCGCCGAGATGTAATCGCCGGAGATGGCCGAGGCATTCTGCAGGATGCCGACGGCCCTTCCGGCCAGATAGTAGTCCGCGGCGGTCTTTTGGAGTTTGCGGACGTTCCACGCCAGTGCGACGCTGAGTACCAGTAGCCCGACGCCGAAGACGAGTGCGAAAACCGGGGTCTCGAAACCCTGATCCGTAGGGTTCACACGAGGCCGTCCATTCGGTTCGCGATGATCACGTAGAGCACCGCCACCACGCATGTGAGTGGGTAGATGAGCACCCCCACGAACAGGAAGGCGGGACTGAAGCCTCGCCACACAGGCTGGACCATCACCTCGGGGTAGAGGTGGCTGGCAGTCACGACACCTACGACGGTCCCGAGAAGGAGCGTCGTAGCCGCTATGCTGAGCCACCGCTGGCGCACCATCAGGCGGCGCACGCTCTCGCTGGTCTGCTCGGTCCACTGTTCGGCCGCCCGCGCTTCCCGGGCGTCCTCTAGCTGTTCGTCCGGTGGCCGGCGGTCGCTCGCGAGGTCCCAAGTGCCGTACCGTTCTTTTCCCACGACCGAAGGGATGTTGCGTGGCAGACGATCGTTCATGGGGAGATCAGTGCTCCCCCAGGCCGGTGTTCGTCGTCGCGGGTCGTGTCGATGAAGGCCCCCTCGAAGTCCGTGGAATCCGCCCCGGAGTCGTCGTCCGGCAGACAGAGAGCTATGGGCAGAGTGAAGCCCACCGTGCTGCCCGTGCGTTCGTCGCTTGAGAGTGTGAGTGCGAACTGCGGTCCGTAGAAGGCCCGCAGGCGACGGTGCACGTTGAAGATGCCGATGCCGTGGGCCTGGGACGGACCGTCTTTCTTCATCTGCTCGTAGACTTGGGGGTCGAAGCCCGGTCCGTCATCCCTCACCTCCACGTGGAGGCGCTCTCCCTGCCGCCAGGCGTGGAGTCCTATGCTGAGATGCCGTCCCACGCCGCCCTTTCCGTGTTTCACAGCGTTCTCGATGAGAGGTTGGACCGTCAAGGGCGGGATGTAGAGATCGAGCACATCAGGTGAGATCGAGAGGGCGATGACCAGCTCGGGCCCAAAACGCGCCTTCTCGAGTTGGAGGTAGTTGTCGACGTACTCCAGTTCCTCGCTGAATGTGATGAAGTCCTGCGGGCTCCTCAGTGTGTGCCGGAAGAAATCGGCGAAAGCCAATACCAGGTTGCGTGCTTCGGTGGGCTTGGTGCGGCAGAACATGGCTATGGTGTTCAAGGAGTTGAAGAGAAAGTGCGGGTTTATCTGTGCTTGAAGCGCTCGGAGTTCGGCCGAAAGCGTGGCCTGCCGCTGCGTGTCCAACTCGGCCAGTTCCAACTGGCTCGAGAGGAGACGGGCAAGACCCATGGCCACCGCTTCCTCCAACTCGCCGATGTCCTTGGGCCGTGAGTAATAGAGCTTGAGGGCGCCCACGGCTTCGTCTCTGACGATCAGAGGCGCGATGATGGCCGAATGCAACGGGCAATCGAGGTATGGGCAACCGATGCTCCACCGATTGTTCACCACCCGCACCTCGCGCGTGTCCAGAGCCTCCATCGTGGCCTTGGTCTTGATCCTCGTGCCGGGGAGGTGGTGGTTCTCAGCTTCACCCACGAACGAAAGGATGTGGGTGGTATCTGTCAGCGATACGGCGTCGAACTCCAGCTTGGCGAAGATGAGATACGAGACCTCGCGGGCGGATTCCATGTTGAGGCCGTGACGCAGGTGAGGGAGAGATTCGATGACGATGTCGAGGATGCCCTCGGCTTGGATGGCTTGTTGCCGGGAGATGTCCTTGAACGTGTCACGACCCATACCCACCCAGACGACGATGGCCATCGTGGACGCAGCCAAGACGGGCAAGAGGCCGAGTTCGATCCACGACAGCGAAGGCCGGGCCGCGTAGAGCACGCCCGCCACGACTCCCGCCTGGATGACTGCCAGGAAGCCCCCCAGGATGAGCGGGCCCCGGATGTCCCGAAGTATCGTTCGCGGAGAGTCCGCAGATTGCTCCAAGTCGCTCCCCCTGCCGCCCGGTGCATGGTTCGACAGTATAGCCCCTGAAGCCTGCGAAACGGAGGGATATCCCTGTCAGCCCGTACCAGCCGACGAGGATCTCGGCGCGGGGGCCGGCGAGTCCTCCGCGAAACCCACCACCTCCAGCGGGACCACGGCTTCGCCGCCGCCCGCGCGCTGCAGGGCGACGATCGCGGCGACGATCAGGGCCGCTCCGAGGAGTTGCAAACCGGCGAAGCCCTCTCCGAACCAGATGAAAGCGACGACTCCGGCGACCACGGGCTCGAGGGTGGAGACGATGGTGGCGCGTCCGGCGTCGATATACCTGAGCGACGCGAAGAAGCAGGCGAATGGGAGGAGCGTCCCAAGGACGCCAACCAGTGCGAGCAGGGCCAGATTCGATGGCTCGAAGGTCTGAGGGGCGGCCCGCCATGGCGGCTGCACCGCCATCAGTAGCACAGTGGTGAGCGCGAAACCGTAGAAGAGTTGGGTTGCCACAGCCATCCCCAGTTTCTGTAGATGCTCGCCCACCAGTATGTACGCAGAGAAAGCGATGGCGGCGCCCAGCCCGAACGTCACCCCGGCGGCCGAAAGGCTCAAGGCCGCCGGATCGTAGGCCTTTACCACGAGCGCCGCCCCGACGAGAACCGTCACCAGACTGCCCAAGGTGGCCTTCGTTATCGACCGTTTGAGGAACAGCCAGCCGTAGACCACCACGATCGCCGGGGCCAGATACTCGAGGAGGATGGCGGCCGCGACGTTCAGTCGTTCGATGGCGGAGTAATAGAAGACCTGGGTGGCGGCGAGAGAGATGCCGAAGCCGACGGCCCAGAACAAGGTGGTGCGGGTGAGTCGAAGAACCGAAGGCCCGGTGACAAGCAGAAAGACCAGGAGCACCGTCGCAGTTACAAGGCTGCGAGCCTGGGTGAGTGTGAGCGGATCTATGGCTCCCTTCATAAGGGATTTGGCCAGATTGCCCGAAAAGCCCCAGAGGGTGGCGGTCACGACCACCAATACGTAGCCGCGTGTCTGCTCTCGGATGGCCCGATCACCTCGTCGGTCACACACGAGCCGTCGATCGCCGTCACTCGCACGTGCGGTTGCCGCCGGCTACCATAAGGCTCGGCGAGTCGCGCAGGGAACGCGGTGACGCTCTTGGCCCGCGTGAAGGCAGAAAAAAAGCGAGTCCCGAGTGAACTCGCTTTTCATCTTTCATCGACTTCCACTTCCACTGCTTCTTCGTACTCCGCAGCGATTTACCTCTGCGTTTCCTCCACAATGGCTGTTGTGGGAGTCTCCAGATATTGCGTCTGATCTCTCGGGACTCGCTTATTATTGTACACCCCTGGCGACCCTTGTCAACCCTCCAACGTCCCACTAAGTTCCCGCAAAATGCGGGATTCCGCAGCGAACCCACTTCCGCTCACGGCGTACGGCCCGGTGATGCCCCGCTTCGAAGACGTGTGCTACAATCTGCCCGCGATAGGAGCCCACGAGCGGAGTTAACTCAGCTGGTAGAGTGCCAGCTTCCCAAGCTGGATGTCGCGGGTTCGATCCCCGTACTCCGCTCCTTTCCTTTCGCTCGTCGATGTTCGGCGCCTTACCAGAAACTCCCCGCTCATTTGCCATCACGGTACCCATGGGGGTATAATCCGTCCCGTGAGTGAGCGCGATCGGTTGTCCGGTCGACGCGCGCAGCGTAAGGGCGCACCGCGCCCCAAGAGAGAGGGGCACACACCATGACGGACACAGCTTCGTCGAGCCAGGGATCGAAAGACGACGTCGCCAGTGTTCTCAACCGCCTGCGCCGCATCGAGGGCCAAGTGCGTGGCCTGCAGCGAATGATCGACGAGGGCAAAGAGTGTGAACAGGTTCTCACCCAGTTGTCCGCAGTCAAGTCGGCTCTGGACCGGGTGGGCATCTACCTGATCAGCCACCGCATGAAGGAGTGCCTCGAGACCGATTCCCGCGACGACGTGAACGAGGCTGCGATGGAGCAGGCCTTCGAGATCTTCCTGAAATACGTCCAGTGCGTCCGCTAGGCGGCTCGTAGGTCCTCGCGACGCCCGACCGCCGAGCGCTCCTCGACACGCGGTCGCCGACGACGCCCCCCATCGCCCTTCATCGCGAACGCATCGGCCCTGTCGTCGCGGGACATCAGTCGGCCGACTAAGTCACCTTGTCGAGAAGCCACCGGACCGTCGACTCGTGCAGAACGCTAGACCGCTGGATCGAAGAGTGGTCGCCGTCGACCATGATCGTGACGTCCACCGGGCCGCCTAGAGCCTCGGCCACGGCGAGTGTGTGCGCAAGGGGAACCACCTCGTCACCGCGCGCGTGGAGCAAGTAGACGGGGCACGTGATGCGGCCGGCTACTTCGAGACTCGGCCGTTGGGCCAGATACTCGCGCATGGCATCGGCGTCGAGGCGTAGGCCAAGGCCGCGTTGGCTCAATGCCTCTGCGTCGCCGGGGTCGTCCGCGTGGTCTATCCCAGACAGGAGCACTTCCTCACTCGCCGGGCATACCAGGACGGCGGCTGCTAGTCCGGCGTCCGCTGCGGCTTGGAGGCCGTAGTAGCCGCCCATGCTCGAGCCCCTATAGCAGACGCGCCGCCCGTCCACGAGCGCGTGACTACGAAGAAGAGCCGCGGCGGCCAGGATGTCTTCGTGTGCCGGCCCGTCGAGTTCGCCCGTGCTCTCACCGTGGCCGCGAAGGTCGATCGCCAGCACGATCATGCCCGCAGTGCAGGCCACGCGGCAGAATGCATCGTGCCGGCTGCGCCGGCTTCCGGCCCCGTGAGTCACGATGAGGGCGGGCCGCGGCTGCTCGCGGTAGTGGGCGTTCGCGGGCAAATAGAGCGTCGCCGCGATGACGGGCCCCGACTGGGCTCCTCGTCTGAGGTCAGATGGTGCGCCGCTTCGGAAGCGGAGCGTCTCCGTGTATATGTCGGCCGGAGGCACTTCTCAGATCTTCAGGAAGGCTATGTAGGGCAGGTTACGATAGAGCTGACGATAGTCGAAGCCGTAGCCTACGAAGAAATCGTCGGGGATGGTGAAGCCCGAGTAGCGCACGCGTACGTCTGCTATGCGCCGGTAGGGCCGATCGAGGAGCGTGCACACTTCCAGCGATCGCGGCTCTCGCAGTCCGAGCGACCTGAGGATGTAGTGGAGCGTGAGTCCGGTATCGACGATGTCTTCCACGATGAGCACGTCTCGATCCTGGAGCGGACTGTCAAGATCCTTCATGAAGCGGATGGCCCGATGGCGCTGGTTTTCACGGTCGTGCTGGTATGACGAGATCGCCATGAAGTCTATCTCTAGTGGCAGGTCTATGGCTCGGGCCAGGTCGGCCATGAAGAACACAGCCCCTTTGAGCACCGAGACCAGGAGGAGGTCGGAGTCTGCGTAGTCTTGCGTTATCTGCGCGCCCAGTTCGGTGACGCGGGTCGCGATCGTCTCGGCATCCAGGTAGACATCGCCGATGAGAGAAGGATCCGGTGATGGGGCCTGAGGCATCCTGTCCGTCACGACGGCATGGAAAGGTCGTACTTCTTCGCGAGTTGGATGAAATCGTGTTTGTAGAGCAGCTTGACACGGATCTCGGGATACAACTCACGAAGTCGTCGGACCTTGCGGTTCTTGGCGGTCACCAGCGACTGCTTCATCTGCGTGACCTCGATGTAGAGATCGAGGTCCGGGAGGTAGAAATCGGGAGTGAACGCTTCGATGATGTTGCCGTTCGGTTCCTGCTCGAGGATGAAAGTGCGGGGTTCGTATTCCCACGGCACGCGGTAATAGTCCAAGATCTCCGCGGCCTGTCTCTCCGTCTGAGTGACGAACTTCGGAGGCGTCTTGCCTCTATAGTACGAGAAAGTGGGAGGCTCATCGCTCATCCTGGGGCCGGATTCTATCAGACGGTGCTTCCTCGAGGCCGTCGCGGAGAAAAGAACGGTGTGGTACCGTACGTGCGGCCAGCACCTTCGCCTTGCGTTTCCTCCAGGAGCAGATACCGATGACCCACACCCTTATCTACCCGGCGCACGCTCAACACAACGCCGCGGGCCGACTCGAGATCGACGGATGCGACGTGGTAGGACTCGCCAAGGAGTTCGGTACTCCTCTCTTCATCTACGAGGAGAAGACGCTGATCGATCAATGCCGGCGCTATATGGAGGCATTCCGGTCTCGCTCCGACGACTTCGAGGTCATCTACGCCGGCAAGGCGTTCTGCAGCATCGCGATCTGCCAACTGATGCAGCGCCAGGGACTCTCCATCGACGTATCCTCGGGGGGCGAGTACCACACGGCGCTTGTCTCCGGTTTCCCCACCGATCGCATGTTCTTCCACGGCAACAACAAGACCGAGTCCGAACTCAGGTATGCACTTGAGAACGGCATCGGCTTCGTGGTCGTCGACAGCTTCGACGAGATCGCTCTGCTCGAGCGGTTGGTCGCCGAGCGACAAGAGAGTCAGGCGGTGCTGCTGCGCATCACGCCCGGCGTCGAGGCGCACACGCACGAGTTCATCCAGACGGGACAGCTGGATTCGAAATTCGGTTTCGGCCTGGCCGAGGGGCACGCGGAGGAGGCCATCAAGCGTGCGCTCGAAGCGCCGCATCTGGATCTGGTGGGTCTGCACGCTCACATCGGCAGCCAGATCTTCGAACTCGAGGGCTTCAGGCGTGCCATCGCGGTGTTGGTGGACCTCATCAAGGCTACGCATGAGAGCCTGGGCTTCGACTGTCGCTATCTGAACGTAGGCGGTGGTCTGGGCATCCGCTACACGGAAGAAGACACGCCCGTCACCATCGATGCGTACGTCGAGTCCAAAATGAACGGGGTCCGCCAGGAGATGCAGCGGGTGGGATTGCCCATGCCGCGCGTGCTGGTTGAACCGGGGAGGTCACTGGTGGGTAAGGCCGGCGTGACTGCCTACACCATCGGGACCATCAAAGAGGTTCCCGGCATCCGCACCTATGTGAGCGTCGACGGTGGTATGAGCGATAACATCCGGCCCATGCTCTACGACGCCCGCTACGAGGCGATGATCGCCGACCGGGCCGACGCTACCGCGGACACCCGGGTCACACTCGCGGGAAAGCACTGCGAGAGCAGTGACATTCTGGTGAAAGACGCGCTGCTGGCACAGCCGCGCCTAGGGGACGTGGTGGTGGTGCCGGCGACCGGGGCTTACTGCTACGCCATGGCCTCGAACTATAACGGTAATCCGCGGCCGGCTGTGATCATGGTCAGGGACGGGTCCGCACGGGTGATAGTCCGGCGCGAGAGCTACGCCGATCTGGTGACCAACCAGCTTCCGCTCGACGGGTAAGGGGTCAGGATGAAGGAGGGCGGCACGCGCCAGGTCCGAGTAGGTCTGCTGGGTTTCGGCACCATCGGGTCGAGCGTTTATGGTCTCATCGAGAAAGAACGGGCCGCGATCCTGGAGGCCACCGGGGTGGACCTTCGGGTGTCGCGGATCCTGGACATCGACAGGAGCAAGTGGGGTGTGAGGGCCCCCGCTGACCTCTTCACCGCCGAGTTCTCCGATGTGGTCGCCGACGACGAGATAGATATCGTGGTGGAACTCGTCGGCGGCGTCGATCGGGCCTTCGAGTTCGTGTCGGAATCGTTGCGGCGGGGCAAGGAGGTCGTCACCGCCAACAAGCAGTTGATCGCGAACAAGGGGGCGGCGCTCTTCGACCTGGCGAGAGAGCAGGGGCGTCAGATCCGCTTCGAGGCCAGCGTCGGCGGCGCGATCCCTGTGATCCGTGTGATGCGGGAAGGCATGGTCGCGGCCGATCTACACTCCGTCTACGGCATCGTCAACGGCACCACCAACTACATCCTCACGGCCATGTACGAGGGGGCGGGCGACTACGCGGACACGCTCGCCAAGGCACAGCAGCTCGGCTACGCTGAGGCTGATCCCACCGCCGACGTGGGGGGTGGCGACGCCGCGGCCAAGATGGCGATCCTGGCGTCGATCGCGTACCGCTCGCGGGTGACCATGGCCGACGTGACCTACGAGGGCATCGTCGACGTGACGCTCGAGGACGTGCAGTATGCCAAGGATTTCGGGTTCGTCATCAAACTGATAGGGGTCGCCCGGCTTATCGGCGGCAAGGTCAGCGTGAGGGTCTACCCGGCCCTGGTTCCGCGGGGCCACCTCTTGGCCTCGATCAACGGTTCGATCAACGCCGTGTACCTTCAAGGACACGCGATCGGCGAGATCATGCTCACCGGGCCGGGAGCGGGCGGTGATCCTACGGCCACGGCTGTCGTGGGTGACATCGTGACCATCGCCGGGACCGAGAAGGCCGGGTTCCTTCAGAACTGCTCCTGCTACAAGCAACTCGACTTCCTGCCCGACGCCTTGGTGGAGTCTGCGTTCTTCATCCGCATGCAGGTGGAAGACAGGGCGGGGGTCCTGGCCCAGATATCCTCGGTGTTCGGCGAGCGACAGGTCTCCATCGAGAGCATGATCCAGAAGGGCCAGGGCGATCAGGCAGAGTTGGTGTTCATCACGTACCCGTCGGCGGAGAAGGACTTCTTCAGCGCCATCGAGACGATCGCCGGCCTGTCATGTGTGCGGAGTCGTCCCATGACCATCCGGGTGCTGTAGCGCCGGGTCCGCCGCGCCCCGTGGATCGCGCGGCTGGAAGGTGGAGACTGTGTCGAAAGGGTGGAAGATAGTCCTGGGCGTGGCGGTCGTAGTCGTGATCGGCTACGTCGCCCTGTTGGGCTTGCTGTTTTTCGGTGACGGCTCGGGCGGCACAGCGTGGGGCGGGGACTCAGGCACAGTGGGCGTCATTCGCCTGGATGGTGTCATCTCGGCCGACGGCGGGGGCTCGTTGCTCTCCCCGGGAGGAATCGATCCGGTCAGCGCTGTCGAGATGCTCCGCGAGGCCGATGCCGATCCCGGCGTCGACGCGGTGGTGCTCCGCATCAACAGCCCGGGGGGCAGTCCCGCTGCGTCGTGGGAGATCTACCAGGCGGTGCGGGACATGGGCAAGCCGGTTGTGGTTTCGGTGGCCGACATCGCTGCCTCGGGGGCGTACTACGTGGCTAGTGCCGCGGATGAGATCGTGGCGGCGCCCTCCTCACAGGTGGGCAGCATCGGGGTGATCCTCGTGGCGCAGGACCTTGAAGGACTTTACGAGAAAGTGGGTATCAGGTACACGGTGCTCACGAAGGGCAAGTACAAGGACATCGGCAGCCCTACGCGAGAGATGACGGCCGAGGAGAAGAACGTGCTGCAGGAGCAGATCGATACCGTGTATGAGCAGTTCATAGCCGACGTAGCCGAGGGGCGGCCCGGACTCGACGCCGACCAGGTGAGAGAGCTTGCGACCGGCCTCACCTATCCGGGCGAGGAAGCCCTACGGTTGGGTCTGGTCGACACGATCGGTTCTCTCACCGATGCCTTGGATTCGGCTGCGCAGGCAGCGGGTCTAGACGTCGAGGACTATGGGGTCGACTACATCGAGTCGGGCGCGGGTAGCAACTTATTGTCCCTCTTGTTGGGAAGCCAGAGCGGGGTTTTGAAGCAGGTGGGGATTGGACTGGCCGAGGGCCTGCAAAGATCGTTGGCCGGCGGGACCCGGTTGCGTCTGGAATAGGGGTCCCCGAGCCCTCGGTAGGGGTTTCGGACCCAGTACAAGCGAGAGGATCCTCAATGTCGAAGACTCTGTCGATGCGCATCGTGCATTTTTCGGACATCCACTGCGGCTCGCAGTACTTCGTCTCGAACCTGCTCGACCGCACCTTGGTCGAGATCAACGACCTGGCGCCTGACATGGTCGTCCTCACCGGCGATCTCACCAACATGGGTTATCGCCAGGAGTTCAGGGAGGCGAGGGAGTACCTGGACCGCTTGGAGTGCCAGGATGTCATCGTCGTGCCCGGCAACCACGACAGTCGTAACGTGGGTTACATGCATTTCGAACGTCTCTTCTCCAGCCGGGACTCGGCGATCTCCAAGGGTGGAGTCACCATCTTGGGCATCGACTCCACCGAGCCCGATCTTGATTACGGCCGCGTGGGCCGTCACCGATACGACTGGATCGAGGAGAACTACGCCCAGCATCCAGACGATTTCAAGATCTTCGCGCTGCACCACCACCTGCTGCCCGTTCCCGGCACCGGGCGCGAGCGGAACATCGTGCACGACGCGGGCGACGTGCTCGAGGTACTGATCGCGTCAGGGGTGAAGTTGGTGCTTACCGGCCACAAGCACGTGCCCTACGCGTGGCGTCTCGAGGACATGTTCGTGGTCAATACGGGGACGGTGTCGACCCTGCGCCTGCGCGGCAACACGAAGCCGTGCTACAACGTTGTCGAGATCTCGGGCGAGCGAGTGACCGTGACGCGCAACTACCCGTTCCACGGGGGCGAAACGATCGTGGAGTTCGACAGAGAGGCCACCACCTATGTGCGTCACGACTTCCACCTCGACCTGGTGGTAACAGACGCATGACGCGGGAAGCGAGAGCTGCCGGCGGGGCGCCTATCCCTGCGGTGGCCCTCATCGACGGCGAACACTACCCACCCGTGGTCGTGGACGCCCTCTCTCAACTCGGGTCGCGTTTCGATTTCCTGGCGGCGGTGTTCCTCGGGGGCTCCGAGAAGATAGACAGCGAGGACCCGACGGGCACGGCCCGTGCCATCTACGGGCTTCCAGTTTATTTCCCTCGTGACGCCGGCGGTGACGTCACCGCAGTCCTCGGGGAAGTGATAGACGCCTACAGGCCACACACGGTCGTTGACGTCAGCGACGAGCCTGTGGTAGGGTACCGAGAGAGGTTCCGGCTTATCAGTCATGCGTTGGCCCGGAACGTCTCGTACGAAGGGTCAGATTTCCGTTTTTCACCCCCCAAGCTCGACCATCTTGCCACAAATCCGTCGCTGTCCATAATCGGGACGGCGAAACGTGTGGGCAAGACCGCTCTCAGTGGCTTCGCAGCGCGCACCATCCACGAGCATCTGTCCCTGATGCGCGAAGGGCGACCACGCGACGGAGTCGGGGAAGACGTGGTGATAGTCCCCATGGGGCGCGGAGGTCCCGCCGCTCCCGAGGTGATCCGAGGGGCCGGGCATGCCTTGCAGGCCGGCGACCTTCTCGAGTGGAGCAGGGCCGGGAGACACGCGGCGTCAGACCACTTCGAGGACGCTGCACTCAGTCGCGTCACCACAGTCGGCTGTCGCCGCTGTGGCGGAGGGATGGCAGGTGAACCTTTCGTATCGAACGTCGCCCAAGGAGCTCGGGTCGCGAATTCCTTGCATGCGTCTCTCACCATATTCGAGGGGAGCGGGGCGGCGATGCCCCCGGTGGCGACGGACACTCGGCTATTGGTGGCCGGTGCGCACCAACCGCTCGAATATGTGGCGGGCTACCTGGG
This sequence comes from Thermoleophilia bacterium, assembly GCA_038204345.1. GTDB lineage: Bacteria > Actinomycetota > Thermoleophilia > RBG-16-64-13 > RBG-16-64-13 > JAHJSA01. The sequence continues at coordinate 8,800 of JBBRDB010000008.1, read as the reverse complement.
CACCTATCGCGTCTTGGTGAGTGATGCAGTGGTCTTAGCGATGGCCGAAGAGCCACTGTCGGAGGTCGAGCAGGTGAGGCGGATGGCCGCTGAGATCGACGTCATAAAGCCTGGGATCCCGGTGATCCCGGCGGTGTTCCGGCCCCAGCCTTTGAAGGATGTGGCAGGTCGTGCCGTCGCATTCTTCTCCACGGCGCCGCCTGTGCAGGAGCGCGTGCTCCGCCGGCACCTCGAAGACACGTATGGCTGCCGCGTCGTGGCGTTCTCCGCGAACCTGGCGGATCGCGCGCGACTGCGGGCCGATCTGGACGGCGACGAGGTCCGAGGGGCCGAAGTCTTCCTCACAGAGATCAAGGCCGCGGCCATAGATGTGGTGGCCGAAGAGGCCGAAGCGCGCGGGGTGGAAACGGTGTTCGTGGACAACATCCCGATCGAGGCCGACCCAACGCGTCGGGGAGAGCTGGCGGAGATGTGCCGAGAACTGGCTCGGCAGGCCACGGCGAGGTTCGAGGGCAGATGACAGTCGAGCCCGTGACGGGGTCGCCGGTGGTCCCCGGCATCCGCATCGTGAGCGAGAGTCACGGGGTGCCTTTCTCAAAGGGGCTGTTGGCGCAGTCGCTCACCGCTACCGGGCTGCCTCCCGACCGCGCCTACCGGGTGGCCATGGAGGTGGAGCGCCGGGCGCACGAAGCAGGGGAGTTGGACCTTGCGGTGGAACGGTTGCACGAACTCGTGGGCGGGACGTTGGGCGAGATGGAGGGCAGCGCCTATCTCGCCCGATACAAGAAATGGAACAGGCTGGGTGAGACTCTGAAACCAGTCGTCGTGTTGATCGGCGGCGCAACGGGCGTCGGGAAGAGCACCATCGCCAGTCATCTGGCCAACCGGCTGGGCATCGTCCGGCTCATCTCCACAGATTCCATACGGCAGGTCATGCGCACCTTCTTCTCCGAACAGCTGATGCCGGCTATCCACTACTCGTCGTTCAACGCCGGCGCGGCTATCCGCGTGCCCGTGGGCAAGACACTGAACTCCAACCTCGTTGCCTTCGTCGAGCAGGTGGAGATGGTTTCGGTAGGAGTGAAGGCCGTCATCGATCGCGCGCTGGAGGAAGGGACCTCGCTCGTGGTGGAGGGAGTGCACCTTGTCCCTGGGTTCCTCGACTCCACCACGTGGGACAGGGCCATAGTCCTGACGGTCACGGTAGCCGTCACCGATTCCGACCTGCATATGAGCCACTTTCTCGTGCGCGAGCGGGAGACCGACGGCCGCCGTCCATTCACGCGGTACGTGGAGCACTTCGACGGGATCCGGCGCATACAGGACTTCATCCTGTCGCGCGCCGAGGCTGAAGGCACGCTTGTGGTGGACAACGTGGATATAGACAGCGCAGTTTCGAGCACGGTCGACACCCTTTACGAGTTGATCGATCTTGAGGAAGACGTCGATACACCGGCGGGAGGGGCGGGATGAGAACCGACGAGAGCGTGCGCTGCCTGTGCAACGACTTCGTCCGAGTGACTGAGGCTTCAGCTCTCGCGGCGGGCCGATGGATGGGGCAGGGGAACGCCGCGGCCGCTGATCTGGCAGCCATCGAAGCCATGTCAAAGGCCCTCGACGGACTGCCGATCACAGGGACGGTGGTGATCGGAGAAGGGGCGTACGCCAACGAGCCTTTGCTTCAGGTGGGCGCCGCCGTCGGTTCGGGCGGTCGGCCGTGCGACGTGGCTGTGGACGCGCTGGAAGGACGGGACATAGTGGCCCGCGGACAGTCCGGGGCCGTGAGTGTGGTGGCGGCCGCCCCCGCCGGCAAGCTGATGTCCATGCCCAATATGTACATGCAGAAGCTGGTGGTGGGTCCCCGGGCGGCGGGCCGAGTGGATATCGACGGGCGCGTCACCGACACCCTGCGCACCATCGCCGGACTCTACGATCGGCCGGTGGAAGAGGTCACGGTGATCGTGCTCGATCGGCCGAGGCACGAAGACCTGATAGCTGAGATCCGCCGCGCCGGCGCGCGCATCAGACTGATCAGCGACGGCGACGTGACCGCCGGCATCGCGGTGGCCGTCGGTGACACGAACGATCAGCTGTACATAGGCATCGGCGGCGCCGCAGAGGGCGTCATAACCGCCGTGGCGATGCGCTGTCTGGGGGGAGAGATCCAGGCCCGGCTTTGGCCGCTGTCCCGCCGCGAGGTGGAGTCAGCACGCAAGCACGGGATAGAAGATATCGAGATGACCCTGCGCACTGAGGATATGGTGGACGGCGAAGTGCTGTTCGCGGCCACGGGCGTCACTACCGGCGAGTTCCTCGATGGGGTGCAGTATCTCGGCTGGGGAGTCCGCACGCACTCCATGGTGATGTGCAACCGCTGCAACGACGTCAGATTCATCAGAACCACGCACTTGAACACAGAATCGCGCCGTGAGATACGGCTCTAAGAACGGAGAGAACGAACGATGATTGTTGATACGACAGGGAATGTGACCAGGGAGGGCGAATGGAGCTGACCGAGCTCGAACCGAGGCTCCTATCCGATCTGCACGTAGTGGCGGCGGAACTCGGCGTCAAGAACTTCAGGAAGTATTCGAAGCAGGATCTCATCTCGAAGATCCTCAGTGAGCAGTCGGTGGATAGGGGCGTGCAGTATCGCACCGGCCTCCTTGACGTGCTGCCCGACGGCTTCGGTTTCTTGCGTACGCAGGGCTACACGCAATCCGATTCGGACATCTACGTCTCGCTTTCGCAGATCAGGCGTTTCAAACTGCGCCGGGGCGATGAGATCACCGGCCAGGTGCGCACGCCCAAGGACAACGAGAAATACCACGCCCTGCTCAAGATCCAGACGGTCAACGGACTCGATCCTGAGCAGGCGCGGCACCGCCCTAGTTTCGACCAACTCACACCACTCTTCGCCGACGAGAGACTTCGCCTCGAGACCACGCCCAACCGCATCGCTCCGCGTCTCATGGACCTCATATGTCCGGTCGGCAAGGGCCAGCGCGGTCTGATCGTGTCGCCGCCTAAGGCCGGCAAGACGACCATCCTCAAAGAGATCGCCAACTCCATCTCCGAGAACAACCCGGAAGTACACCTGTTGGTGTTGCTCGTGGACGAGCGGCCGGAAGAGGTCACCGACATGGAACGGTCGGTCAACGGCGAGGTGGTCAGCTCCACCTTTGACCAGCCCGCGGAGAACCATCTGCAGGTGACTGAACTGGTCCTGGAGCGGGTGAAACGGCTCGTCGAGGTGGGTCGCGACGTCGTGGTGCTACTCGATTCCATCACCCGCCTCGCGCGGGCCTACAACCTGGCAGCTCCCGCCTCGGGACGCATCTTGTCCGGGGGCGTCGATTCGGCCGCGCTCTACCCGCCGAAGAAGTTCTTCGGAGCTGCCCGTAACATCGAAGAAGGCGGATCGCTCACGATCTTGGCCACGGCGCTGGTGGACACCGGCTCGCGCATGGACGAGGTTATCTTCGAAGAGTTCAAGGGCACCGGTAACTGGGAAGTGCACCTGAGCCGTCAGTTGGCCAACAAGCGGATCTTCCCGGCCATCGACATCGAGCGTTCAGGCACGCGGCGCGAAGAGCTGCTCATGGACCCGGCTGAGGCGAAGATGGTGTGGAAGCTGAGGTCTGTCCTTCACGCCCTCGACCCCAACGCCGCGATCGAGCTTCTCATCGGCAAGATCAAAGACACGAAGTCGAACGCGGAGTTCCTCGAGGCCATGCGGAAGAACTCGCGCTAGCAGACCCAGGCTTTCGAAGGTCGGGCTGGAGACGACACATGACCGCGAGGATCGGAGTGCCCGGCGTCTCGGCCGGCCACTCCACCAACACAGAGGCTCACACCGGGTGCACGGTGGTGCTCGTCCCTGAGGGCGCGGTCGCGTCGGTCGAGGTCCGCGGAGGGGGCCCGGGCACCCGCGAGACCGATATCCTGTCGCCGCACTCTTCGGTGGGCAAGGTGCAAGGTGTCTTGTTGGCGGGCGGCAGCGCCTTCGGGCTGGCCGCCGCCGACGGTGTGGTCGCGTATCTGGAGGAGCGGGGCTACGGTCACGTCACGCCGTACGCATGCGTACCGCTCGTGCCCGCGGCCGTCATCTACGACCTCGGCGTGGGGCAACCCCACGTGAGGCCGCGGGCTGAAGACGGGTACCGGGCCGCGGCTGCGGCTCACGAAGACATAGAAGAAGGATCGGTGGGGGTAGGGGCCGGCGCCACGATCGGCAAGATCCTCGGTGAAGACGGTTGGATGAAAGGCGGCTTCGGGGTTTCCAGCGTGAGTCTGCCTAGGGGGGTCACCGTGACGGCGCTGACGGTGGTCAATGCCTTCGGCGACGTACTCGCGGAGGATGGTGCGATCCTGGCCGGTGCTCGTGCGCCCGACCCGGGCGTCGAGGCCGGCGAGGGCGAGCGCGCTGCCGGCGGCCACTCCTTTCTCGACACTCAGCGCTACCTGCTCTCCCTGGAAGACCACCCGCGCTTCAACAGCCGCATCGAGCACACCACTCTTTCGGTGGTGGTCACCGACGCGCAGCTCGACGGCACGCAGTGCTGGCAGGTCGCGCGGGTGGCTCACAACGGCTTGGCACGCGCGGTATCGCCCGTGCACACCCCGGTGGACGGCGACGCGGTGTTCGTCCTCTCAGTGGGGAGACTGCAGTCGAACGTGTTCCAGGTGGGGGCGGCGGCGGCCGCGGCGGCCGCCGCCTCCATCCGGCGGGCCGTCACGCTGGCGCGCGGCCTGCCCGGCGTGCCGGCTTTGGCTGAGCTGTAGGACTCGGATTATGGGGGTTCGCGCCGTCACTACGAAAGAGCAGGTGCGGGACGCGGTGCGGGAGCATCGGGCTGCCGCGGCCTCAGGCTCAGTGGGCTTGGTCCCCACTATGGGATACCTCCATGAGGGTCACCTGTCCTTGGTGCGCCGCGCGCGGCGCGAGAATGGTCTGGTGGTGGTGTCCATCTTCGTCAATCCCACTCAGTTCTCCCCCGGCGAGGACCTGGAGAGTTATCCGCGAGACTTCGAACGGGATCTCGGTTTGGCCGGTGCCGCCGGAGCCGACGTGGTCTTTCATCCCTCGGTCGAGGAGATGTACGCGCGTGACCACTGCACTTGGGTCGAAGTGGAGAACCTCACCGAGCGGCTCTGCGGGGCCTCCCGGCCCGGCCACTTTCGCGGGGTCACCACGGTGGTAGCCAAGCTATTCGGCATCGTGGCTCCCGACACCGCCTACTTTGGTCAAAAAGACGCTCAGCAGGCCTTGGTCATACGTCGCATGGTCGATGATCTGGATATGAACGTGACCATCGAGGTCTGTCCCACCGTGCGTGAGTCTGACGGACTGGCCATGAGTTCCCGCAACAACTACCTGTCGTCGGATGAGAGGCGGCAGGCTCCGACGTTGCGCCAGGCCTTGGTCGAAGCGACGAGTGCCATCGAGCGTGGGGAGAGCGACCCGCGAGCCGTGGAAGAAGCCTTCAAGGCCCGGCTGGCGGAGGCGCCGCTTGCCCGCCTGGACTACCTGGAGATCGCAGGCGCTTCGGACCTGGCGCCGCTGGTGACGATACACGGCGAGGTGTTGGTAGCCGCGGCCGTGTGGTTCGGGACCACACGGCTCATCGACAACATGATGGCGGTCTCCCCGGATTGATCGCGCGGCGCCGGCCGGGCTCTTGGGCCGGGCCCTCGCCTTGAGGCCGGGCTCCCGCCTAGCGTTTCTCCCACTTGAGCAGGTAGGCCACCTCGCTGAGGGTTCTGCCCTGCCGGATCTCCTCACGCAACCGGTTCTCTTTCTCGAGCACATCCATAGCTCGATTCGTATACTCCACCGCCTTTTCCCTCGGGATCACGCAGACCCCGTCGTCGTCGCCAATGATCCAGTCTCCGGGCGCGATGCTGACTCCCGCTATGCGGATAGGGACCCCGATCTCCCCGAAACCCTTGGGTTCGCCGGCGGTCGGAGTCACGTGATTGCTGAAGAGGGGGAAGCCGAGTGCGCGGATATCGCCCGTATCGCGGGCGGCGCCGTGAATAACGACGCCTGAAAGCTTCCTCTGGATGGCGGAGTTCGTCGCCAACTCGCCCCACACGGCCGGCGGCACGCCGCCGGCATCGATGACGAGTACGTCACCCGCGTCGGCTTCGTCGATGGCCTGCACCGGCTTGGCCCAGTCGCCCGGGTATGTGCGCACGGTCAGCGCCGGTCCCACCATCTTGGCTCCGGGGGTCCGGGCGAGGAGGCCGGGTAGCTCTCCCGTGCGGTGTAGCGCATCGCTCACGTTGGCGGCTGAGACACGTGTCAGCACGCTTCGTATGTCGGGGCCGGTGGCCCGCACGAAGAATTCCGATTTGACTGATTCCAGCCGTTCGATGGCACCTTTGATCTGACGGGTGGCCTCGGCGGCGTCGGCCGCCTTGGTCACGGCGCCGCCCACGATCACGATGGAGGCTCCCGCCTTTACCGCTTCGGCGGCCGTTTCCGAGTTGATGCCTCCGGCCACGGCCACCGGAATGGAAACAGCTTCGGCCACATGGTGCAGGACGTCGAAGGGCGTTTTCCCTTCCATCTGTTCGTCGATAGCCACGTGGATACCGATGTATGCGGCTCCCATGGCCTCCACCGCCCGTGCCCTTTCGATGATGTCGGGCACCTGGACCATGTCCACGATGATGCGGGCCCCATAGTTGCGTCCCGCCTCGACACACTCACGGATCGTGGAGTCGGACGCCGCTCCGAGGATGCCCACCACGTCGGCTCCAGCCTTAGCTGCGTACTCTACCTCCGCGCGGCCGGCGTCCATGGTCTTCATGTCCGCCACGATGGTCTTGTCGGGCCAGAGGCGCTTGAGTTCACGAACGCAGTGGAGCCCTTCGCTCTTGATGAGTGGGGTGCCGGCTTCCAGCCAATCTGCTCCGCCACGTACGGCCTCCTCGGCCACGCGGATGGCGCGCGGCAGGTCTACGAAATCCAAAGCGATCTGCAGGATGGGTCCCCGGGGATTCTTCTTGTTCATCGTTACTTCACTCCCATCATCTGGACCACGACCTCGCGGTCGCGAGGCCGGTTGTCGAAGCAGACGAAGACCGCCTCCTGCCAGGTGCCGAGCGTGAGACGTCCCTCGACGAAGGGGACCACCAGCGAGGGGCCGAGCAGCCCCGCGCGCACGTGAGAATGTCCGTTGCCGTCGCTGAGGAGTAGGTTGTGGCGGTACGCACCGTCGGCCGGGATGATCCTGCCGAACAACTGCTTGAAGTCGTGGACGACCCCGGGCTCGAATTCTAGGGTGGTCAGGGCCCCGGTGGCTCCCGGAGCGAACATCGTGAGCGTCCCCGACGCCAGACCGCTTTCCCGCAGAAGGCGTTTCAGCCGGTCGGTCAGGTCGATCACATCGCCCTCTCCTCTGGTGGAGAAGGTGAGGTAACGCGTGGCGACGGTGATTTCGCCCGCCAGGGTGTCGGGCGTGCGTTCCACGCTGTCTCCGGGTTCGTGGTCGGGGGTGCATTCGGCGGCGCGTTTAACAGTGCGTTCGGCGGCGCGTTCAACAGTGCGTTCGGCGGTGACGCTCATGGTCCTCTCCAGTGATTCGATGACGGGGTCGGGGAGTTCCCCACGCTCCCGGACGATCTCCAGGGTGGCCGTTCCCAAGACTCGATACAGATCCACCAGTCCGGGGGCGCTCGCGGCGAGCGCGGACAGGTGCGCTGCGACGGTATCGCGGTCGCCGCGGCTCAGCGGGCCGGTCAGGGCGTCCACCGTGCCCTGGGCCGCGATGTTGTCCACGGCCCCCCGCACCAGGGGCAGGAACGCGGTTAGGGCCGTCCCCTCGGACATCCCCGCCAACTCAAAGAGACGCTCCGCCGAATACTCCAGGCCCACCAGGTAGTTGCTGGCCATGGTGGCGGCGGCATGGTAGAGGGCTCGGTGCTCTTCGTGCAGGCGGAACGGACGACCTCCCACTGTCGAGGCGAGGCGCTCGCCAACGGCGAGCGCCTCGGCCGCCTTCGTCGGGTCCGGTCCTGCTGTGACGGCCATGGCGGCGCCGCGGAGGAGGGAGGCGCCCCGTACGGGCTCGCTGAAAGTCTGCAGTGGGTGGAGCGACAAGGTCACCGCCCCCGCTTCGGCGCACGGGTCGAGAACCGAGACCGGGGTTGCCCCGCTCGTATGGATCACGGCCCAGCGGGGTGCCGAGCGCTCTCTGCCCGGCGAGCCGTTCGAGTGAGAGTTCTCCGCGGCGTGTTGCGAGAAGGCCGCGGCGAGCTCGGTCGCTACCGTGGGCAGCTCTTTATCCGGGACCGTGAGGAGGAACACGACGAGGCTATGAGTCTCGAGGGCGCGCGTCTCGAGGGCGGCGGCATCGGCCGGAGCGGAGCCGTCGATACCCGAGCCGCCGTCGGACCTTAAGTCTACGGCCGGTGCCGGGTCCAGGCCGGAGCCGGGTGTCCAGGCGAGGACGGATGCGACTAAAGTGGAGATACTGGGCGAGGGAGGCGTCTCGAGGACAGCGCCGGCTCTGTTGCGGCCGTCGGCCGACCGGCTGGTGTGCCCCGCCACTATGTCGCCTGAGCTGCAAAGGGCAAGGGCGAACGACAAACCCAGGCGCCCGGTCCCCACGATCGCGTATCTCATGTCGAGGGTCCCGATGGTCTCGGCGGGCGGTCGAAGACCGCCACTCGGACCGGTCGGATGCAGGTCCGGCTGACTCGGCTCATGGCGCGGGCGGGTTGCGATGATGTGACCTCTTGTTCCAGTTCTGTTTGCAGATACCAGACTCGGGTCGGTACGTTGGGCACG